>NZ_CP088251.1:3385000-3547500 GCF_021117405.1 Frateuria edaphi
CACGCATGGCCGGCTTCTGCCTCGCTGCGCGTGCCGCTGCTGTGTCCGCCGAGAAGCAGCACGCGGCTGGCGATCCTTCCGCGCAAGAGCGCCAGCGCCCGGGCCAGCCGACCGCGGTAGTCGTGCTCGGGTTCTTCGGCGACCAGCTGGCGGCCGAACACCAGTACGACCCAGCGTCCGGGCAGCGTCGTGGGAGCCCGCCGCGCCGTACGCCATACGTGCACGACGTAGCCGATCCACACGATGCCGGCGCTGAGCATGATGGCGAACAGCGTCACCACGGCGGCATGCAGCACGTCGGAATCGCGCAGGTAGCGCCAGGGATTGCGTCGGGAGGAAGGCGTCGGCACGGCGAATGGGCAGCAGATAAAACGCCAGTGTGCGCAGCCGGACGGATCGCCGCAATCGCCTGCCGCGTCCACCCGCCGAACGGCCCGTGTCCGGACTGGACTTGCAGTCACGCCGCGGAAGGATGAACCGGGCCCTCGCCCCCGAAAAGCAAGGCTAGGCAAGCCCGCGGCCCGCCGCTAGGCTGATTCGATGTTGCAACCCATTGCTCCCCTGGCAGTCAGCGCCTACACCGCCACCTCCGCCCTCGGCCGCGGCCGCGAGGCGCATCGCCGCGCCATCGAGACCGCCCGCACGGGCCTGCGCCCCAACGATTTCAGCCTTGCGCCGCTGGAATGCTGGGTCGGGCGCGTCGATGGCGTCGAAGACGCGCCGTTGCCCACGCCGCTGGCGGTCTGGGAATGCCGCAACAACCGGCTGGCGTGGCTGGGCATGAACCAGGACGGCTTTCTCGACGCCGTGCATGCCGCGCGCGAACGCTACGGTGCCACGCGGGTGGCGCTCCTGATGGGCACGTCCACGGCCAGCATCGGCGCCACCGAGGAGGCCTACCGCCGACTCGATCCCGACGGCGGCTTCCCGGAAGACATGCTGCGCCCGCCGATCCACGCGCCGCACTCGCTGGCCGGCTTCCTGGCCGAAGCGCTGCAACTCGAAGGGCCGTGCCTGACCGTCTCCACCGCCTGCTCCTCCAGCGCGAAGGTTTTTGCCAGCGCCGAGCGCATGATTCGCCTGGGGCTGGTGGACGCCGCGCTGGTCGGCGGTGTCGACACGCTGTGCGAAAGCGTGCTGTTCGGCTTCAACGCGCTGGAGCTGGTGTCGCGCGCGCCGTGCCGGCCGTTCGACCGCGAACGCAGCGGTATCTCGATCGGCGAGGCCGCCGGTTTCGCGCTGCTCGAACGCGTCGAGGCCGCGCCGGACGCGCCACGCCTGCTCGGTTACGGCGAGGCCAGCGACGCCCACCACATGTCCACGCCGCACCCCGAAGGCCTGGGTGCCGAACTGGCGCTGCGCGACGCGCTGGCGCGCGCGGGGCTCGCGCCAGCGCAGGTCGACTACATCAACCTGCACGGCACGGCGAGCCTGAAGAACGACGAGGTGGAGGCCGCGCTGATCGCCCGCGCCTTCCCACCGACCACGCGCGCCAGCAGCACCAAGGGTTTCACCGGCCACACGCTCGGCGCCGCCGGCATCCTGGAGGCGGTGGTCGCCCTGCTTTCGGTCGAGCATGGCCTGGTGCCCGGCAACCTCGGGGGCGAAGATCCCGACCCGGCCTGTGGCCCGCAGTTTGCCTGGTCCAACGAAGCGCGGCCGGTCGAGGTGGCGCTCAGCAACTCCTTCGGTTTCGGCGGCAACAACGCCTGCCTCGCGTTTGCCCGTGCGGAGCGCACGGCATGAGCGCGCTCACCGTTTACGTCGACGGCGCCGGCCTGTGGTCGCCGCATCTGGCGGACTTCGCCGCCCTGCGGGGCGCGTTGCAAGGCGAGGCCGCAAGCCCGCCACCCGCACGCCCGCCAGCCACGCTGCTGCCCGCCGCGGAGCGGCGCCGCGCGCCGGAAAGCGTGCTGCTGGCGGTCGAGGTGGCTGGCCAGGCCGTGGCAATGAGCGGACGCGAACCGGCGTCGCTGCCCTGCGTGTTCGCCTCCTCGCATGGCGACCAGCCGATCATGGACTACATGTGCACCGTCCTGGCCAGCGCGCCGGCGGAGCTTTCGCCCACGCGCTTCCACAATTCGGTGCACAACGCGCCGGCCGGCTACTGGACCATCGCCACCGGCTGTCACGCGCCGTCCAACGCGGTGTGCGCACAGCGCGCCAGCTTCGGCGCAGGGCTGCTCGAGGCGGCGAGCCTGGCGCTGGCCGACGCGCAGCCGGTGCTGCTGGTCTGCAGCGATACCGCCGGCGCCGGCCCGCTGACCGAGGTAACCGCCAGCGCCGCGCCGTTCGGCTGCGCCCTGGTACTCAGCCCCCAGCCTGGCGCCTGCACGCTGGGCCGACTTGTTCTGCACCTTTGTCCCGGTAGCATCGCCGACGCATCGGGCGAATCCGCGGTGCCGGCCGAATGGATCGCCAGCAGCCCGTCGGCCGTGGCGCTGCCGCTGCTGGCACTGCTCGCGCAAGGCGCGGGCCGCTGCCGACTGATGGCGGCCGGCTCGCTCGGCATGGATGTCCACCTGGAGGAATGTGCGTGAAACCCAACCCGCCGCGCTGGTGCGTGCTGATCCCCTGCCTCAATGAAGAGGCGGCGATCCAGCAGGTGGTGGAATCGGCGCTGGCGCTGAACGTGCCGGTGATCGTGGTGGACGATGGTTCGGACGACCACACTCCCGACATCGTCGGCGCCCTGCCAGTCACGCTGTTGCGCCACGCGCAGCGGCGCGGCAAGGGCGAGGCCCTGCGGCACGGCTTCCGCGAGGCGCTGAAACAAGGCTTCGATGCGGTGGTAACGATGGACGGCGACGGTCAGCACCTGGCCAGCGACATCCCGCGCATCGTCGCGGCGGCGCAACGCTATCCGGACCACATCGTGATCGGCGCGCGCCTGCTCGAGCGCGAACAGCAGCCCAAGGGCCGCCGCCGCGCCAACGCGGTGGCCGATTGGGGCATTTCCTGGGGCTGCGGCGTGCCGGTCGCCGATACGCAGAGCGGCCAGCGCTGGTATCCGCGCGCGGCGCTGGAACTGGTCGACCTGCCCGCCGAGAACTTCGTGTTCGAGGCGGCGATCCTGATCGCCGCCTGCCGCGAGAAGGGCTTGGGCGTGGTTTCGGTGCCGATCGCCTCGCGCTACCACGGAGAGTTCCGGCTGAGCCACTTCAGCCCGGTGCGCGACGTGGTGCGCATCACCACCTACACCTTCGGCCGCATCGTCCACTACGGCCGCATCGTCGACAGTTATCGCCGCTCGCACGACACGCCACCCATCGTCATCGACGATGAGGGCTTGCTCGCGATCGAAACGGGCGAGCCGGCGCGGGCGACCCGCTGAGCGTCCTCCCGGGGCGCTGCGACTCGACGGGATGCATGCGGGCCGCATCCGAGGCACCATCGACCGATCAGTCGGGGGAGAGCGGCATGGCGGACGCCCACACAACGCATGATGCGGTGATTCTCGGCGGCGGCCTGGCCGGGTTGTGTCTGGCCCTGCAGCTGCGCGGCGAGTTCCCCGACATGGACATCGTGGTGCTCGAGCGCCAGCGGCACCCGCTGCCGCTGGCCGCGCACAAGGTCGGCGAGTCGACCGTGGAGATCGCCGCCCACTACTTCGACCAGGTACTGGGCCTGCACGAACACCTGCAGCAGGCGCAGTTGCGCAAGTTCGGGCTGCGCATGTTCTTCAGCGAAGGCCAGGACCGCCTGGACCAATGCACGGAACTCGGCGTGAGCCGCGTGCTGCCCACGCCCAGTTACCAGATCGACCGCGGCCTGTTCGAGAATTTCCTGGGCGAGGAAGCAAGGCGGCGTGGGATCGACTTTCGCGATGGCGCGCGCGTGCGCGGTTTCGAGCTCGGGCACGAAGGCGGCCTCCACGGCGTCAGCTACAGCGACCATGCGGGCGAGCACGCCCTCGCCTGCCGCTGGCTGCTCGACGCCTCCGGCCGTGCGGGCCTGCTGCGCCATCGCCTCGATCTGACGCGCGACAACGGCCACCACGTGAACGCCGCCTGGTTCCGGCTGGACGAGCGCCTGGTGCTGGACGAATGGTGCCGCGACAACGCCGCCTGGCACGATCGCTGCGAACCGCCCGAACGCTGGCGCTCGACCAACCACCTGTGCGGCGACGGCTACTGGGTGTGGCTGATCCCGCTTTCCAGCGGCGCCCACTCGATCGGCATCGTGGCCGACGAGGCGATCCATCCGCTGGAGTCGTTCCAGGATTTCGCCCGCGCCCGGGCCTGGCTCGCACGCCACCAGCCGGCACTCTCGCGGGCCGTCGAGCGCTGCGCGGATACGCTGATGGATTTCCGCTTCCTGCGCGGCTGTTCCTACGGTTGCGCCCAGGTATTCAGCGCCGACCGCTGGGCGCTGACCGGCGAGGCCGGCCTGTTCCTCGATCCCTTCTACTCGCCCGGCGGCGACTTCATCGCCATCGCCAACACCTACATCTGCATGCTGGTCGCACAGGACCGTGCCGGCGGGCCACTGGCGCCGTACGTGCGGCTTTACCAGCGGCTGTACTTCTCTTTCTACGAGAGCACCCTGGCGCTCTACCGCGGCCAGTACCCGCTCTTCGGCAACCCTGTGGTGATGCCCGCCAAGGTGGCCTGGGACTACAGCTATTACTGGGGCGTGCTGTGCCAGTTGTTCTTCCAGAAGCGGCTGGGCGACGCGACGCTCTTCGCCGAGCTGGCCCCGCAACTGACCGCCGCGCAGCAATTGAACGAACGCATGCAGGCGTTCTTCGGCCGTTGGCACGCCTGCTCGGGCCAGGGCAATCCGCCCGGGCTGCTCGACCAGTGCCAGGTCCCCTGGCTGATGGAGATCAACCGCGGACTGCGCGACACGCTGGACGATGCCGGCATAAGGTCGCGGCTGAACGCCAACCTGGCGCTACTGCATGAAGTGGCCGGCGCGATCGCCGCGATGGCCGCGCGCGACGGCATGTCCGTGGAGGGCCTGCCCGCCTGCACCGGCCCGGAGCCGGCGCTGTTCAATCGGGCGCCCGCGCAGGTGACCACGGTCGCCTAGTACCCGCAAGGCAATGCAGGACACTGTGCTCCGGGCGCGACCGGAAACCGGCCGCGCCACGGATCGATCCCTCAGTCCTTCGGCACCGTGATCGCGTAATCCTTCGGCGGCGTGTTGCCGGCGAGGTTCGTCACGAAGTAGTCCCAGCGCCGGCGCATGGCGTAGGAGCCCTTCTCCTTGCCGTAGCCGTGGTGCACGTTGGGAATCAGCAGCAGGTCGAAGTCCTTGTTCGCCTTGATCAGCGCATCGGCGACCAGCAGCGTGTTGGACGGCGGCACGTTGTCGTCCAGCGTGCCGTGCACCAGCATCAGCTTGCCCTTGAGGTTGGCCGCGTGGTTCTGGTTGGCCTGGTCGTCGTAGTTGGTGGTGCCGTCCTTGTTCGTGACCAGCGGGCCCTGATACTTCTCGGCCCAGTCGTCCTCGTAGTTGCGGTTGTCGTGGTTGCCGCTCTCGGACCAGCCGACCTTGAAGAAGTCGGGATAGCGGAACATCGCATCCGCCGTGGCGTTGCCGCCGCCGGAATGGCCCCAGATGCCCACGCGGCCCAGGTCGATCCATGCATAGCGCTTGCCCAGTTCCTTGAGGCCCGCGACCTGGTCGGGCAGCGTGTTGTCGCCCATGTTGCCGTACCAGGCGTCGTGGAAGGACTTGGAGCGCCACGGGGTGCCCATGCCGTCGATCGCGACCACGATGAAGCCGAGCTCCGCCAGCGACTGGTTATCGCCCCACGACGAACGGAAATTGCGGCCGGGGACCGAGCCCGTCTGCGGGCCGGGATAGATGTAGTCGACGATCGGGTACTTCTTGTGCGGATCGAAGTGGGTTGGCTTGAACATCACCCCGTAGAGATCGGTCTTCCCGTCACGCGCCTTGACCGTGACCGGAACCGGCGGCACCCAGCCGGCCGCGCGCAGACGGCTGATGTCGGCCTTGGCAACGGTGGCGAGCGTGTGGCCATCACCGCTGTCGCGCAGCACGGTCACCGGCGGCTCGGTCGGGGTCGAGTACGTGTCGACGAAGGCATGGCCGTCGGGCGAGAGGGTGATCTCGTGGTTGGCCGCCTCCGGCGTCAGCAGCACCGGCTTGCCGCCATCGAGGCCGACCTTGAAGAACTGCTGGTAGTACGGATTCACGCCCGGGGTGCGACCGACCCCGCGGAACCACACGGTGCGCGTCTTTGGATCGACCTTGAGCACCTCGGTAACGTTGCCTTCGCCGGTGGTGATCGCGTGCTTGAGCTTGCCGGTCTGGAGGTCGTACAGGTACAGGTTGCCCCAGTCGTTGCGCTCGGAGAACCAGATCGCCTCGTGGCTCTCGGGCAGGTAGAACCAGTTGACCTGGCCGTTGCCGCTCTCGTAGTAGGTCGGCACGTGCTCCTCGAACACGGTGCGCACGTCACCGGTCTTCGGGTCGGCGATGCGGAACCATTCGTCCTTGTGGTAGCGCGAGGTGGACACGAAGGCCAGCGTCTTGCCGTCGGGCGCCCACTTCACGTCGTCCCAGCCGCCTTCGGGACCGCAGCTGACGTCGTCGCACAGCGTCGAGCGATGCTGGTCCGGCGCCATCTTCAGGCGCACGACCTTCTTCGAGGGCACGTCGATGACGACGCGCTCGATCATGGTCACGTCCTTGTCGCCCGCCAGCGGGCCCTTCCACTGCTGCAGCTCGGAGTGGCCGACCTGCGTCTTGAGCAGGTACATGTCGCCGGTCTTGCGCTCGTCCTGCTGGAAGGTGGCGATCTGCTTCGAATCGGGCGACCACACCAGGATGGCGTTGTCGGTGTGCTTCCAGCCGGCGTTGTCGGTGGCGTAGCCGAAGTTCTTCACCCCGTCGGTCGTGAGCTGGGTTTCCTTGCCGCTGGCGACGTCGCGCAGCCACAGGTTCCAGTCGCGGATGAAGGCTTCGCTCTTCTTGTCCGGCGAAAGCACGCCAGGCTCCTTGCCGGCCTTCTTCGCCACGCACTCGCCCTGGGCGGACTTGAGGTCGCACAGGTAGTGCTTGCCGCTGAACTGGACGTCCAGGCGGCCGTCGGCGGCGACCACGTACTCGCGGATGCCCAGCTTGTCGGCCTTCACCGGCTTGGCCAGCGCCTTGCCCAGCGCGGCGGCCAGCCGGGGATGGTCGAACGCGTCGGACGCCTTGCCGGTCGCCGCATCCATCACGCGGTAATGGTCGCCCTTGGCATCGTGGTCGACGTACCAGAAATGGCCATCGTCCAGCCACGTCACGCCCTGCAGCGCGTGATCGACCAGCGGCGCGGTGGTGGTGCCGAGAAAGCGCTCCGCGCGTGCGTAGTCGTCCCTGGTCAGCGTGTGGCCCTGCGCCAGTGCGCCGGTGGCCACCAGGGCCAGTGCCAGCGCGCCTGCCAGGCGCGAGCTGCCGATCATCGATGCCATCGTGTCTTCCCCTTTTGAGGACCTGCGAAATAGGCCGATCGTAACGTGCCCAAAGTCATGGCACCCATGCCATTAGTGGGGGGCGTTGACGTCGCGGACGTCGCGCCGCCACGCTCTCGCCTTCCCCTCCCGGAGCGCGCCATGGCTTTCACCGTGATCGGCAACTACGTCTCGCCCTACGTGCGCAAGGTGCTGGTGTGCATGGAGCTGAAGGGGCTCTCCTACGAGATCGACCCGATCGCGCCGTTCATCGGCGACGAGGCCTTCGAGCGCATGAGTCCCCTGCGCCGCATCCCGGTACTGATCGAGGACGGGCGCGTGTTCAACGATTCGACGGTGATCTGCCAGTACCTGGAGGACATCCATCCGCACCCCGCGCTCTATCCGGCCGATGCGGCCGATCGTGCGCGTGCGCGCTGGCTGGAGGAGTACGCCGATACCGCCCTGGCCGATGCGCTGATCTGGCGACTGTTCTATCAGAAGGCGATCCGCCGCTACGTGTTCGGCGAAGCCACGGACGAGGCGGTGGTGCAGGAGACGCTGGAGCGCCACATTCCGCGCGCACTGGATTACCTGGAGGCGCAGTTGCCGGCCGACGGCTTCCTGTTCGGCAGCCTGTCGATCGCCGACATCGCGATCGCCTGCATGTTCAGGACGGCAGCGTTCGTGCGCTTTGCCATCGATGCCACGCGGTGGCCGCGCAGTGCCGCGTTCGTGGAGCGCGTGCTGGCGCTCGAACCTTTCCGCAAGCTGGCGCAGTTGGAGGACGCGATGCTGCGCCAGCCGCTGGCCGAGCAGCGCTCGGCACTGGCCGCGGCCGGCGCGCCGTTGACGACGCACACCTTCGGCACCGCGGTTCCGCGGCATGGCTTGCCGCGCATGTGACGCGCCCTCGCGAGGATGGCCTCACCCGCCCTACCGGCCGCGGTCGCCGAACTGCAGCGCCGCCCGCTCGACCAGCCAGTCGACGAATACCCTCAACCGCGCGGGCATCTGCCGTTGCGGCGGATAGAGCACCGTCATCGGCAACGCCGGCGGCCGGATGTCCGGCAACAGCTCGCACATGCGCCCATCGGCCAGTTCGTCGGCAATGCGGTAATGCGAGAACTGCGCGATCCCCAGCCCCGCACGGCAGCACGCCAGATACGCATCGGCGCCATTGACCGTGACGCGCCCGGGCAGCTGGATCTCGCGTCGTCGCCGGCCCACCACGAACTCCAGCGGCTCGGGCCGGCGCGTGGTGGGCGAAGCCCAATGCACCGCGTAGTGCCCGTCCTGCAGATCTACCAGCGCCTTCGGCTTGCCATGCCTTCGCACGTAGTCGGCGCTGGCCACGGTGATCTGCGGCAAGGTCGCGATACGCCGCCCGACCATGCCGATGTCCCCCGGGTCACCTACGCGTAACGCGCAGTCCACGCCTTCGCGCACCAGGTCGACGAAGCGGTCGCCGGTGCCCAGGTCCAGTTCGATCTGCGGGAAACGCGCGAGGAATTCCGGCAGCGCCGGGATCACCAGCAGCCGCGCCAGCGCTGCCGACAGGTCCACGCGCAGCCGCCCGCGCGGCACGATCGCCGCCTCGCGGAAGTTCGCCTCCACCTCGTCCACGTCCGCGAGCAGGCGCACGCAATGCTGGTAGTAGGTCTTGCCTTCGCAGGTCACGCGCACGCGACGGGTGGTCCGCTGCAGCAGTTGCGCACCCAGCCGTGTCTCCAGCGCCTTGATGGTGTGGGTGACGGTGGCGCGCGGCAGCACCAGGTCGTCCGCCGCGGCGGTGAAGCTGCCCAGCTCGACGATGCGGGCATAGAGCCGCATGGCATGCAGGCGATCCATTGTTGTTCTCGATGGAAAGGTGTTGTCGATTATTGAGCATTTATCGCAGCGCCGCCGGCGCGCACGATGTGCACACCTTCCACGGCGTAGGTTCGCCATCCCACCAGGAGCAGTCTTATGGAAATGCGCACGCTCGGCCGCAACGGCCCCCAGGTTTCCGCCCTCGGCCTCGGCTGCATGGGCATGAGCGACTTCTACGGCGCGCACGACGACGCCGAGTCGATCGCCACCATCCAGCACTCGCTCGACCGCGGTGTCACGCTGCTGGACACCGCGGACATGTATGGCCCGCACACCAACGAGGAACTCGTCGGCCGTGCGATCAAGGGTCGCCGCGACCAGGCCTTCATCGCCACCAAGTTCGGCATCGTGCGCGATCCGGCCAATCCGTCGGCGCGCGGCGTCAACGGCAGCCCGGAATACGTGCGCTCTTCCTGTGAGGGCAGCCTCAAGCGCTTAGGCGTAGAGACGATCGACCTCTACTACCAGCACCGCGTCGATCCCAGCGTGCCGATCGAGGAAACCGTCGGCGCCATGGCAGAGCTGGTGAAGGCGGGCAAGGTACGCTACCTGGGCCTTTCCGAAGCCTCCGGCCAGACGCTCACGCGTGCCTGCACGGTGCATCCGATCGCCGCGCTGCAGAGCGAGTTCTCGCTGTGGACGCGCGACCCGCAGGAGAACGGCATGCTCGCCGCCTGCCGTCGGCTCGGCGTGAGCCTGGTTGCCTATTCCCCGCTGGGGCGCGGTTTCCTCACCGGCGCGATCCGCTCGCCGGACGATTTCGAAGCCGACGATTTCCGCCGCCACAACCCCCGCTTCCAGGGCGAAAACTTCGTCCGCAACCTGGCGCTGGTCGACGAGGTGAAGAAGCTGGCCGCCGACAAGGGCTGCTCGCCCGCGCAACTGGCGCTGGCCTGGGTGCTGGCGCAGGGCGAGGACGTGCTGGCCATCCCGGGCACCCGCCACCGTTCACGGCTGGACGAGAACCTGGGTGCGCTGGACGTGCGGCTTTCCACGAGCGAACGGGCGGCAATCGATGCCGTGTTCCCGCCCAACGCGGCGGCAGGCGAGCGCTATGCCGGTCCATCGATGCAGATGATCAACGCCTGACACTGCCTTGAAGCCCTCTCCCCGCCGGGGAGAGGGTTTGCGTGAGGTGCCGGAGGGGACAGGGCTAAAAGCTACACTTGCCGCCATGAGCACCCCCGAACATTCCCCTCTCGGCAAGACCACCCTCTACGCCGACCGCTACGACCCTTCCCTGCTGTTCCCGATCCCGCGCGCACAGAAGCGCGTCGAAATCGGCGTGATCGAACCGCTGCCGTTCAGCGGCGTGGACATCTGGAACGCCTACGAGCTTTCGTGGCTGGACGCACGCGGCAAGCCGCAGGTAGCGCTGGCCGAATTCCGCGTGCCGGCCGCCTCGCCCGACATCATCGAATCGAAGTCCTTCAAGCTGTATCTCAATGGCTTCTCCCAGGAGCGGACCGAAGCCGCCGCCCTGCACGACACGCTGGTGCGCGATCTTTCCGCCGCCGCCGGCGCTCCGGTGGAAGTCGCCTTGCGCGCGCCCTCCGCGCAGGGCCACGCGATCACCGACCTCCCAGGCACGCTGCTCGACGACCAGCCTCTGGAGATCGACGACTACGGCCCGCCCAATGCCGGCTACCTGAGCGCCGACCACAATGCCGCCCCGGTGGAGGAAGCCCTGCTCTCGCACCTGCTGCGTTCGAACTGCCCGGTCACCGGCCAGCCGGACTGGGGTAGCGTGCAGATCGCCTACCGCGGCGCGCCGATCGACCAGGCCGGACTGCTGCGCTACCTGGTGTCCTTCCGCACCCATAACGAATTCCACGAACAGTGCGTCGAGCGGATCTTCGTCGACCTGATGGCGCGCTGCGCGCCCGAGCGATTGACCGTCTACGCGCGCTACACCCGTCGCGGGGGGCTGGACATCAACCCCTTCCGCAGCACCGATCCGGCGGCCATGCCGGACAACCCGCGCACGGCGCGCCAGTAGCACGCAGGCGGGCGCCCGGTAATCGGCGCTTCAGATCGGGGGCGCTAGCCTTTTTGCCTGGCCGTTTTTTAGGCCCCTCGATACTTGCCACGGGTACCCGCCATGAAGATCCAGACTCGCTCGCTCGCCCTGCACGGCATGGCCTTCGCCGGCCTGTTGCTGCTCGCCGCCTGCGGCAAGCATGAGAACGAAGCCGCCACCACGCCGCCGGCCGCGAGCACGGTGCCGTCGCCGGCCGTGGCGCGCACCGCCCCCGCACCGGCCACCTCCACCCCGGCGCCCGCCGCTGCGCGCAGCACCGCCGCACCAGCGGCTGCAGGCACCAGTGCGGCTGCCGCCCCTGCGGCCACCGACGTGTTCAAGGTCGACCAGGTGCAACTGGGCGAATCGGTCACCGCCGGCTACAAGATTGCCAAGCCGACGACCTCGTTCGACGCCTCGCAGAACACCATCTACGCCAGCGTCGCCACCATCGGTACCACGACCGGCGCCACCCTGAGCGCGCACTTCAGCTATCTGGAGGGCAAGGGCCAGGACGTGACCACCATCAGCCAGACCATCGCCACCGATGGCCCGGCCACCACCACCTTCAAGCTGCGCAATCCGAACGATTGGCCGGCGGGCAAGTACAAGGTGGAGATCGCCATCGACGGCAAGCCGGTGACGAGCGAAACCTTCGAGGTGAAGGCGGCCTGAGGCGGCCGCCAGGCAGTGCTCTTTGCGTTCGCTTCCTCTCCCCTCAGGGGAGAGGATTGAGGTGAGGGGGCCGGGGCTCGCTGGGAACCGCAACGCGCAACGCCCCGATCGAGCCTTCGACTCAGGCTGCCCCTCTTCCGACTCCCCTTTACGAAAGGGTGAGAGCGAGAATCTCGGCTAGTGCGTGCGATGCGTGGCTCGCTTGAGCCCGCGCATCTGGTCATGCCCCGAGCGTACCGAACGGAACGTTTCGGCAATCAGCGCACGGATGGGCGGACTGACGTCCCCATCCTCCAGCGCATCCTCGAACTTGTGCTTGATGTGATCCTCGCCGCGCTCGACCTCGTCGATCACCGCGGTTTCGTCGTGCAGGCTCTTGCGCAGGTTGGTGAACATGCGGTGCGCCGAGGCCAGCACGCTGCCGTCGTCCTCGGGCGTGCCGCCCAGTTCCTCCACCTTCTGCTGCAGGCGCGTCGCGACCAGGCGGCGTTCGCTGGCGCGCTCGCGGAAGGTCACGCTGAAGCGGGGGCTCTGCGTTTCCCGGGCGGCCTCGGCATAGCCTTCGGCGCTGTCGATGGTGGTTTCGATCAGGTCATTGAGTACGCGGATGTCGTGGTTCTGCATGGGAACAACTCTCGTCATCGGAGTGGGCGGTACGCGGGCGGTCGATGGACGACGGGGACGCCGCAAGACCATCGTAAGAACTGGCGGCGATGGCCCCGTGAAGTGACACGCCATCGCGCGGCAGCCACACACATGGGCGCATGCTTGGCCCATGCATGGGCATGCTCCTCTTCCGCCGGTGTTCGGCATCGGCCATTCCACGCACACGCTGGAGGCGTTCGTCGCGCTGTTGCAGGCGAACGCGATCGATTGCGTGGTCGACGTGCGGCGCCTACCGGGCTCGCGGCGCTTTCCGCAGTTCGACGGGCCGGCGCTGGCCGCGTCGCTGCAGCCGCTTGGCATCGATTACCTCCACCTGGTCCCGCTCGGCGGCCGGCGCGGACGCAGCCTGCCGACGGGCACCTCGCCCAACGGTTTCTGGCAGAACGCGAGCTTCCGCCGCTATGCCGACTACGCGATGGGCGAGGATTTCCACGCGGGGTTCGCGCAGCTGCTCGAGCTGTCCTCGGCCCGGCGCTGCACGCTGATGTGCGCCGAGGTGCTGTGGTGGCGCTGCCATCGGCGGATCATCATCGACTACCTTCTCGCCGCGGGCCGCACTGCCTGCCACATCGACGGCAACGGCCGCGCCGAGCCGGCCAGGATGACGCCGGCGGCCACGCGCGAGGGCGATCACCTGGTCTATCCGCCCGATCCCTAGCGCGGACCGTTGAGCCGCTGCGCCACCACCGGGTCGAGCGTGGCGAGGAACGTCTCCACCTGCGCGGTGTAGTCGCCGGGCATGCCGAGCTGTTCGTTGATCTCCCGGTGCGAGAGATCCTCGCCCAGCACCTGCGCGCGCATGTGCAGACCGTTGGCCTTCGTCGCGAAGTTGCGCGCCTGCGGGCAGGACTCCCGCCGACGCGTCGAACATACCGCAAGGAAAGGTGCGCCGCGGGTCTTCAGCTGCTGCAGCGGCGAAGCCGCGCGCCAGTACGCCGGATCGTCGCCGAACGCGGCGTCGTAAAGCGGCAGGTGCGGGCCCTGCATGATCGCCACCACGTTGAGCGCGGCGCTGTCCAGCGACACCGTGCCCAGCCACGGCAGCGCGCCTAGGTCGTAGGCCAGTTCCGGCTCGGCCGCCAGCAGCCCGACCAGGTGCGCGCCGGCGGAATGGCCCATGAGGACAAAGCGGTCGCGGTCGGCGCCCCACCCGGCGGCACGTCCCTGCGCCACCGCCAGCGCGCGTGCCACGTCGCGCGCCTGCTCGATCGGACGCGTGCCGGGCAGCATGCGGTAGTTGATCGAGATCACCACGAAGCCGCGCGGCACCCAGCGCGCGACCTTGTTCTGGACCACGCTGCGCATGGCCTTGTCGCCACGCGACCAGCCACCGCCGTGGACCATGAAGATCACCGGCGCGCGCGCGATACCCTGCGCCGGAAGATAGACGTCCATCCGTTGCGCCGGGTCGCCGCCGTAGGGCACGTCGCGCAGCACGCGCACGCCCGGCGGGATGACCGCGGGCGTGGTGTCCACCGCATCCAGGCCTGCGGCGGCACGGCACTGGGCGAGGCGCTCGCGCAGGCTGCCGGCCGCGGCCGGCAGGCAAAGGGAGGCCAGCAACATGGCCAGCAGGCCGGTGCGTGGACGGGTCTTGGTCGGTTTCATCGCATCCGCTCCCTGGGGTTACCTGCACTCGAAGGTCTGGCCCTGCGCATTGGTGCAGGTGCCACTGTGGCTGAGGCCTTCGCCGCGCGTGACACGGGTCTGGCCTTCATAGGTGTTGCCGTTGGCGCCGATGATCGTGCTGTCATGGTCCAGCATGCCGCCGGCGCGGGTGGTGCTGCCCTCGTAGCTGCCGCGCACGCCGCTGGCCTCGGTCTGGCGGCTGGCCGTGCGTTCGCCGTCTGCGCCGCGCGTGCGACTGCCGCTCTGGTTGAAGCTGCCGCCCGCGGCGCCCTGGTCGCTCACCGCATAGTCGGCTTGCATCGAGCCATCCGGGTTGCGCTGTACGTTGCGCCCGCCCCGCATCGTTCCCCCGTTGGCGCCCAGCGCCACGACGCCACCCTGGCGGGCGATCGTACCGTCGCCGTCCACCGTGGTGCGATGGCCACCGGCGATGCGGCCGTTGGGGCCGGCCACGCCGCTGGCGCTCGCGTGGCCGAGGTCGCCTTCGCCACCCCGCACGGTGCCGCCGGCATGCCAGGCGCGGCGGCCGCCCGGCCCGTTGGCCAGGGTGCCGTGCACGCGCGCGACGCCGCCATCGCCCGTGCGGTGGGCTGCCGCGCGGTGGTGCACGCGGGCCGGGGATGGCGGGGCGACGAGCAGGCAGGCAAGACCGAGCGGCAGGATCGACAGGCGCATGGCGGACTCCTTGGATGGACGCGTCCGGGCTGGACGTGGGGCGATCCTCCGCCCTCCGGGCGCCACAGGTGTGTCGCCTGCGCACGTCGATGTGAGCGGGTGTTGCCCCGGCCCGTCGCGGAAATACCCGCTTACAAATCGGGCACCCGCCCGCTTGCCGCCCGGGCAGCGCCACGCGATAGTCCGCGCCCATGGACCCGGCCCACATCCTGGTCGTCGACGACGACCTGCGCCTGCGCGACCTGCTGGAGCGCTACCTCGAGCAGCAGGGCCTGCGCGCGTTCGGCGCCGCCAACGCCGCCGGCATGCGCCGCGCGCTGGCCGCGCATCACGTCGACCTGATCGTGCTGGACCTGATGCTGCCCGACGCCGACGGCCTGGAGCTTTGCCGCAGCCTGCGTGCCGAGGGCGTGGACACGCCGGTGATCATGCTCACCGCCAAGGGCGACGACGTCGACCGCATCGTCGGCCTGGAACTGGGCGCGGACGATTACCTGCCCAAACCGTGCAACCCGCGCGAGCTGGTCGCGCGTATCCGCGCCGTGCTTCGCCGCCGTCCGCGCGAGGCGGTCGGCGCGCCACAGGCCGAACAGGCAACGGTATCGTTCGGCCGCTTCGTGTTCGATCCGGCCACGCGCCAGCTGCTGGATGGCGAGGCGTTGGTGAAGCTCACCAGCGGGGAGTTCGCCGTGCTCGCCGCGCTGGTCGCCCACCCGTTCCAGACGCTCAGCCGCGAACGCCTGATCGCGCTGGCGCGCGGGCGCGGCCACGAGGCCTTCGACCGCAGCATCGACGTAATGGTCTCGCGCCTGCGCCGCTGCCTGGAGGACGACCCGCGCCAGCCGCGCTGGCTGCAGACGGTGTGGGGCGAAGGCTACGTGTTCGTGCCCGACGGCGGCCGCGCATGAGGCGGGCGCCATCGACCTTCGCGCTGGTGTTGATGCTGGTGGCCGCGGCACTGCTGCTGGCGCTCGCGCTGTCGGGCGGGTTGCAGCGGCGCTTCGGCCGGCAGGTGGTGAGCGACAGCTACGGTCGCCTTGCCATTGCCACGGTGCTGGCCACCGACGAACTCGCAACACGCCCGCAGGATCCGGCCGCACGCGAGGTGCTCGGCTCGCTGCACCTGCTCGGCGTGCAGCTGAGCAACGCCCAACCGCCCACGCCAAGCGTGCGCCGCCTCGCACCCGCACTGGCTGCGGTGGCACGCACAATCGGCACCATGCTGGGCGACCCCACGCGGGTAGTGGCCACGCAGACGCCCGATTCGCAACTCTGGATCCGCAGCGCGCACGATCCGGCCCGCTGGATCGTGCTGCGGACGCCAAGCTACCGCCCTCGCCTGCTCGACTCGGCGCTGCTGCTCAGCGTGCTCGCCGGATTGATTGCACTGGCCGCCGCAGGCCTCGCCGCACGCCTGCTGACCCGCCCGCTCGAACGTCTCGCCGCGCAGGCATCGGCGCTGCTCGCTGGCGCACCCACCGATCCCGGCCTGGAGGGCAGCCCGCGCGAAGTGCGTCGTCTGGCCGACGCCATCGGCGACGCCGGCGAGCGCCTGCGCGGAGTCGCCCGCGAACGCGAGCTCATGCTCGCCGGCATCTCGCACGACCTGCGCACGCCGCTCGCGCGCCTCCGCCTGGCGCTCGAACTGGGCGACGCCGGCGACCCAGGCCGCCGCGCCGCCATGGTCGCCGACCTGGAAGAGCTCGACAGCGCGCTCGAGCAATGCCTGGCGTTCGTGCGCGAAGGGCGCGACGAAGTGCTCCAGTCCACCGACCTGTCCACTCTCGCAGGCCAGTTGCTGGCCCTGCGCTTGCAGCCGGACGAGTGGCAGCTGGAAGGGCCGGGCGAACTTGTCGCGCCGGTTCGGCCGATCCTGCTGCGGCGCGCCTTGGGCAACCTGATGGACAACGCCGAACGCTACGGCGCACCGCCCTTCGCCGTGTCGCTCGCCCGCGAGGCCAGCGCCATCGAACTGCGCGTGACGGATCACGGAACCGGCGCCGCTCCCGAACTGTTGCCGCGGCTCGGCCAGCCGTTCCTGCGCGGCGACGCGGCACGCCGCGGCGAGGGCAGCGGCCTGGGCCTGTCCATCGCGGGCCGCGCCGCCCGCCTGCACGGCGGCGAGCTGCTCCTGGCCAACCGCCCCGGCGGCGGCTTCGTCGCCGCCGTGCGCCTGCCCATTCCACCCCGCTGAGCCACGCGCCACCAGGCCAGTCCGGTGCAGCGAGCCCTTCCCGCCTAGGAATCATTCCGGGGCCCGCCAAGCCCGACTGCGCGTACAATGCGGCCCAGCGGCACCGGCTCGCCGGCGCCTGCCAAGCAGGGGGAACCACCTATGAATCCTGGGACTGCGGAAGCGCCGCCCAGCTCGCTGCGCCTCATCGCGCAGCGTTTGCGCGACGGTCGGCTGGCCCGGCTGGTCGCGAGCTACGGCGAATACCACGTCTCGGTGCGCCGTGCCCTGCTGCTGGCCCTGACCCTCCTGTGGTGCCTTTACTGGCAGTACCTGGCCGGCCCCTCGCATTCCAAGGTCGTGCTGACCCGCGAGGCCCTGCTGCTGCGCCCGTGGGCGGAGCTGTTCTTCGCACTCAGCCTGGCGTGGATGGGCGCCGTGCGCCTGCGCGTGGTGCACACCACCGAGCTGGTCGACGGCATCGGCGCGGCGATGAACGTGCTTGGCATCGGCGTGCTGCTCGGCCTGGCCTGGAACCTTTGCATCTCGATGATCACGCTGCTGCCGCTGGCGACCATCATGGTCGGCACGCGTTTCGGCCGCCGCATGTTCTTCGTCTTCATGGCCGGCTCGGTGCTGGTACTGGGCATGGCGGCGCCGCCGCACTACTGGGTCGACCGGCCGGCGTTCGTGCCGTTCGCGCTGGTGCTGCTGGTCGGCCTGCCGCTGACGGTGTACCGGCTGCTCGGCACGATCTCGGCCATCTCGCAGTCGGCGCTGCACTCACGCGATGCGCAGAGCCGCTTCATCGCCACCATGAGCCACGAGCTGCGCACGCCGCTCAACACCGTGGTGCATGCCGCCTCGCTGATCGACACCGCCGCGCTGGAGGCCTCCGACCGCCAACTGATGCACGCGCTGCGCGCCAACGCCACCGCGCTGCTGCAGCGGGTCAACGACGTGCTCGACGTGGCGGCGATCGACGCCGGCCGTCTGCACTTCGCCCGCGAACCGTTCCTGGTCGCCAATGTGCTCGGCCAGGTGCGCGACGTGGTCGGTCCGCTCGCGCACCAGCGGGGCGTGCGCCTGCGCACCGTGCAGGGCCGCGGGCTGGACGACGCCATGCTGGGCGATTCCGGCCGCATCGCGCAGGTACTGATCAACCTGGGCACCAATGCCGTCAAGTTCACGCCGGCCGGCGGCGACGTCACCATCGAACTGCGCCTGGCTGACAACGGCCTGATCCAGCCACGCCTGCTCTGCACCGTCACCGACACCGGCAACGGCGTGCCGGACGAAATGAAGACGCGGATCTTCGACCCGTTCTACCAGACCAGCGACGGCCTGGTTCGACGCCACGACGGCACCGGCCTGGGCCTGCACATCGTGCGCAGCATCTGCCAGCAACTGGGCGGACGCGTGGCGGTCGGCGACAACCCCGGCGGCGGCAGCATCTTCACCGCGGCCATGCCGCTGGAGCGCGCCGCGCCCGAGCAGGCGGTCACCGAACCGCTCGACACCGTCAGCGCGCTCGACGCCCACCGCGCCCGCGTCCCGGCGATCACCTGCCTGGTGGTCGACGACAACCGTTCCAGCCGCGACACCCTGGGCCACCTGCTGCGCCGCGCCGGCCACCGCGTCA
Organism: Frateuria edaphi; assembly: GCF_021117405.1. Taxonomy (NCBI): domain Bacteria; kingdom Pseudomonadati; phylum Pseudomonadota; class Gammaproteobacteria; order Lysobacterales; family Rhodanobacteraceae; genus Frateuria; species Frateuria edaphi. The sequence goes on from NZ_CP088251.1 coordinate 3,403,762, forward strand.
TCTTTGCCGGCAGCGGCGAGGAAGGCCTGCAGGCGATGGAAGGACCGCACCGCCCGCAACTGGTGCTGCTGGACATGCACATGCCCGACCTCTCCGGCCTGGACGTGCTCGCCCGCTACCGCCAGCGCCATCCCCACGACGGCATGGCCATCGTGGTGCTGAGCGCCGACTCCGATCCCGACGCGATCGAACAGGCCCTGGCCCAGGGCGCCAGCGCCTACCTCACCAAACCGGTCTCGATCGAACGTCTGCTGGGACTGCTGCGCCAGGTCGGCACCAGCGCGCCGAACGTCACGGCCAGCGCGCCATCGCCCGCCGCAGCGGTCGCTGCGCCGCTCGATCCGGGCACGCGCCCGGCCGAAAGCTCGCTCGCCCTGATTTGCCGCATCGCCACGCCCGAGCAACGCCGCACCTACCTGCAGAGCTGGCAGAGCGAGCTGCAGAATGACAACGAAGAGTTCCTCGTCGCCCTGCGTGCGCACGATCACGCCGCCACGTCCGCACGCCTGCATCGTTTGCAGAACGCATTCCTAGTGATGGGACGGAGCGAAGGTGTTCGCCTCTGCTCCCTGCTTCGTGAAACGATCCGCGCGAACGGCGGCGTCGAACCGGCATTGGGTGCGCTGCAGGCCGAGTTGCTCGCGACGGCCTCGATGCTGCGCGACCTGCTGGCGGAAACCCCGCCCGCCAGAAAGGTCGATAACCCCGCGAACCTGCGTCCGGCATCCCTTTAGCAGGCCCTTGCCGCGATCGGTTCAACCTACCCGGGACGCGACCCTCCGTGCGGTGAGGCGATCGGTCTTCACTCGGAAGGCACCCGGGTCCGGTGGTGTGTCACCGCCGCAAACTCTTCCGAAAAGCTCGCGTCGCGCCGAGCGCGGTTTGAGATTCAAGGGAAGGAGTGACAGCAGAAGATGGCGCGCCTGGAGGGATTCGAACCCCCGACCCTTCGGAAGGCATAAGAGGACGCGGCCGGACATCGTCCCGAGCGCCTTGATGTGTTCTTAATCAACACCTTGCGCTCTTCGCGGCCGATCACTCGGCGCGTGCACTGACGCCATTGGAACAGTCCCGGGACACACGGGGTTTTGCGCGGATCGTTCGCAAAACGACCAATGGCCTGCATGTTCGTGCGGCTCTTTGGAGGGTTCCTGACTACCCGCTCGCGGATCCACGAGATATAGGCGGCACGCCAGCCACAGGGGTCCCGGTGATTCACTTTGCCGGTCATACCCGGAATGAGACAGGTCAGCACGTGGGCAGCCAATAAGTACGGAGCGAGGAAGCCAGTCCTCGCCACCCATGGAAACGTGGACGCGCAGCGGCTTACAGACCGGCGGCGTCTCTCGGTGGAACTCCTATTCTCTTAGCGCAAGGAGACGAGACCAGACGTAATCCCAGTTAATGCGCTCCTGTTCCAGGCGCAAGCGCACGCCCCAGCGTCCGGTCGTCAACCCGTGGTAGACGGCCTGCTCGTGGGCGTGGAGATGCTCTATTTCGGTAGCGCGATGAGGGTCTGGCTCGGTGACACAGAGTTCGCGATGTGCCTGCAGCGTCGCCTCATCCATCATTAGCGAATGCACCTGCGGCAGGTGACTGCGCAGCCTGCCGAGAATGGCCAGGCCATGAGTGTCGATGTCACCCCAGTAATACACAGCTTGGGCCTGACGCACCCAAGGGAGTGCGGCTAGCTGCTCCACGGCGTACCCCCGCGCCATCAGCACCACTGCGTCTGGCAGGTCCTGGAAGGCCAGCCCGGTTTGCTTGTTTTCTACGATGAACACACGCCGCACCGGCCACGGCAACGCCGCCAGTTGCTGCCACGGTGCGTGGATGTCGCCCAAGCCGCCGACACATGCCCGCAAGCCTGGATCGAGGATACGAAGGCGCAGCCTGTCGGCATCACGCCGCAGCCCGCTCAGCACCCAGAAATCGGTCTGCGCTTCGGCCGACGGGTGCAACAGGCGAAGCCATTCTCCGATAATGCCAAGATGGCTCTCCAACCATTTGCTGTCCACGCCTACGACCGGGAGTTGGCGCAGGAACAAGCCCGACTGGGGGTGTGCCAGTAGCCAAGTCAGCATATCGATTAGACGGCGATAGTCATCCCCGCCCATGTCGGCAAGCAGGTCGAACTGGCGCCTCAACCGCAGCACCAATGCTGGCCAGCGCGACGCCAGTATCCCGAAACGGGTCTCGGCGCGCTCCCAGCGCTCGCCTTCCCCCAGAATACTCGCCACCATGTCGGCGCCATGCAGCAGCCAGACATCGGGTAGGGACTGGGTGCCGAACAGCGGCCAGCGTCGCTCGATCCAACGCACGTCGCCGCCTCCGCCCCACTGACGCCACAGGCCGCGCCACCGCTCGAAATCCGACCAGGCCGCGCCCGCCTGCTGTTCGCCAGGGGCTCGCAGCGGTATGCGCAGCGGCCATGTGCCAGCGCCCCCTAGCCACTCGCCAGCGCGACGGCACCAGACGGCACGCAATTGCTCTAGTGCCTGCTCAGGATTCCGCATCGGCGCTTTCACGTGCAACGCGCGGCAGGTTTAAGCGTTGGCTTTCGGGGTCGTACTCGATCATCAGCAAGCGCGAATCGTGACGGCCATCGATCTCGACGAAACAGGCGCCGCCGATGAACGGCTCCAGCGTCATCACCGACTTCAACGGCGTGGCCACGATCATCTGAAAGCCGAAGTTCTCGAAGATGCGCATTGCCATGGCCGTAAACTCGTTGTCGGCTTTGTCGAACGCCTCGTCCAGTACCACCGCCGCGTACTGCGGCAGACCGCCGTCGTCGTCGCCGAGCTGATAGCGCAGCGCGGCGGCCAGGCAGGTGGTGGCCAGCTTCTGCCGCTGACCGCCGGACTTGCCAGCACCGCTGCGATAGACCTCCAGTTGGCGACCGCTTTGCGCGTCAAGCTCTTCGCCGATGAACTCCACGTGCAGGCGCACGTCCAGCACCTGCTCACGCCAGCGCTTATGCTCAGGATCGGTCGAGGCCAGCCTTGCAACCAGTTTGCGCAGGCCCTCGAACTGCGCCTCGGCGCGCTCGTGATCGTCGGTTTTCTGGTTGCCCAGGACGGTGGCCAACTGCTGGCGGAACTCGACCACCTCCGGCAAGCGGCGATCTTCCGGCTTGATCTGCAAGATGCTGCCGCGGTTGAACGGCACGGTCTCCAGGCTGGCGTTAACATCCTCCAAGCGCGCACGGATCGCCGTATGCGCCTGCTTGATGTATTGCTGCAAGGCGACCAGGTTCTGCCCGCTCTGGGTACGCAGCATCTCGAAGAAGCGTGCCTCGTGCGCGGGCAAGCCGTCGCGTTCGAGGCGGTCCAGTCGGGAAAAGAAGTCCGCCGCGCTTTCCAAGTTGGCCTGTACGTCGCCGGCGTCCTGCGCCCAGCGGCGGCGGAAGGTTTCGAAGCAGGTGACGATGTGATGGGTGTGCTCGGCGGCTTCGGCTTCCAGCGTGCCGATGCTTTGGTTGAGCGCGCGTTCCATCTCCAGCGTGCGCTCGGCCAAGTTACCTAGAGTGAGTGGCGTACCCGCTTGACAGCGGGTATCCAGGCCTTGTTGCTGCAGCGGCGTCAGCGGCTTGGCCACCACGTCCTCGGCGCAACGGGCACGCTCCTTGTCCAGCCGGCCATGTTCACGCTGGTGGTCGCGGCGCTGGTCCCGTACGTCGTCGAGAAGGCGCTTCGCATCGGCGGCCTGCTTTTCCGCCACCTCGATGCGCTTGCCCAGATCGCGGAGCGCCGTATTGCCTTCGCGCAACTCGTTAAGCGCGGCCTCGATCGTATCCAGCCGCGTGAGCAGGGGCGCAACGTCGATATCGCTCCAGCGCAGGTTGGCCAATGATTGCGCCGCAGCAGCGTGGCTGGTTTGTTGCTTGCGCTCGGCATTGACCAGCGCAATCTCGTGGTCGGCGTTGGCGATCTGCCGCGCCAGCGTGCCAGCCTCGGCCTTGTACAGCGCTAACTTGGCGCGGTTGTCGAAGCCTAGCGCCCACTGGCGGCGGTCATCGACGGCGTGACGGTCATCCTTCTCGTGCCGGCTGCGGCCATGCTTGATCTGGCCTTGCGCGGTGATCGCGCGCTCGGTACGTTGCAACGCCTGCACATTGTCTACGCAGGCGTAGTCGTAGCGGCGCAGCAATTCGCCATGCAGCCACTCTTGGTGCGCGTGCGGCGCAAGTTCCAGCTTGTGGATCACAGAGCGTGGCGGCGCTGATACGTTCATGGCGTTGGCCGCTCCGATCCGGTGATAGACCAGCTTGCCGCCGAGGTGGGTGGCATCGACCCAAGCAGCCACTTTCGCGTAATACCGTTCGTCCACTAGCAGCGACAGCGCGAAGCCGTGCAGCAGGCGTTCGATCGCGCCGCTCCATGGCTGCTCGTCCGCGCGCACCTGGATCAGTTCGCCGGCAAACGGCAGCGCAGTCTCTGCCAGACCCACTGCGGCACACAGGCGGCTGCGCAACGCCTGCAAGTGCGCGGGCATGTTCGATGGATGCTTTTCCAGCACGGCGATCTCGGCACGCGCCTTGGCAAAATCCAGCTCGGCCTGCTTCTTCGTCATGCCCAGCTCCAGCATGCGCTGGTCCGCGCTGGCGGCGGCATCCTGGCCGGCGTCGAGCAGGCTGCGCGCCTCGGCGAGCTGTTCGGCGAAACCCTGCGGGGTGGCGGCGAGCGGCCAGTCCAGCTGCCGGCAGGCCGCCTCGGCCACACCGCGGTGGCGCAGGCAAGTCTCGCGTTTCCCCACGACCTCGTCTCGGTCGCGTTGCAGTTGCTCGATCCGCTCGCCGCCCTGTTCGCGGTGGCGCGCCTCCAACTCGCCAAGTTCGCGCTGGTGTTGTTCCAGCGCCTGCTGACGACGGCCTTCCTCGCCTTCGAGGCCACGATCAAGCGTGTCCAGCTCAGTCAGCCTTGCGTCTAGCAGGCGCAGTCGCTGGCGCTCGCGGTAGCCGTCCATGCCGGCCAGGAGTTCGTCCAGTTCGCTCCGCTCACGGCGCACGCCCATCAGGCGGTCGTGCGCCGTGCGTGCTGGCGCCAGGGTTTCGATCTGCTCACGTGCGGTGACCACCGCCTTGTGCGCCTCGTCCAGCTCGGCGAACTCGGCCACCAAGCGGTCGGCCACGGCAAAGGTTTCCGGGCGCTCCAGCATGAAGTCGCGCAGGAAGTGGTTGAGGTCGCCCAGATTTTTCGCCGACTGGGTCTTGTGCAGAAGGCGCAGCGCGGTGTCGTTGCCGATCCCCAGCAGGCGGCGGAAACGCTCGGCGTAGGCACTGAAGCTGTCATGGTGGTACACGTCGCCCAGACGCTGCTTGAGCCGGCGGAGATCAAGATCAAAGCCCTCCAGCTCGGCGGCCAGGTCGAACGACCGCTCGGCGACGATGAAATGCTTCTGCACATCAGTGGCTGTGGAACTGTTGCCGCGCATCCACAACAGCCTCACCAGAGTCACGCAGCGGCCCAGCGCATTCTGATATTCCAGTGCCAACGCCGACCACACGGGACCGCGGCGCAAGTACTGGGTGGCGACCTCGCCGGAATCCTCATCGTGCTGGTCAGCCCAGGCGCCTCGTACGTAGGACACCAGCGAGCGATCGCGCCCGCTCCTTTCGGCCTCGCGCGCGGCGGCATTGAAATCAACCAGCGCGGGCGGCACCAGCAGCGCGGACATCGCATCGAGGAGAGTCGACTTGCCCGAGCCGGAACGGCCCACGAAAAGGAAACCACGCTCGGCGATCGGGACTTCGTGCAGACCGCAAAACGTTCCCCAGTTGAAAACCTGCAGGCGACGCATGCGGAACTGTTCCTCACGCGGCGTGGGTAGGTCGCCCAGGAACAGCGACGCGCTTGTGTCGACCTTGGCCATCAGTCGTCCTCCTCTGGCACAACCTCATCGCCCGGGCGAGGGCCAGCCAGATGTTCGCGATAAACCGCTCCCAGTGCTTGCACGTCCTCGGCGGAAAACAACAGCTTCAGCGTGGGCGACACCTCGTGGCGGCCTTCGCTGCCGCGTATCGGCTGCAGAACGTTGTTCTTTTTCATTTTTTCGATGGCAGCGTTGAGCTTCTTGGTGAAGCCGGCGCGGTCGGTGCCCTGCGGCGGCTCGTACACCCCCAGCTGCGCGTGCAGTTCGTCCACCTCCACCACCGCACGTTGGCCTTGCGCCTCGGCTTCGGCCAGGCGCTGGCGCAGGGACAACAGCAGAACCGAGTCGATGAATGTGAGTGGGCTGGAACGCAGCAGAGTCGGCGCTTCCAGCTCGCCAGTATCGGCCTGGCGCACGAACGCTACGCGTAGGTCGCGATCCAGCACCAGGTCCAGGAACAGCTCGCACAGGCGCGCGCGGAGGGTGGCCTCCTCACGCAACAACACCGGCCACAACAGGGCGTGGCGTTCGGCGTCCAGGCTGGGGCCGGCCAGCAGCTGACACAGCACCCGCCGCGCATCGAACGGCAGACTGCCGCTGTCGCCGGGAAATAGGCCGGCGTCGCTGGCGCGTTCCGATGCTGGGCTGGCCAGGTCCGGCGAGGGCATGTCTTCAGACCAGCTCATCGCGCTTTTCCTTTAGGAAATACAGCAAGGGGATGCGGGCGCGGCGTTCGCTGCCGTCCTCGCCACACCAGCTCACCGGCTCGAAGCGATTGGGCACCCGCATGCCATGACGGCTGCCCAGGGCCACATAGCCGATGACGCTGCCAAGACCCTGTTCGGCGGGATAGTGATGCAAGACGGCGCCAATGGAGCATTGAGCATGATCGCCCAACAGCGCATGCACGTTCTGTTTCAGGGTGCGGAAATCAATTTCGGATTGCCCCACCAGCTCACCCACATTCTCCAGCGTGATCGCCGCACCCTCCGCCCGCACGATGGCACCGTCGACCTGACTGGTACGAGGATCGTTGAGGCGCCATCGCGACAGCGAGTGCAGCCGAGCACTGCTCAGTACCAAGGTGTAGTCGATGCCCTCATTGCTGCGTACCCGGTCGCGCAACTTGAGCGCCTCGGCCTCGGTCTGCTTCAGCAACTGATGCAGGCGGCGTTGCTCCAGGTAGGCGCGGCTCTGCACGAAGCCCTTTAGGTTGCGCGCGAAGTGTTGCAGCACGTCGTGGACGTGGCCGCCGCGATCGAGCAGGGTGTGTGTTAGGTGCAGCAGGAAGCTACGCTCGCGCCGATCCAGTTTGCCCGCGAATTCGCGGCCGGTCACGGCATCCACCGCCGCTTCGAGCTGGCCGCTCTGCTCAGCGTCGGTGAGCAGGCGCCAGAATGCATCGAAGCTGCGGCCCGATTCGCTTTCGGCGATCAAGTCGACGCCGGCGAAGAGTGCCTCCAACAGCTCACCGCGCTGGCGCTCGTCCTCAATGATGCGCTCGCGAAAGTCGCGGTCCAGCTGCTGGAAATCGTCCCGCACGTGGCGGAAGTCCTCGGCCAGCTCGTCCGCCAGCGCAATGATCTCGCGCGCCCGCTCCAGCGCACGGGTATCGTCGAGCACCTCGATCCGGCCCTCGGTGACCTCGGCTATTTGCGCGTCAACACGCTCGCGCTCGGCTCGCAGTTCGGCTAGCCGGCTATGCGGGTCGCCGTCGGTCTGCCGGGCCAGTTGCACCAGTTGCTGGATGACCAGCGCGAGCCGGCTTTCGGTCGCCACGCTACGGCTGCTGTCCAGGCTGCCCAGAAAGCGCAGCGCGCCGATCGCCTGGGTAGACAGCTCGTACTGTTCCTCGCTGGCGCCTTCCGGAAAGCGGCGCTCCAGCCATCCGGACGCTAGCCATTCGGCCACGTAGGCCTGCGCGTGGCGCGGCACGGCATGACCATGCGCACGCAGCTCCTCCAGCTCGCGCGCCAACCGCTCGTGCAGGAGGGACGCCGGGACTTGGCGCTCAGCGTCGAGCAGTAACCCCTGCAGCAGCGCGGCGATCAGCGGCGCGTTGTCCGCCGCCAGCAGCTTCCAGGTGGGTTGCTGGCGTAGGCGTTGCCAGGCAGCAATGCGGGCGTGGGGTTTCACGGGGGGGGGCGATGCGCCTGGCCTGGAAAGCCACGAGTGTAGCTTTGCTGTGGTCTCATCTCGCGCGATAGCGTTGGCCCTGGCGCTATGGGATCAACGAGAATGTGGTTAGCCCGGGGACGGGTTCGTACACCACGCAACCCTAACCATTTCGCCTTATCGGCCCGGCTTTACTCCACTAGTGTCCCGGTGCGAAGGAAAGCAGCCCTAGCTTGCGAGGTACCGCCACCCCGAGTCACCATGGCCCGCTGGCATCAGCCGATGGGGGTATCCGTGCGCCACCAAAAAGTCCTCGACAAGGTCCTCAATGGCTCGTTCTCACGTGCTGACCTCGCTCGCCTGCGGGTGAACGCACTTGAGCTCGTACGCAAGGGCGACGGTGAAGCGCAAGCCGTTGTGGACGCCATCATGAGCGCGTGCCCATCGGATACGCGCGTGGTCTTTATGGGCTTTTGCCCCGGTGCGGACTTCAACAACCGGCTGGACATCGAGTGGAAGGCGAAGGGCGTGTGCACCTTCAGCTTCCTCGACAGCGACCAGCAAGTCGCGCGCTTCAATGAGATCTGTACGGGTGACCTGATCGTTCTGAAGAAGCGCCATGTGTTTGGGAAAACGATGCGCCTCTTCGGCCACGGGCGGGTCAGCAGCATCGCTTTCGATGAGAACGGCAAGCGCTACTTGAACATGAGGTGGTCGGCACAGGACGAAGAAATCGAAGTCCCGCTGATGGCCGCCAACTCCACGGTCGATATCAGGTCCATGGAGCAGGTCGAGGCTGATATGCCGGACGAATTCTTCAAATGGCTGGCTACGCCCGAGTTCAGCTGACGACGTTCCCCATGAGCGTCCTCAACCGAGCGGCTCGAGCGCTGGCAGAACATCCTGATAGGCCTCATTGAGTGCCAAGAGGACCTTGTGAACCTCAGCGTCTTCGGCAAGAGCCGACAAGACTGCCAGGGTAAGAACGGCAAGGGCGGTGGAGTTCATCAAGATTCCCCGCAGAAGCGCGACGGGGTATCCCTCGCGCTGTCGCGTCAATGGGTGGATGCCTCCATGAACGAACGAGTTCAGCCCCTCTCCTAGACGCACACGGGCCCGCCCCAACAAGGCGGCCGCTCCCCAAGGGCCTGTCTTGTCAATTGCTTGCAGCATGGCGGAACGCCCGGGAGCTTCTTGGCGGCCTGCTGACTCTCCATGGACAGAGGTGCCAGTAGCCGCGCCAGTTCGGAATCGCTTGCCGAGTGGGCTACCCACACCGCCCGCACCAACGCCTCGTACTGGAGCCGGACCAAAGCAATCCCGGAAGCCGGCAAGGCACTCAGAAGCGCCTGGACGGCACAGCCGTGTTCGAGGGAAAGAGAAGCAAATTCTTCCGCTACCCGTTGCCGAGGGTCCTGAAATGAAGCCACCGCATTCCAGGTCTCCCTGACCAAGCTGACCAGCTCGGAGGACCGCCTTAGAGCCGCGTCTAAGCCAACAGGTTCGCGCTCGCCGTCCATGCAGCGTCTGTCCTCTGGTGTACACACGACCTCGGGGGCCGAGCTCCGAACACACGGCCTCGGCCATCTCTCGTGGGAGCCATTGGGGCCCTAGGTCCAACTTAACCCACGCGAGGCTGCGCGCTAAGGGGCACTCGGGAAGGTGGAAACTACCCCATCATGCAGCACACTTTTGGCTCGGCGTGCCTCGCTGGCTGACGCGGGTACGATAGCTCGCCCGCGCCACGCGCGGTTGCCGGGTTGGTTCGGTACAGGGGTATGCGTGAACAAGGTCGAGTCGCATGTTGAGTTAGAGGAACTAGCGCCGCTGCTCCAAGCGTGGACGAGGATTGCCCAGAAGGACGTCCGTGTGGCGCCCGGGGTAACGAACCCTTGGTGGATCGACCACCAATCATGTTTGCGTTCGATCGCTCAGGCCGCCCAAGACTCGTGGTGGATGGTGTCGATGCCAACGGACGATGCGGAGTCTGCTTGGGATCTGCGGCTTAAGCACGGGCAGCGGACGCTGCTCTTTCGTGTGGTGTGCGCGCTTCAGCCTCTCGAAGAGGCTGATGTGGCACGGACCTTGAGGGATGCGCAAGCAGTGGCCGACGAGGACCTTAGCGGCATGGTGGATCGCGATGGTTGCGAGCGGCTCGCTGTCACCGTTGTTGCCCCAATTGCGGACGCGGGGGCAAATGACGATCGGGTCGACGGCCTGCTTAGCCGATGGCTGGAGCAGGAGCCTTTCCACTTGGCTGATCTCGCGCCATGGGCTTTCGCCTACGTGTCGTTGGCAAACGCTCCTCTTCGCCGAAACCAAGCAGGTACTGCGTTTCCAGGTCTTGCGTTAGTGATACGCAAGGCCAGCGTATGAGTCAGGCAACCGTTCCGGCTTCAAAGAGAGTGCCTTCCTTTTCGCCATCGTAGGCGCGGAGGCTGGCAACTACAAACGTTGCTGTGCGCTGGTCCGGATCGGACCAGCCACCGCGAAAAAGGAGCCGCGGTCAGGCTGCCGTTGTGCTGTTTCCCAATGGGAAGCTCTGATTGCGCCACTCTGGTCCGGAACCACCACCGGTGCAGCAATTCCGCAGGCGCTCATGGCGATGTGCACTCGTGGCCTTTGGCCGGGCCGCCGCAACATCGGCGGGCGTCAAATCGTTTCCCGTCCGGAAACCACGAACGCCGCTGTACGCTGGTCCGGATCGGACCACCCGCCGGGAAAGGGGGCGTTGCCCTAGTGCCGATCCCCGGTTGGAAAACCATGATCACGCTACATCACGGTCCGATCGGACCATCGCTGGTGCAACAATCTGGATGCGCTCATGACGTTTGGGCATTCCTCGACGTTCACCCGCCTTTGAGGGGCACATCGGTTCGGAGTCCAACTCCCCATCCGAACGAGCTTGAGAAGCCAGCGATCCGCGGGCGTTCATGGCGATAACCACTCGTGCCTTAGAACGCGGCCACCGCAAGATCGGCGGGCGTCAGTCCTGATCGTTTCCCGAATCGGAAAACCACGAACCTCGCTATGCGCTGGTCCAAATCGGACCACCCGCCGATGGGCCTTAGCTTTGGTGCGACGCCATGGGCAGATCGTCGTGCGACGACTGTGCGTGGTGGTGCTTCAGCCGAACCGACTCAGTGACCTGATACATCCAGGCAAGCAGGGTAGTAACGGGCGCGAAGTACAGGCGCGGGGTCTCTCGAATCCCTTGCAGACTTCCGTCCACAGCGGCCTTGAGATACGTGTTCATCGAAAGAACTCCTTCTCTGGCAGAGGTTAGCAAAAACCAGAGGTACAGCACGAAGTCAATAGACTTTACGGCCGCTTCCGTGTACTGGAGGTCGGCCCACATCCGACCTGATCTTTTCCAGAATCGGGAAACCACGAACCCCGCTGTACGCTGGTCCGGATCGGACCACCGCACCCTGATCCGATCGGGCCACTTCTGGTGCAACAATCGGGAGGCGCTCATGACGCTGGAGCACTCCGCGACATGTTGATTGTGCCCGAGGCACACAGCACCTGTGCCGAATGCCGCCTGGACCTGGGACCGATAAGTTCTGCCAGATTCTCGAACGCCTTCCCTGTTACTCAAGTAACGGATCAGACGTAGCGTCAATCTAGGACGCCTCGGTGTCAGTGCTAAGGAGGTTTGAGCCGAAATGCTTAGCCTCCATACGTGCAAGAAGGCGCACTGTGCTGGCTTTGGGAAAGTGCCTTAGCAACCGCGAGGCTTCCTGACGGATGGCAGGCGGCACCAAGGGATCTGTGGCCAACTCCTTGAGAAAGGCGCCGGCTTGCAGCAGGCTCCTGGTACGTTCGTCGGGTGTAGTCATCGAATCTTCTTTGCTGTCACGCATTCATCAAGGCTTGCGCTGTGGCAGCCGATTGGGAGGGTGAAAAACTCCCATCTTGCAGATCTCCAACTGCGCGAGCCATCAAACGAGAGCTTGGTCTTCCGAGAGCTTAAGAGGCCTACCCCCGCGGAGCTGCGGACGCCTCCTGCCGGGGCTGAACGCGACCCGCCAGCCAGTGTTTGGAACCAAAGACGCCAGTCAGCAACGCCGGGAGAAAGAGGTCGACGCCACACACTGGCCAGTGGAGTGCGAGCCCAGCGGGGCTTATTTCAATCTCTTCCAAGGCATCAGGCGAAGCGTCGACCAAGCCTCCGACCAGATCGCGCGGAAGTTCGATCTGGACGCCAGTGTTCAACTTGATCACGACACGGTCTTGTTGACGCTCATAGCGGGCTTCAACAGCGTGACCATATTCCCGCAGCGTTCGTAGGTTGCCCTCTGCCCGCTCGATCTGCCGTCGGAGGACTCCGGATGATCCATCCCAGCCACGTCGCCGCGTTCGGCTATCGAGCACAACTAAGCCAACTGCCGTGAGGCCTATGACGGCGACGAATATGTAAAAGGCCATTTCTACGGCTTCCGTCGGTAGCAAAACTTACGAGTGATGTGACGATCCAACCTGATCGCGCGCGAAGAAGCACTGCCTTGGTGGCGCTTGACAGCTTGCCAGCGGGGTTGAGCACTCGCCTTTAGCGTCGTCCATATCGTGCCCACCGTTCTGCCCCGCGGCCAGCTGCTCAGCGACGGGGCACCCCATCGAAAATGTCTGACACAGATACACCCGCACCGGATGGCTCTGAAACGCTTCGGTGTGCGTCGATTCGCCGGACATCCTTGCCTTCGTCGAACAAGCTCACGTGTAGCCGCGCGACGGCGCGATTGAGAGCTTCCTGGACTGACACACCGAGCTTGTCCGCGCACTGCACGAGGAGCGTCATGTGCGCACAAGGAAGGATCTTCTGGATCTCGTGTTCCTGATTCATGAGCGCCACTTCCTAGAAGACGCCGTGCTGGGCCCGAGCCAATGCTCGGTGGAGATGTTGTGCGCCATCGACTGAGCGAGCCAGGTCCGCGGCTGTGGTCGGCGCACGGTCGCTGTACCACGCGATCTTCGCAGTCATCCACGCCACCGCCTGAGACCGATCCTCGTGAAGCTCCATTGCGTGGCTCCAAACACTCAGCACGCGCAAGAGCTGGAGGGCCTCGCTGCGACCAAGGCACTGCTGCCCTTCTCTCGCCCGGCCGCGCAAGCGCCAGGGACGCAAGGGCAACCCTGAGTGTCGCAGCGCCGCCCTAGCGACCGTAACGGGTAGCCCCCGAGACGCCAGGTCGTCCAATGAGGCCTCATCTTTGAGTAAGGCCCCGAGCACGTCAGTCAGGGAATCGTTTCCCAAGCCCCCTTGCATACCAGGTGCGCTCGCTTATTAGCGATAGTTAGTGCCGAGGACTTTTATAACCTCGATCCGCCACTTAATTCAAGCGATTTTCGAGCTCTGCCTTGATTACATGGTCGGCATCCGCTTGATCTTCCGTTTACGTGCAACGCTTTTCCCTCCACGCCCCGACCTTCGGGCGGCTTAGTGATGACCAAAGAGAGGTAGATTGCCATGCCAAACAGCCTGTTACACCCATGAAGAAGCGCCCGATTCGTGCCCACAAAATGTACATAGGCGTTGCGCCTCCTAATAAGCCTCGCCTCCGTTATCACGCAACGGATTAGCTGCGGATTCCGTTTATCTATGACGTAAGTCTTTCCGTCATACGACAACGGATTGGCCGTGTAATCTGGATTAGCTGAACTTTTGCGATAACCATCACTAAATTGGCTTCTGCGCCTTTATTTCCGGCGCTATCTTGCCGTTTCATTGGTACCGCGCCCGATCCTGCGGCGCAGCCATACATCCCTACCCCCTAAAAGCTGCTGCTACCTGGCCTGCGTCCCGTCACGCACTCGCCGCCGTGGCGGCGACTAACGGTGAGATCAAGCATGCAGTCTTCCCGCCGCGCTCCCCGGCACAAGCGAGGACCAGCCGGTTTCCGCGTCAGGGTCGCCCAAGTACCTCTCGATCGCATCCGCATACCACTAAGGACACAGGCCGTGCTGGGCCAGCAAAAGCCGCTTCCGTCGTTGGTGCCCTCCCACGACGCAGCCGAAGCCATGTCGCTCATCCGGCCGCCACTGCTCACGGCTGACGCCTCGGCCGAGGGGTTCTATGTGGTGCTGGCTAACGCCCGTGTGATCCAGTGGTACCTGCAGGAGGCTGGGCAGGACCCTGCGTTCCTTGCACCGGTTCATTGCTTGCTCCTTTCGGGTGACCTCCGCTCATTGGAAAGGCTAGGGGACATCGAGACCCACCTTGTGCCCCTCCTTCTTGGGGAAATGAGCGTGCGGGCTACGCAGATGGCAAGAAGGAAGTTGAGGGAGGCGGGCGTTGCGCGACCACGGAAGAAAATCGCCCGCGATCGCCTGCAACAGAGCCTTGTGAAACGCTGAGCGGCTGGCATGGCGAAGACGGCTAAGGCAGCCTCCGCTCTCAAGTGCCTCATACGGCAGTTCCCCGGTGGGGCCAATGCAACTGCCCGCATCAGCGCGCTTGCCACGCAGCTGGGCCTGCTCCCGGATCTCAGGTATCTGCTTGAGGGCCTACAGCGCTCGCGCCAGTGCATCTCGACCCATTCAGCCGAACTCACCGAGTGCCTTCGGGCTGTGCCTGGCGCACGCCTGGAGCCACAAGACTTGGTGGACACCATCGACGTCCTGGTGGACGTGGTCCAAGCGCAAGCTTGGCCCGTTGATGATCTCCGGATGCTTCCCATGGCGCGCACGAACGCATCCGCCAAGCACCCACTCAGCGGCTACTGCCTTTCGGTCTCCTTCCACTGGGCGAACCTGTTCTACACGCTGGAGCCAAGTGTGGGCACCAGCACCGGGCCAGCGGATGCGCCACTTCCTTTTGAGGACTTGATGGCCGAATTTTCGACCTACGTCCTTGCCGCCCAATCCAGCATAGAGCCCGGGGCGTACCTGGCGTTCTGCCAAAGTTGGTGGTCCTCGGGCCAGCTCCCATCGCGTGCGCCCTACACGTCACGCCGTCTTGCAAGCCGCGTGGCCGCTGCCTCACGCGCCATGCGTCAGATCACGCTGGCGGAACATGGCGAGCTCTTTAGCTATCTGGCAGATAGAACGGCTGGTGACCCGCTCTACGAACGAGTGGACTCGGCGCAACGGCTTGGATGGGATGAAGACAACGAAAGGGTGATCGATGCAATCGCACGCCTGCTCGAGGATGTTCGCCTCGGCTGGTCCAGATCGCCTGGCCCCCCTCGGCGCTCAAGCACGGGAAAGGCCACATCCAGAAAGGTGGTGCATCGGAACTTCCGCGACGGATTTGTTCGGGTATCCGAGCAAGAGGCCATCCTGCTCAAAGACACCACCGAAGAGGGGTGGGCTTTCGAATACATGCTGGTTGCGCCCGAGACCATGGAGGGCGCAACAAGGGAAAGGTTGCAGGAGCTGATAGATGCGACGCCTGTGTCAGACAAGGGCGAGGAGAGCAACGGCGGAGCTCCAGACGAGGACGATAGCTCCGCAAGCGAGGACCTAAAGGAACGAGCTCGGAACGAAGCCGAAATTCGTCTGGACGGCAGTGAGTGGATCCCAGCAGAGGAGGCAGCGGGCAACGATGGTCTTGAGGCCATCCGCCTGGATACTTCCGAAGACGCACCTGCTGTGACCTCCACGGGCACCAGCTCGCGCGCTGCCGCCGAACACATTCGGCGGCACCACTTCGCTCATCGGCTGGCAAAGAATCGGCTGCTGCTCAACGAGGCACAGCAGCTGTTGGCGGCCTTGCGCGAGGAGCCGGCTGAGTCCGACGACAGGGAGGTGCTCATGGGCGTTCACGCCTGCCTGGCACTTGGGCGACCGATCCACGAGATCGTGAGCAAGCTTTGCATTCACGAAGGCGGCGCGCGACTTGGCCTGAATCCGGAAGAGATCCATTACATGTGCGAGTCGAGGCAATGGATTGTCCCCTGCCCTGCGCCCGCGTGGCAGGAATTGGATAGAGACACCGACGAGCGTATCCAGTGGCCGCAAATGTGGCTCAACGATCAGACCGGCTTCGGGGCGCTGCTTCGGCATTTCGGCCTAGCCACGGATGGGCGCCCGCTCCAAAAGCTGACCGTCAATCGAAAGCGGGCTGCAAATGGCTTCCTCGCGCGCGCCTTGCCCAAGGCCGATACGACGCTCGAGCAGTGCGCCAACTTCCTCTTTCATCAGATCCTCGCCACCAGCCAAGGCGATCTTGGCCTGGCCTGCCTGATCACCGGGCAGCGCCACTCGCACGGGTCGTCGGTCGGGCACTATGCCAATTACCGCCCGCAGACCGTGTGGCGCGCCTACCGTCGCGCCTGGGCGGGTTCGTCGGTGGTGCCGCCGGCCGCTGCGTACCCGATAGATGAAGCGCAGGGTGGGTATGGCGCCAAACGGGTTCCCACCACAGAAGCGGTTAGGCGCTTGCTGGCAACGCTGCGGTCCCAAGCCGCGTCCGGCCAGGACCCGCAAAGCTGCAATGCATATGTCGCCTACACTCTAGCCGGCCTGGTGCTGGGACTGGGTATGCGCCCAGTTGTCGAGCCGCGGATCACCGACGTGGCCGAGAGCTTTGGCAAGAAGCTTTTTTTAAGTCTCATTGATAAGGCCCGGACGGACTATCACCGGCGCATCAATGCCATCCCAGCGCGATTGGCCAAGCACCTGCTTCACTATGAGGTGTTCGGCTCAGGCACGCGGCAATGCCTGCTGACCTCCGAGGACAGCCCGCTGTTCCCTTACATCGAGCCGGGCACGGGTGCACGCGTTTGCTTTCGGCCTAGCCACCTCCAGGCGATTGCCGCCCCGCATTTCGCCCTGGAACTCTACGCGTTGCGACGCTATGCACGTACGCACCTGCGGGAGGCTCGAGGTGTTCACGCGGAGGATCTGGACGCCTACATGGGACACTGGCTGCACCGTGTCAGTCCGCATGATCCACTCTCGACCTACCCCATGCGGCGGTTGGCAGAGCTCGCGGAGGGACCGGTAGAGCGCATGCTCGATGCCGTCGGGTTCGAGCCTCTGAAGCCGAAGGCATGAGCAGGGCAATCCACCCCCTCTGGGAATCGCCGCCATCTGGGGCGCCCGACCTGCAGAAACAGGCCCACCGCTACATGATGCAAACGCTCAGGGGTCTCCACTCGCGTTTGCCAGGTGTGCTAACCGACCCTGATCAAGCAGGCGGCGCCAAGGTCATGGAGGCCGCCATGGCCGCGACCTTGAACCCCAAAGTGCCGGGTGAACTGCGCGTCGCGATGCTCACCATGCTGCAGCGGCGGATGAAGCAGGTCGATCCGTCGACGCCTCAGCGCCTGTTCCTCATGCGGGCGGAACATCAGAGCGCGGTTTCCAGCCGCTTTGGCGACGAGCTGGCGGCGCTGGGGGCTTTTGAACAAGCCATCGAAACCTACGTTATGGCCAAGCGTCCTGCGGCGGCCGACTTGGCATTGGCTGACCCGGGCCCCGCTGAAGCCATGGAGGCCATGGGACTGCTACTGGCGCTCCTGATTACGCGCCTTGGGCTTTGCTCGCCGGCGTTGCTCGGGAAGGCGGTCCAGGCGGTTGGCTGCACCCCCTGGGTGGGAGGGCCGTGGGCATGGGTAGATGTGGATCTGTCCGAACCCGCCCGTGGCACGAAGCAGCTACGGCGCTTGTTCCTCGACCCGATCACGCTCGCGACCTGGATTCGAGCCAGCCAGTACGAACACCTTCTCCCGCGGCCTAAGGATGGCCTTAAGGCCGGCAAGCGGGTTTCGTTCTACCGAACGCTGGCGCGGCGAGCCTTTCGAACCCTACGAAGGAACCTGGAGGCGTCGGGTGGCAGTCTGGCGATCCGATCCCTGGACGATCTCTGCCATGCGCAGGCGCAGCGAATCCATTTGACCACCATGCCGCTGCTAGCCACCTATGCGCAGGGAAACATTGCAAGTTCCTCACTGGAAATCGGCACGTGGCTTCGTCTGATCGGTTATCAGGCGCCGGCTCAGCATCCGCCGTCGGCGTCGGATTTCGAGGCCACTGGCGAGAGTGAGGGGGCGGACGCTGCGGACGATGATCAGACGCTCGTGCTTGACGGTATCGATCCTGGCGGGGACAAGAGCCTTGTCGAGCAGATCGAACGAGGAGACTTGGAGGAGCACGGGCTCGTGGCGACCCTGCGTATGGCCATGGCAGGCCCCCGTTCCACCTGGCGGGAGCATCTGGACGCTCTCATCGACGGGCTGCAGGCCCAAGGTCCCGAGCAGGAAACCGCGCGCTTGGTGGTTTGCTGGCTCCGCTACCTCGCTTTCGAGCGCGAAGGCAAAGGCCATACCCTTGAGGACGGCACGGTCCAGAACTACCGCGGCATGCTGGGCAACCGCCTGCTGCAATGCCTGCCGCCGCAACTGAGTGAGGTGGACACCGAAGAACTGCAGGATGCCTACCTCGACGTCATCATGAGCCGGCGCTCGCTCGAGCAAACGGGGCGTATCAAGCGCGCACTGGTCGCCTTCGACCGATACGTGCGCACCGCGCACCTGCCGGACCTGCCACAGGTGGAGCTCCCTGGCTTTGAGACCGGGTCTTATGCCATCAGCAGCCGGATCATTGCCGAGCAGGAGTTCCAGCGCGGACTCGACCTCATCAGCCAAGGCGAGGTGGCTTTCGGCGACCTTGTGCTTGCCAGGCAGACCGAGGCGTTCTGGGTGCTGGCTTATCGCTTTGGCCTGAGGCGACGGGAAATTCTGGGTCTGCAGGCGCGCGACTTGGACCAGCACATCGTGCGCATCCGTCGCAATGACGCTCGCAAGCTCAAGACGGGCAATGCCCACCGGCTCGTGCCGATGCATGTACTCGCGCCACAGGAACGTCACCGGGTGCTGCGATTGGCCGAGGGTCGCTCGCTGGGCGATTTCGTATTCTTTGGGGACACCGTACCAACAGCCAAGCTGTTTGATGCTCACCCGGTCATTCCCAAGATCAACGATCTCTTGGAGCGCGTGACGGGCGATTGCCGGCTCCATCCGCACAATCTCAGGCACAGCTCTGCCACCCTGACGTTGCTCGGAGCCCTGGGTCGAGACCTGGGTCTCGGAAGCCACCCGTACGCAACGCGGTGGATGAAGTCCTCGCTGTACGCTGGAACGAGAGTTGAGGAAGCTGTCTCGGGCCAGCTGCATCGCAAGGGCGCCCGTGGGTCTGCGCTGGCTGTACTCATGGGCCATGGCTCGGAGCTCACCACCTACGAGCACTACGTCCACAGCCTCGACCTGCTGCTCTTCCTCGCCTGCTGGAGCGGGCGTTTCAATGACCGTGCTTCGGCCCGACTCGGGCCCGCGCGCAAGAACAATGCCCTGCTGGTGGCCATGCTTGGGTACGCCCCCTCTACGCGCGTGGATACCAAGGACATCCCTGCCCTGCTTCGCCGCATGTGCGATCGGTATCCGGGAAGCCTAACCTTGCTTGCGCCGGTCGTGGATCATGCCCGCGCCCAGGTTCCCAGTACTCAGACCGCCCCTGCAGCGCAGCCATGGACCCTGCAGCGGCTGCGCGACCTTCCGGGCGCGAGCAACTGGCGTGGGTTCCCTTCGACGCAGGCTGAACTCGATAGTGTCAACCTGCTAATCAAGCAGCTGAGCCGCATCGGGTCGGAGGACCGCCCGCGACTGCGCTCGGTGCTGGCGCGCTGGCTCGACGCCCAGATCAAGAATTCGGAGTGGGCATCCTTTGCCCCTGATGCTGCGCACCTATGGGTGCAGGAGCTCACGGCGCTTGCTCCAGGAATCAGCTTGGAAGCGATGCATGTCAGTCAGGAGTATCGCAACAAAAAGCGAAAGGTTCCGGTTGCGGCTCCCGAGGACAGCTCATCCTATGTTGAGAAGGATGGGCGCTATTGGATACGCCTCGCAGACAGGCGGCCCAAAATAGATGAACGCAAGCGACAGACTGAGCGGCGCCGATCGCGGACCCAAGAATGCGTCAGTTGGCTGCTTCGGGCCCTCGCGACTTCAAAGGATCCTTTCCCGAATTAACCATGGATGGTTACGGCCGCCTCACCCGCGGCGGCGGCGATTACCCTGGGTGGCTCCCGTGCCAGCACATCTACGGGCGACGCTGCCAAGGCAGGGCATGGCCGCTTTCGGCCAGGAGCGGACATCAACGCCTGAATTAAGCCGCGCCGCGAAGCGGCGTCGGCTTGAATGAATTGTTAGGCCGCAAGTCAGTCATGGGAGCGGCCATACTTGCGTAGGGTTTGCGACAAACATTGGAACAACGGCGGAAACCGGATCACTTTTGGTGCAGTCACTCGCAGCTTTTTTCGACCAATCGTTGTCCATGGGTGAGAACGCCGAAGGTAGGCGCGAAACAAGCTCGCGCCAGCCAGCAACGCCCTCATTAACTACTACCTGATCTTCCTTGTCCCTTAACCGCGAAGGAAGAGAAAAAGCTAAGCAAAGATTGCCGTGTCCATGAATAACTCGCGTGTACGCAAAGATGGATTGGACCAACTCCCACAAGACTACGGCAATAGTTTCTTCGCCGAGGCGAACCTTAAACCCGTTGTTCGTTAGTTCAATGCGGGCGTCTTTTGGAGTCAGCGTGCGTCTCACGTCCACAAGTCGCTTTGGCTTAGATGGCGGCATACTTCCCTCTGCGGCCTAACTATTGAATGTACGGATCCACGGGTCCGGTTATACATTCGCTGACTGCAAGCGCAAAGGGACGCAACACGTTGTTCTCCAGACAACTTCCGCTCGATGGGTCCGGCTAAGCGATCGTTGTATAGCTGGCCCCAGCCGATGATGGCTCAGGGACGTCGGGTGCCCGCTTTGGGTCGAAAGCAGTCCTAAGTATTCCCAGCGAGAGCCCGGGCACATGCCAACGCCCTGCCACGCCCGCCTTGCTTTCATCGTCCATCGAATCTGTCACGCCGAATGATCGCTGGCGGCTGGGTGCTCACACGTCCGTATGCATCAAGCGCCTCTTCCTCCGCCTTCGAGGTTGGCACCAGTGCGCTCAGCCGGCCAGAAGCTTCACAAAAACGTCATGAACTGGACCGAGCAGGCTTCGCAGCCGCACGCGCCTGCGCAGGGAACCGCGCAAGTGGGGGTGCAAACGCAGGGTATCGGGCTGGCCTGATCCACGTTATATCCCGCCGTCTCGGGATAGCGCTTCAGGCCTTCAGCTGTCGGTTCGGACACCGCACACTCCTCGTATAGGACGCTGGCAACACATAGTGACGTTTGCATGTTGAGGGTTTGTTGGCCGGACCTTGCCGCTGACCTGGCACCTCGGGTGGAGCACGGTTCCCCGCGCTCAGTCATGACCACAGCAGCGCGCAGACCGACGTTGGTGATCCAATCTTCCTCAATGCTCGCCAGTAGTACCGCGCGCCAACGTAGGTGCTGCACCCTTGCTGGGGGAAACCCATCACGAGGGTTCAACCATGAAGAACACGCACCGCAAAGTCCCTTGGAACAAGGGCAAGCTGATCGGGCAAAAGGCACCACTCAAGCTCAAGGAACTCTGGGCCATACGGGTAAGGCTCCAGCTAACCGGGCACACACGCAACCTTGCCCTGTTCAACCTCGAGATCGATTCGAAGCTCCGAGGCTGCGACTTGATCTGCTTGCGTGTCCATGACGTCTCGCAAGGAACATCAATCTCTTCGCGGGCAATCGTTCTTCAGCGTAAGACGCGCCGCCCGGTGCAGTTCGAGATCAGCGAGCAGACGAGAGCCGCGCTCCTCTCATGGATTCACTCAGCGCGGCTCGGCTTGGCTGACTACCTGTTCCCCGGCCGGCACGGCCGTGACACCTGTCTCTCGACCAGGCAGTACGCGCGGATTGTGGACGCGTGGGTCGCGTCGATCGGCTTGGACCCGCACATGTACGGTACCCACAGCATGCGTCGCACCAAGGCGGCGCTCATCTACCGGCAAACCAAAAACCTACGAGCCGTGCAACTGCTCCTAGGGCACACCAAGCTTGAAAGTACCGTCAGGTATTTGGGGATTGAGGTGGATGACGCACTTGAAAGCGATCCAGCCCCTTAGGACAACTATGGCCATCAATCTCGATTCGCTTTCGCCAGCCGAACTTCAGGCTCTCATCAAGAGCGCCGAAGCGCAGATGCAATCTGCCCGCAAGAACCACATCCAAGAGGTCAGGACCAAGATTGAGGGGCTCCTTAAGAGCGCAGGCCTGACCATCGACGACGTATACCCCCGCCGCGGTGGGCAAGGCGGCAAAGGTCCGAAGGCTGCTGTAGCACCGAAGTATCGCAACCCGGAGAACCCTGCCCAAACGTGGTCGGGACGCGGCAAGCGCCCACTTTGGCTCTCGGAGGCTCTGAAGAAGAAGGGAGTAACAGCAGACAGCATGCTCATTGGCGGTGCCGCAACGAAGCCCACCCCTGCCAGGAAGGTTGCTGCGAAGGCCACCAAGAAGGCCCCCGCCAAGAAGCCACTAAAGAAGTAGCACGAGCCACTTCGCCATGAGACCCCGCAGGGCTCCTGTCGGGGTTTTTTATGCTCGTGCATTGGAGGAAGCCGAGGCCGGCTTACGGCCAGGAGCGGAAGACAAACGCGGCCCGGGCGCCTAATGATCGATCATGCCAGCAGAGTGTCCACCGGGCGACCGGCAAGCCAAAGTGCCAGGTTGCGCACGTAGCGCCCGGTGGACCGCTGTGCATCGACGCTGTGCGCCAACGCGTTCCCGGGCGCCTCGCTGACGAAGCTCGGTGCGCCCATCGAGGGATCCCAGTTGTAGTCGGCAAAGTGGTGGAAGGTCGATTCGGCGATGGCGGGTCCGCCGGCGTCGGAGACCTCGAATGCGACCACCAGGTTGAACGCCCGGCCAGTCGCCTGGCTCCGGCCCGTGGCGATCACCCGCGCGGTGGGATCGTGCGGTGGGAGTCCGATTGCGCCTTCATGCGGATGAGCCGGCAGATAGCGGACTGCGCCCTCCTCCGCCTCCGGATCCGCGAGCACGGGATGCAGCGGCGGGACGATGTCGACCTGCTGGAAATCGCCATTGGCGCCGGAATGATAGTTGGGCCAGGAAATTTCACGGGTCTGGGTGTCGTCACGCGTTCGTCGGGACGGATCCGGATCAGGGTTCTTGGAATGGAAGAAATGCGCCGCACCAACGCCGCCCAATGTGCAGACCGAGCTGCCCAGGTCCATGTGATCGCGCGTCACCAGCAAGCCGCGGCCTTGCCGACGGAAGCGCGAGATAGCGTCGCAGTCCGCGCTGGTAAGCCCGTCGCCCGTATCCACCGCGAACAACCACAACTGGTCGAACGAGGCGGTGTCGATATGCGACAGCACGCTGTCCGGCGCGCCCGGCGGTTCACGGTCGCGAGCCGTTATCTGGAACAGCGGCATGCCTTGGCTGTCGCGCAGGCTGGCCAGGTAATCGCGCAAAAGACTGAAGCGTCCGATGTTCCAGTCGTCGGCCACCGGCGGGATGGTCGTTTGCAGGAGAATACGGCTGGGCTGCTGCATGGTTCGCTCCGCTCAGCAGGCTGAGAAGTGGGGCCGGGATCGAAGGCCCTCACCGCGGCGATCGTAGGCTCCGCCGGTGACAAAAGCGACCATGCTCGGCAGGCAGAGGCTGCATTCTGCCGTGGATGCGGTTACAGGTGGTCCGCGTCGACCACCGCCTGGACGAATGCTTGGGGTGCTTCTTGCGGCAGGTCGTGGCCTATGCCGCCTTTGACGAGCCTGTGCTGGTACTTGCCGGTGAAACGCTTCGCGTACGCCTCCGCCGGCGGGTGCGGCGCGCCGTTGGCGTCGCCTTCCATGGTGATGGCCGGCACGCCGATGGACGGGAAACGTGCCAGGCGTTGCTCAAGTGCCGCATATTTCGACTCGCCCTTGGCCAGGCCCAGGCGCCAGCGGTAGTTGTGGATGACGATGGCGACCTGGTCGGGATTGTCCAGTGCCGCCGCACTGCGCTCGAATGTGGCCTCGTCGAATTTCCATTGCGGCGAAGCAAGCCGCCAGATCAGCCGGGCGAAGTCGCGGCGATATTTCTCGTAGCCCATGCGACCGCGCTCGGTGGCGAAGTAATACTGGTACCACCATTGCAGTTCGGCCTCGGGCGGCAGCGGTTGACTGCCAGACGCCTGGCTACCGATGAGATAGCCACTCACCGACACCAGGGCCTTCACCCGCTCCGGCCACAGCGCGGCCACGACGTCGGCCGAACGCGCACCCCAGTCGAAGCCCGCCAGGACCGCACGCCTGATCCGGAGCGTATCCATGAAGTCGACCAGGTCCTTCGCGAGCGCGGCGGGTTCGGCGTTGCGCATCGTGCCCGTGGAAAGGAAGCGCGTGGCGCCGTAGCCCCGCGCGTACGGCACCAGCACCCGATAGCCTCTCGCCGCGAGCGCTGGCGCCACCTTGTCGTAGCTGTGGATGTCGTAAGGCCATCCATGCAGCAGGATCACGACGGGTCCATTGGCGGGGCCAAGTTCAGCGTATGCCACGTCGAGCACGCCGGCGTGCACATGCTTCAGCGGACCCAGGGGGCCTTCTGCTCGAGCCAGGTTCGCCACGAGGGCGGGCCGCCCCTGCCCTGCGTGTGCCGGGCCTGGCATGAACAATTGCACTGCAGCCAAGACGGCCGCGGTCAGGGCGCCATGGCGATCGAATCTAAATGTCTTGAACATCGGTTTCTTCCTGTTTGGAGACAAAGTATGTCGGGCGGTGTCGCTCTCCGGCTCACTCAGCTTGCGCACCGGAGCGCACGTCGAAGGTGGGCGCGTCTGGCCTCAGATCGACCAGCCGGCGCCCGAAATCGAGCTCGAAGCTGCTTTGCGTGCCGTAACCGAGCCGGTCGAGTTTCGAGCGGCGCGCACGACTGGCCGAGCTGCTGAGCGCCTCCCAGAAGATCGTGTTGCTGGCCTCAAAGTCCGCTCCCGTCGGTACACCCACACGATTTATCTGGGCCTTCAAAGCAGCCAGCGTGTCGCGGTCGAATGTGGCCAGGCGTCGGGCCAAGCCGTCGACGAACGCATCGAGCGTGTCGTCGTCGATGGTGCGGTTTATCCACCCATAGCGTTCCGCGACATCCGCGTCGAAGTCGTCTCCACTGAGCACGATCTCCAGCGAGCGCGATCGCCCGACCAGGCGTGGCAGCCACTCCAGCGCCCCGCCGCCAAGCGGCAAGCCGACGCCCACCTCGGGATTGCCCAGGAGCGCGCGCTGCCGGCTGGCAAAGCGCAGGTCACAGGCCAGGACAAATTCATTGCCGACGCCGCGTGTGCGGCCGCGGATCTTGGCCACGCTGATCACGGGCGAGCGGCACAACTGCAGGACCACGTCGGTCCACGCGTGTCCGCCCGCGGCGGCCTGGTCCTGCCGTTCGGCGGCCTTGGACGTATCGAAATGGGCGATGAAGAAGTCCGGATCGGCGGACTCGAAGACAAGCACCTTTACCGATAGGTCCTGATCCGCCGCGCCCAGCAACGCATGCAGGTCGGCAATGGCGGACGGAGTGAGCATGTTGATGGGAGGGTTGTCGAAGGCGACCACCCAGATCCCGGCCCGGGATCGGTCAACCGTCCAATGGACCAGGCCGCTCATGAGCCTGGCCGCTCGAGGTCGGCGATCAGCGCATCCGTGGTGGTGATCACATGGGCGTACGTAGGCCCGTTGAGCTCGTGCGCGGCATGCATGGCTTCGGCGCTGAAGGCGGCGGTGGCGTCCTTTACCAGCGTGAGGTGGTAGCCGAGCTCCATGGCGAACCGTCCGGTGGCTTCAATACACGTATTCGCGATGAGGCCGATCAGAATCACGTGGGTGATCTCGTGCTGCTTGAGTTGCACGTCGAGGTCGGTGTTGGCGAAGCCGCTCGAGCCCCAGTGTTCGGCAACCACCACGTCACCCTCCTGCGGCTGGAAGTCGTCGTGGAAAGTGCCGCCCCAACTGCCCTTCTCGAAGATCTGCCGTTGTGCGCCGGAAAGCTGGTACGGCGTCGCGTGCCGCCAGTGGACGTAATCGCCACGTTCCCACCGGTGATGCGGCACGAAAAACACCATCAATCCGACTCGCCGAGCGATGGCGACCAGCGCCCGGAGGTGATCGAGCAGGCGGACCTCCTCGGAAACGGCCCTCAGCCTCGGCCACGACTTTCCCCCTTCACTGAGAAAGTCGTTGTAGGGATCGACGAGCAGCAACGCGGTGGCATGGGACGGATAGCGCATGAGAGCCACCCTCAGGCCGCCGCTTTCGCGTGGCGCAGTGCATGTCGCTCGATGCTTGCCGCGAACAGGGGCGTCTCACCGGCGTTATGTGCGGCGCTGACGGGTTGCCGTTGCGCGCGGAAAAGGTCGAACGGGATCCCTTGTCGGTCGAGGTATGCGGAGAACTCCTCGGTTGGCCGGGTATACACCCGGTTGGTGAATTCGCAGCGTCCATCATCCATCGCCTTGACGCTCAATTCCCAGTTCACTTCCATGGTGGTTCGGCCGGAAGACGTGAAGAGATCCGAGATGGAGCGGAGCAGCAAATGGTGGGGCGAGGATTTCTGCTCGACGTAATGCTGGACCATCGGCGTGCCGCCGATGACCTCGACGTTGATGGACATCCGGCGGCCGTCGCGGGCCCTCGTAGCCCCGGCTGCGACGTGCGCAGGCGAGCAGCCTTGGTACTCCTCGTCCGGCAGGCTGAAGCACCATGCAGGAATGTCGATGTTGTCGAGGGGCGCGTTGATGATGGCCGAGTAGCTGGTATCGACGATGACTGTGTCTTCCATAGGATGCTCCGGGGATAGTCGCTTGCGGGACGGTTTCCGGTAGCTTCCGCCGGCATGAGGGCCGGTGCCATTACCCATTGGTATCGACCGCTACCTTGGTATCGAGCAGGCGTTTCGGAAGCTGCAGCTCGTGTGCCCCACCGCCGCCGGAAGCTCGATCCCGAGCCGCGTGATTACACGCACGGCTTGTCCACATCAGGAGCGCAACCGGAAACCATCCGGGCAGTCGCCGAGTTCGCCCGGCCGCACTGGAAACAGGTAGAGCTCACCTCCCCTCGATGAGGCGCACGTCGCGCTCCGCTGCGCCATCAAGATGGCGAACTGCGAGTTGATATTCAGGGCTGCGATACGCCGCGTTCGCCGTGGCAAGGTCCGCGAATTCAACCACGGCAACATGCTGCAGTTTTCCCGACTCATAGGCGAAAGCCGGCGTGCCAACGGCCAACACCCGGCCACCGTGGGCCTTGATTACCGGCGTCGCCGCTGCCACGTATTTCTCTACGCCAGCCGCGTCCGAGATTGATTGAAAGGTCATGACCCAGTATCCGCTTGGCATCGTTTTTCTCCCGGACGTAAAGCATGCGAGCTGGCGCGTCTCCGCATTAGCGGTTGCCGCGTGTCTCATCGAAGTGGCTTGAACGTCGCGCGCAACTCGTCGACAAACACGGCCGGCTGTTCCCACGCGGCGAAGTGACCGCCTTTGTCGAGCCGGTTGTAGTGGATGAGCTTCGGATACGCGCGCTCGCTCCAGCTCCTGGGCGCCTGATAGAGCTCGTCCGGGAACGCGCTCACGCCGACTGGGATGTCGACGCCTTTGGGCGCGAAGAAGGCCAGCTTGCTTTCCCAGTACAAGCGCGCGGAGGACACGGCCGTGTTGGTCAGCCAGTACAGGGTCACGTTGTCGAGGATATCGTCGCGCGACAGGCCTTCACGGTGGCCATCGAACACGCGCGCGATCAGGGCGTAGCTGCGCGCGTCGTGGTCGAGCATCCAGGCGGCCAGTCCCACCGGGGAATCGGCGAGGGCATACAGGGTCTGCGGGCGGCCTGCCATTTCCTGCGCGTATCCAAGGCCGTGCCGATAGAAGAAGTCGAGCTGTTCATAGGCGTGCTTCTCGTCGGCGGAGAGATCCGCCGGCGCCGGCCGGTGCGCCTGCAATGCGGCTTCGATGTCGGCGGGCACCGTCGCGGGCATGTTGGTATGGATGCCGATGAGTTCGGGCGCCTTGAGTAAGGCCATCTGCTCGGTGACCGCATTGCCCCAGTCGCCGCCCTGGGCGACGAAGCGGTTGTAGCCCAGGCGCTTCATCAGCACGACCCAGGCGCGCGCGATTCGGACGGGATCCCAGCCGGTTTGCGTGGGCTTGCCGGAAAACCCGTAGCCAGGCAGCGACGGGATCACCACATCGAACGCGTCCGCGGGGGAGCCGCCGTATGCGGTCGGATCGGTCAGCGGCCCGATGATTTTCATCTGTTCGGCGATCGAGCCCGGCCACCCGTGCGTGATGATGATGGGCATGGCGTGGGGGTGCTTGGAACGCACGTGGATGAAGTGAATGTCCACACCATCGATGCGCGTGACGAACTGGGGGACCGCATCGAGTCGCGCCTCGAACCGGCGCCAGTCGTAGTCCTTTGCCCAATATGCAGCGAGCTTTCGAAGCGTCGCCAACTGGACGCCCTGGGACTGGTCGTCGACGGTTTCCTTCTCGGGCCACCGGGTGGCCTCGATCCGGCGGCGCAGGTCGTCGAGTTGCGCCTGTGTCGCGTGGAATCGGAACGGCCGGATCGACGTGTCCTGCGCGCTGGTGACGGCCGTTGTGGGGGAGATTGCGGTTGGAGTGTTCATGGCTTGCTCGGAATATGGGGAGGCTGAGACGACCCGGCAGGCGAGTAGCGTGGCCACCGAGATGGCAAGAGCGCACAGGCGGGTCGACGCGCCCCGCACGGCCGTCCGCGACGGGCAGCTGCGCGGGGCGTACATGGCGCTGCCGCGCGATGCATGCGTGGGATAACGGGCGATCATGTCGAATCCTCGGATGGAAAAACCGATGCTCTGGACGCTGCGGCTGCGGAAAGGCACCCGTGCACATGGAGCATGGGCAATCACACCAAGCGTGCCGCGCGCAGTCGATTGCACGAAGGTGTTGCCCGATACCTTCGTATGCGTTTCGGAAACGGGCGTGAGGCATTGGCCTGGGTTCGCGATCGCGCGGTCCTGGGCCGGCAAAAATGAGCGTCACATTCGCCGAGGAAACGCGGGTAACGGCCGAGTCCGCCCCCGGGATGGTGTTAGATCCGTGGCGCCCAGGTATCCCCCGCTCGTGCGCGATGGCGCGTGCCCCGCCCCATCGCGGCGCAGGAGCTCAACGGGCAACGACCCTATTCCGGGATCGCCCCGGTTGCCTGCGCCCCGTCGATCGCTGGCAGCGTGCCGTCGAGCGCCGCCCTCACCTCACCCGCCACGAGTGGAATGACGAAGGAAAATGTGGCGCCGCCATCCTGGTTGGGCTCGGCCCACAGCCGGCCCCGATGGGTTTCGATGATCGTCCGGCTGATGGACAGACCCACGCCCATTCCATCGTCCTTGGTGGTGTAGAAGGCCTCGAAGTACTTCTCCAGTTGCCGCGGGTCCAGACCGATTCCCGAATCCTGGACGCTCAGCCGCACGCCCTCGCCTTTCTCGAACCGTGTACGAATCACCAGTTGTCTTGGGCGTCCTTGCTCCAGCGTGCTCATCGCATCGGAAGCATTGGTCAGCAGGTTGAGGATGACCTGCTGCAACTGCACGCGGTCGCCCGTGACGAGCGGCAGGCGATCGGCAAACTCCGTGCGCAGGCTGACCTGGCTGCACAACAGCGCATTGGACGCCAGCGCCACGACCTCACCGGCCGCCTCGTTGAGGTCGACCAGCTCGGCGAAGGTTTCCTTGCGGGCGAACAGCGAGCGCAGGCGCTTGATGACTTCCGATGCACGGTTGGCGTCGCGGATCGTGCGACGCGCCGTCTCCATCGCGCCCTCGGTGGCCGGCGGCTCGACGGCGAGCATGCGCAGACAAGTCGATGCGTTGGTCATGATGCCCGCCAGTGGCTGGTTCAGCTCATGCGCAATGGAGGCCGAGAGCTGGCCGATGCTCGCGACGCGGTTGGCGTCGGCCAGGCGCAACTGCACTTCGTGGTACCGGCGCAGGCTGTCGCTGGCGGCGGCCTCGGCCGCAACGCGATCGGACAGGTCGAGCACGAAGGAAACGCCCTCCGTCGGCGTGGCCTCGAACAGCGCAGCACCGATGAGCACGGGGACGCGCGAGCCATCCTTGCGCATGAGCTCGCCCTCGAAGGGCGGCGCCACGCCGGTTTCCAGCATCGTCTGCATGACGCGATCGTTGCTTTCAGCCCACTCCGGCGGCAGCAACGCTTTCCACTGCATGCGACCGCTGGCGCGATCGGCGCTGTCGTAACCGATGATCTCCAGGAACGCGTCGTTGCCATCGATGATCCGGCCGTCGAGCGCCCAGGTGAATATCCCGATGATGTTGGAATTGAACAAGCGCCGCACCCTCGCTTCGCGCTCTTGCACTTCCTTGTACAAACGGATGTTCTCCAGCGAGATCGCCGCTTCCGACGCCAGCAGCTTCAGTACCGCGATGCGCGCTGGCGTAAATACGTGGCTCGCGAGCCTGTTCTCCAGGTACAGGACGCCGATGAGGCGGGCCTGCTTGAGCAGCGGCAGGCAGAGCAGCGAGCGAGACGCGTGCTCGATCAGGTAGGGGTCCTGGGAAAACGCGGTCTCCGTAGTCGCATCGGTGATCAGCAGCGGCTCCTGAGTGCGCAGCACGTACTGGAAGACCGACAGGGGCAGCCTGTCGCCGGTCACGATGGACGATTGCTGCAGGACATCCACCGTGTCGCTGTGCGTTACGGCGTCGGCCTCGATGCGATACTCCGCGCCACGCGGAAGTATCAGCAGCCCGCGCTCTGCGCCTGCGTGCTCGATGGCCAGGTGCATGATCGTGTCGACGAGCCGGTCAACCTCGATCGCGGACGAGATCGCCTGGGACACCTGAATCACGGTGGCCAGGTCGAGCTGCTCGACCGGGGTCAGCCAGGTACGACTGGCGTCATGGTGCTCCGCAGGCCTGTCCAGCCCGGGATGCAACCGCTCGAGCTGGCGCACCTTTCCCTGCGCACCCCAACGGCGGTAACCCTCCTGGGCATCGCTCAGATATGCGCGCGCCGCCTTTCCCATGCCGCGGACAAGGAAGAAGTTGCCGGCGCATTCGTTGGCCACCGCCTCGTTGTGGACGTGCCCGTTGTCGCGTGCGGAGCGGATTGCGGCTTCATACAGATGCTCTGCTTCGAGCATGCGCCCCTCGATCCGCGCGATCTCTGCCCCCACGAGAGCGGCCCGGTTTTCGAAGTTCGCAGCCGAACACCCGGCCCAGATTTCCAGTTGGCGGTGATAGCGTGTCGCGATGTCGAAGTGCCGCCCCCGTTCATCCAGAGGCGCGAGATGCCAGCGGGCGGCATGCGCAAGCGCGCCGTAGAAGAAGAAGTCGGCAGTCTCCAGCTGCGATGGCGAGGTCCACAGCAGCCGGTCCGCGTTGTCCGAGGCGCGGATCGCCTCCTCCAGGTCGCCGCAGAAATAACGTCCCTGCAGTTTCCGTGTCCAGTAAAAGAACGTCGCCAGGGCTAGTACCGGGCTGCCGGTGAGGTGGGCCTCGGCCTCGGCTTCGTCGTAGTCGTCGTCGTCGAAGCAGCCGAACCGCGGGGTCAAGCCACGCAGCGTGCGGATCAGCCCCACTTGCGCCGCGCACAGGTCGACCACCATGCCAAAGCCGGCATCGCGTGCGAAGGCCAGTCCGGTTTCCGCATCGGCCTGGATGCCCGCCAGTTCATCGCCGGCCGCGAGGCAGTTGGTGATGAGCGCATCCCAGCTGTACGCGGCGAAAGTGAGGTCGCCCCTGCCGAAGGCGGTGTCGAACGCACGGCGGATCAGATCTCGCCCGCTGGCAAACGGCTCGAACCATGGCATTACCATGTTGCCGAAGACGATGTACGTGCGCGCCTGATAGCGTGTGAGTCCGCGCTGCTCGACCAGTTCGTAGCCCAGGCGGCCGAAGCGGTAGCCATCGCGGTAATTGCCGAAACGTGGCCCGGCGAACGTGGCGAAGAACACGTAGCCGAAGCAGGAACCATCGCTGTGCCCGTGTTCGAGACTGAGGTTGACCATGCGGCACAGAACGAGCGAAGACAGGTTTTCGTCGAAGAAGAAAGCCGGCGTCACGATCTCGGTGAACACATCGAGCATGTCCAGAACGTCCGGATCGGTCGCCAGTGGCAGGTCGACCAGGTCCTCGATACTCCTGTCACCCAGCTGGGCCCAGATGCGCTCATACTCCTGCATGACGACCTCGCGCGGCGGGCGCGCCGTCCAGTCGGTGCCGTTGCGGCGCAGGTAGTCGAGGAAGACTTCCACGCAGAGATCGCCGCGCGAACGCGTGGTGTAAAGGGTCAACCGCAGGCGCGTCACGGTGGCGAAGTCGTGGCGCGTCCCTGCTCGCCGGGCTAGCATTTCCAGCCGCCGTTCGGCCGCGTCGAGATCGGCGGTCATCAGTTCGCATTCGGCGATGAGCGATTCCAGCGCGAACATCAGTTCGTAGTGGAGGGTCCAGTCATCCTCGGCCAGCAGCGCACGCCCTGCCCGCAGATAGGTGAGCGCCGATGCGTATGCCGTGGATGCGCGTGCACGCCGGGCGGCGACCAGATTGAACGCGGCGACCTGCAGCCGCTCGTGGACCGATTCCAGCAGGTGCGCAGCACGGTTGTACTGGTTCACGATCTCGAAGATCGCTTCTTCCCGTCGATCGGCCGGCGTGTGTGCGGCAAGCAACCGGCCGATGCGCAAGTGGGCAGCCGCTCGCGCCGTGGACGGCACCTGCGAATATGCCGCTTCTTGCACCCTGTCGTGGACAAAGCGGTAAGCGCTCCCGTGGCGCCGGACCAGCTCCTGCCGCAGTGCTTCCCACAGGTCCGCCTCCAGGTCCTCGGCCGAGGTCTCGCAGACCGCGCTCAACGTCTGCAGGTCGCTGGCATGGCCCAGGCAGGCGAACGTCTGGATGGTCGCCAGGGTCCGTGGCGGAAGACGAGAGAGCTTGCGCACCATCAGGTCGACGATGTTGTCGCTGTAGCCCTTGGCGAGCGTTCGCTCGCGGTCCCACGTCCATCGCATCGTCGCATGGTCGAACGCGAGCAACCCCTCCTCCGCCAGTGACTTGAGAAACTGGATGGCGAAGAAGGGATTGCCGCCCGTCCTGGCGTGGATGAGTTCGGCGAGCGAGCGCATCTGCGCGGCCGGCGCGCGCAGCGATTCGGCGACGAGCTGTTGCAGGTCGCGCGGGGTCAGCGCAGGCAGGATGAGCGTGCGGACATCCGCGCCGTGTTGGCGGAGCGCATCGAGCGTCCGTGCCAGGGGGTGAAGCATGCTCACTTCATTGTCGCGATAGGCGCCGATCAGCAACACATGGCGCATGTCGCCGGCGGTCAGCAGATCGCCAAGCAGATCCAGGGTCGCCGAATCCAGCCACTGCAGGTCGTCCAGGAACAGCGCCAGCGGGTGTTCCGGACGTGCGAATACGGAGATGAAGCGGCGCACGGCGAGCTGGAAGCGCCGCTGGGCGTCCCGCGCGGGGAGCGCGACGACCGGCGGTTGCTCGCCGATGATCAGCTTCAGTTCGGGCACCAGGTCGAGCAGCAATGCACCGTTGGGCCCCAGCACATCGGCGAACGCATCGCGCCAATGCGCCAGTTCGTCGTCCGGCCTGGCCAGCAGCGGCCTGACCAGTTGCCGGAACGCCTGTGCGAAGGTGGCGTAAGGAATGCCGGCCTTGTACTGATCGAACTTGCCGGAGGCGAACAACCCCCGCGGCGACACCAGCACCTTGTGCAGCTCGTTCACGACGGACGATTTGCCGATGCCGGAGTAACCCGCGACCAGCACCAGCGCGGGCGCTCCGGTTTCGACGACGTCGTTGAACGCGCCGATCAGCTGCTCGATCTCCGCTTCGCGACCGTACAGCTTTTCCGGAATCACCAGGCGCCCGGGATGGTCGTGTTCGCCGAGAGCGATCGCCGCGTCCGGTATCCCTCTCTCGCACGCGTCGATGCACAGCCGAAGATCGTGCGCGACGCCCCGGGCGGTCTGGTATCGGTCTTCCGGCATCTTGCTGAGCAGCCGCATGATGAGATCGGACACTGCCACCGGAAGGCCAGGCACGCATTGCACCGGCGGCGGAGGCCTGCGGGCAATGTGGCAATGCACCCATTCCATCGGATCCGATGCGTTGAACGGCAGTGCGCCGGCGACCATGCGGTACAGAAGGACGCCGAGCGAGTAAAGGTCGCTGCGCGAGTCGACCGAGCGGTTCATGCGTCCGGTCTGCTCCGGCGCCATGTAGGCCAGTGTTCCTGCGATCAGTTCAGGCGGATCGGGCGCCTGCCGCTCGCGGGGCAGCCGCGAGGCGATGCCGAACCCGAACAGCATGACGCGGTCTTCCCCGGGAGCGACCAGAACGTTCGTCGGCTTGATGTCGCGATGTACCAGGCCGCTCTCATGGACTCGCCCGAGCGCACCTGCAAGCGACAGGGCGAGACGGAGAAAACGCGACAGCTCCATGGGCCGCCCATCGAGGCGGCGCTCGAGCGGCTCGCCTTCCTGATGCTCGAGCAGGAGCAGCGTGCGTCCACGTTCGCTCAGCAGATCGATCGGCCGCAGCGCCCACTCGCCATCCAGGTGCGCTCTCAATGCGTACTCGTGCTTCAGGCCTTCGGCCACGGCGGAATGCGGTCGCCCCGAAAGCGGCAGCACCGCGATGCATGCCTGCTCGGTGCCGTCCTCCTGTGTCAGGCTGGCCCGATGGAATTCACGCTCGCCGTCGTCCCAAAGAAACTCGCGGGAGGCGTGGCCACCCTCGATCCCCCACAGAGACGTCAGCGCCATCGGGGCCTCCGGCCGGCAATCGCAACGGATCACGCACGGGCGTGTCGGATGGGATCGACGATACTGCTGCGCTCTGCAGGTTGGCAATCGGGACCGTTACCGACGCGATGCAGCCAATGATGGACCACGCGGCGCCACCGCTGCGTAGCGGTGGCCGCCTGCGGTGGATCAGACCACGTTGATCATCACCCCGATGCTGTCCCTTAGCGCTTTTGAGTACGGACAGATGTCGTGGCCCGCCTTGGCCAATGCTTGCGCGGTCTCCCGGTCCAGGCCGGGCAGCGTGATGTTCAGGCGGGCTGCGAGGGAATAGCCGTCCGCCCCCTGACGCAGGTCGACTTCGGCGTCGACCGCCGCGTCGGGCGGCAGCACCACACGCAGCTTGCGTGCGGCGACACCCATCGCGCCGATGAAGCACGCCGACCAGCCGGCGGCCAGCAACTGCTCGGGGTTGGTGCCGGTGCCGTGCGTCCCGGGCGTGGAGAATCCGACCTCGAGGATGCCGTCATCGCTCTTGGCCTTGCCTCCGTCGCGTCCACCCACCGTGTGGGTCCGCGCCGTGTAGATGACTTTCCGTTCTTGCTCGTTCACGTTGAGCTCCCAAAAAATGACCAGGGGCCCGATGAAACTACGGTTCCGCGCTGCAGGCGATTGCACCTAGGTATCGATCCGTGCCGCAAACCGCGTAGTCCGGTCGAAATCGACACCTAAGTACCATGTGAAGAGAGCCACTACCTGGTGCACCCTTGCGTCAGGAGCTCATCGCGGGGGATCTGGCATGAACAGACATTCGGGCCGCGTAATCCGTGTGCTCGTCACGGATGGCTCGCCATGACTGTGCGTCGCTTAGTGGCGATCGTCGACGACGACCAGTCGGTGCGCGAGTCGCTGCCGGACCTGTTGAAGACGGGCGGATACGATGCCGACGTGTTTGCATCCGCCGAAGACTTTCTCGTCTCGAGCGCCCCCGACCTGGCCGCCTGTCTGGTGGTGGACGTCTACATGCCGGGCATGTCCGGCCCTGCCCTGCAGGAGGAACTGGCGCGGCGGCGCAACCGCATCGCCATCGTTTTCATGAGCGCGCACATCGATGCCAACGTGCGTCGTGAACTGATTGCACGCGGTGCCGCCGACTGCCTGTTCAAGCCGTTCAATGGCGAGGCGCTGCTCGATGCGATCGCTGCGGCCATCGACAACGGATGAGGCCGCATGATGCTTGCATCAGTGTCCCGAAAGGATTATTCACCGCTACGCGACGGCAACTCCGACGAGGTGGCCCCCATGAACAGCGCCGCGCCCATCGTATTCATCGTGGACGACGACATATCGGTGAGGGAGTCACTGGAATCGCTGGTGAAGTTCGAGGGCTGGTGCACCCGGGCATTCGCGACGGCAGGCGACTTTCTCGCGCATCCGAGGGAAGCCCGGCCTTCCTGCCTGATCCTGGATGTCACCCTGCCCGACATCAACGGCCTGGACCTGCAGAGGTTGATCGCCGTGGACCGCGCCGACATGCCGATCATCTTCATCTCGGGCTATGGCGACATTCCCATGACCGTGCGGGCCATGCGCGCGGGGGCGGCGGAATTTCTCACCAAGCCGGTGGAAGACGGAATTTTGCTGGAGAGCATCCGGGCTGCCATTGCGCGCAGCACGGCCGCGCTCGAGGACGTCGCGCGGACCCGGTCGTTGCGTGAAGCGCATGCCTCACTGACGCGGCGCGAGCGCGAAGTCATGGCGCTGGTGGTCTCGGGCTTGCTGAACAAGCAGATCGGCGGGCAACTGGGGATCAGCGAGATCACCGTCAAGGCCCATCGCGGCCGGGTGATGCAGAAGATGCGCGCCAGGTCGGTGCCGGACCTGGTGAAAATGGCGGTGGTGCTGGAGCACGCCAGCGCACCCGCCAGGAATGACGAATAGCCTCTCGCCGGCGAGCCTAGTGGTTCGAACGGATAGCGCTTGATCGAAATCGATCGATGCGCACGACGACTCGCAGCGTCCGCGAGAACATTGGGTTTGGGATTCAGACCGCAGGCTGCAGCCCTACTGCCCCTTCCGCGCGGCAGCTTCTTCAGCAGGGCATTCGGTCGTAGTCGTCGAAGACAACCCGCATCCCCAGGGACAGCCGACACCAAAGTCCACTATCCGGCCCAACGCCTGAGCGTGACACTTTGGCTCGCTGGCAAATGGCCAGATCGAGAAGGTGCACGTCCATGGCACACGAACAACCGACGACGAAAACGCGAACCGGGACGTCACCCGGCACTGCCATGATCACAGGGGCTTCGTCAGGCATGGGGGCGGTGTATGCCGATCGCCTGGCCAGGCGCGGCCACGACCTGATCCTTGTGGCGCGAAGCGCCGAACGACTGTCGGCACTCGCCAACGCGATCTCCGCTGATACCGGTCGCCACGTCGACTACCTTGCGGCCGATCTGCAGCAGTCTGACGAGGTGGACCGCATCGAGGACAGGCTGCGCGGCGACACGCGGATCTCCATGCTCGTCAACAACGCCGGGATCGGATCCTCGATGCCGCTGATCCATTCGGACGTTGCCACGATGCGCGCGATGGTCACGCTCAACGTCGAAGTGCTGATGCGCCTGACCTACGCCGCTGTTCCCCGGTTCGTGCGCCAGGGGCGAGGAACGATCATCAACATGGCCTCCATCGTCGCCATCGCCCCGGAGATCCTCAACGGCGTCTACGGCGGAACGAAGGCGTTCGTGGTCGGTTTCACCCAGTCGCTGCATCACGAGCTGGCGGACAAGGGCATCCGCGTGCAGGCGGTATTGCCAGGCGCGGTAGGCACGCCGTTCTGGGACAAGGCGGGCACTCCGCTGTCGGCTGTCCCCAAGGACATCGTCATGAGTGCGGAAGATGCCGTGGATGCGGCTCTCGTCGGCCTGGACCAGGATGAGCTCATCACCCTGCCCGCGCTCCCGGACATCTCTGCGTGGCAGGCCTACGAGGAGGCGCGGCAGCGGATGATGCCCAATCTCTCGCGCACCGCGCCTGCCGCGCGCTACCGGATGGACCGCTCGCAAGCGGCGGCCTCGGGTTAGCGCAGGGCGATACCACAGGCGCAGCCCAGGCCTGGCCTCGATAGCGCCTCCGTGAAGCCGATTTCGAGAGGGAAAGCACCGTGGAAACCCCACTGAACGTGGCCGTGCTGGTCGGAAGCCTTCGCCGTGCGTCCTACACGCGCAAGGTCGTGATGGCGCTTGCCGGCCTGGCACCGCCCACCCTTGCCTGCCATATCGTCGAAATCGGCGACCTGCCCCTGTATACCGAGGACCTGGATTCGACACCGCCTGCAGCGTGGACGCGATTCCGCGACGAGATCCGCAGGGCGGATGCCGTGCTCATCGCCACGCCGGAGTACAACCGCTCGGTGCCCGGCTGCCTGAAGAACGCGATCGACGTCGGCTCGCGGCCGGATTATCCCAGCGCCTGGGACGGCCTGCCGGCCGCGGTGGTGAGCGTATCGCCCTACAAGCTCGGCGGTTTCGGCGCAAACCAC
The DNA here is from genome assembly GCF_021117405.1 of Frateuria edaphi. Lineage (NCBI taxonomy): Bacteria > Pseudomonadati > Pseudomonadota > Gammaproteobacteria > Lysobacterales > Rhodanobacteraceae > Frateuria > Frateuria edaphi. The sequence goes on from NZ_CP088251.1 coordinate 3,441,972, forward strand.
CATGTCCGCCAGAGCCTGGTGTTTCTCAACATGCCGGTGATGCAGCAGCCGGAGGCCTACATCGGCGACGTGGCGACCATGTTCGATGCGCACGACCGGATTTCCTCGCCCGAAAGTCGGGCGTTCCTCGAGCGCCTGATCGGCAGTTTCGCGGATTGGGCGACCCTGACCCGCCGCGCAAGCGCGGTGCCGTAGCTCGTCACGCCCATTGCATGATGCGCCCGCTCACGTCCCGGACGGACGGGCAAGCGGCAGTTTCTGGCGCCACACCAGCACCACGTCGATCGACAGCGCCGCCAGCAGCGCGACACTGCCGCATATGAAGAGCACCGCATAGTTGCCTGTATGCGCGAACAGGTACGACATCGCATACGCTGCCACCGCTTGCAGGACCGCGAAGCTGATCGTTGCCCTGCTCCACGCCGCCTTCTGCTGGGCCGGATGATGCGGCAACAGCTCGTGGATGCGCCCCAGCGCGAGCGGCACGATGCCTGGCGTAAAGGCGCCGACCACGAAGCTCGACAGCATCAGCGAAGCGGCGCCCGATCCCAGGGCCGGGAGCGCCACGGTCACCGCCTCCGCCAGATACGCCAGCCGCAACGCACGCCCGAAGCCCGTGCGATCGGCCATGTGCCCGGTCAGCACCGGTCCCACCAGCGCGCCCAGGCCGAACAGCACCCAATAAGCGGCGCCGACCTGCATGCCCTGGCCCAGGCCGTGCGCGATGAAGGCGACCAGGAAGATCATGTGCGGCACCAGGCCTACGGCGTTCAAGGCGTACTCGGTGTACAGCCCGCGCACCAGTCCCGCGTGCGGCGGCGCAGTGTGGGGATGGCTGGCGGCATTCGCATGTTCCGCGTCCGCCGGCCAACCGCGCCAGGCGGCAATGGTGAGCACCAGCGATATCCCACCCAGGCCCAGCCAGGTACCGGCCAGGCCTCCGCGAAGCAGCAACGGCACGACCGTTCCGGATGCCGCGATACCGGCGCCCACACCCATGAAGATCACTCCGCTCGCTAGTCCGCGCCGGGCTGGCGGCACGTGCGGCAGCACGGTCGGTGCGGCCAGCACCATCAGCGCGCCGCCGGCGAGGCCCGACGCGAAGCGCCAGGCGAAAAACCAGACGAACGACCACGGCCACGCGCAGGCGGCGAGCGCGATCGACGCCAGCAGCATCATGGCGCGGATGGTTACCCGCGATGTCGCCAGGCGCGCGGCGCTGCGCGCCACCAATGCGCCGGCCAGGTAGCCGGCAAGATTGGCCGCGCCAAGGTACGCCGCACTGGAGGCGGCGAACCAGTGGGCGTCCACGATGGCCGGCAACAACGGCGTGTAGGCGAAGCGTGCCAAGCCGATGCCGACCAGGCTGGCGCAAAAGCCCGCCAGCGTGGCTCGCCAGGATGAAACCGCCTGGATGGATGAGAATGTGCGCATGCCTTGGCTCTCCAGCGGCGGGACGACCGCCCGGGCCGGCCCGTCCGCGCCACATCGTCAGGTGGGCCGCCGGTGCCATACACCAGCGTGCGCCGTCGGGGTGCTACTTGGGCTCTGTCGCCCGCCGGCGGCGGAATTCCATCGCCGGCAGCCCGCCCCAACCCCAGTTCTCCAGGTCCACCTCGTCGATCACGACAAAGGTCGATTCGAGCGGCTTGTGCAGCACGTCGAGCAGCAGTTCGCTGACGCCCTTGATGAGTGCGGCTTTCTCTTCCGACGTCGCGGCGTCGCGGCCCGGGGCGGTTCCTTCGCGGGTGATCTGGATGTTCACGTACGGCATGGTGGTCTCCTCGATGGGTGGGGACGGATGCTGACCATCCGTCCCGGGGGTTTCCGATCGATGCGTCAGTGGCCAGCGCTCTGGCCGCCGTCGACGTGCAGGATCTCGCCCGTCACGAAGCCTGCCGCATCCAGGTAGAGCACGGCATTGACGATGTCATCGATCTCGCCCATGCGGCCTACCGGATGCAGGGCGGACAGGAACCCGTGCGTTTCGGGCGCATGCATCGGCGTCTTGATGACGCCCGGCGAAACCGCGTTCACCCGCACGCCGCGCTTGGCGTATTCGATGGCGAGCGACTTGGTGGCCGCGTTGAGACCGCCCTTGGTGAGCGAAGCGAGCACCGAGGGCACGCCGTCGATCGCGTGGTCGGTCAGGCTGGTGGTGACACTCACCACGTGCCCGCTGCCCTGCTTCTCCATCTCGGCGATGGCCAGCTGGGTGATGTGGAAGAAGCCGGTAAGGTTGACCGCGAGATTGCTGGCGTAGTCTTCCGCCGTGAAGGCCGTGAAAGGCTTGGCGGTGAACGTGCCGGCGTTGTTGACCAGCGTATCGATGCGGCCAAAACGCGAGAGCGCTTCGGCAACGATGCGCTCGGCCGTGGCATGATCGGCGATATCGCCGGGTACGGCGATCACGCCGGCGTCGCTCGACGGCCGGATGGAACGGGAGTTGGCGATGACGTGGTAGTTGCGGTCACGGAAGGCCTTTACCAGGCCTGCGCCAATACCCTGGGATGCGCCGGTAACGATGGCGACTTTCTGTTGGCTGTTCATGGTGTTCGTCTCCAGTGAGCTTGATTCGGTTGCTTTGCCGATCGGCGGTCGCCGACACGCCGGAATCTATGAGCGCCCCCGGGGTTTGCGAATCCCCGTCATCCGGCAGACATCCTTCCTCAGCGTGGATGAATCGATCGGCCCGGCGCCGTTTCCATCTCCTTCGCAAGACTGGCGAAACGGGCCCGCAGGCGCGGCAGCGCGAAATCGACGAAGGCCCGCACTTTGGGCACTGACAATCGCCCGTACGGCGACACGAGGTGGATCGGAATCGGCGCCGGCTCCGCATCCGCCAGCACGATGCGCAGCTTTCCCTGCGCCACTTCCTCTGCCACGTGATAGGAAAGCAGGCGCGTGACACCGTATCCCTCTACCGCCGATGCAACCGCGGCACGCACGTTGTTCACCACCAGCCGCGGCGCGAACGGCACGGCGTGGGGCGGTGACGAACCTTGCAGTGGCGGGAAGCTCCAGGACTCCGATCCCATGTGCGCCATCGCGATGATCTGCTGCTTGGCCAGGTCGGCCGGCTCGACGATGCGAGGGTGCCTGGCCAGGTAACGTGGCGACGCCACCACCACCCGGCGCACCTCGCCGATGGCTTGGGCAACCAGCGTCGAATCCGGCAGATGCGCGACTCGCAGTGCCAGGTCCATCCCTTCGTCCACCAGGTTCACCGGTCGCTCGAGCAGATGCAGCCGGACTTTTACCGTGGGGTACTCGTCCATGAAGGCGTCGACGATGGGTCGCAGCAGCTCCACCCCGGCAAACATCGTTGCGGATATGGCGAGCGTGCCACGGGGCACCGAGCGCTCGCCGGCGGCCTGTCGGTCAGCTTCCTCCAGATCCATGAGCAGCTTGCGGCAGGCGACCGCGTAGCGCTCTCCCGCATCGCTCAACTTGAGGGAGCGTGTGGTCCGGTGAAGCAGCGGCACGCCGACGTGACCTTCGAGAAACGCAATCGCCCGACTTACGGCGGCGGGCGAGCGTCCGGTCTTGCGGCTCGCTCCGGCGAGGCTCCCCTCGTCGAGCGCGGCAACGAAGACCTTCATGGCGACTATGCGGTCCACAGGCATGGCCTCGAGGTGTGGCGGCGGCATCCAAAGGCATTCGGAGACAAGGCCGGCGCACCGGCGCACCGGGTCCGGTCCGTCTCGTGCATGCCCTCAATCGCGGCCATCGCCATCGGTCCCGTCCTGCGCTCGGGCGATCCGGCGATCCAGGAAGTCCTGGGTGATGAGGGCGATCTCCTCGCAGCGGGTGTCCATCGCAAAATGCCCTGCCTCCTGCAGATGGATGTTGGCGTCGGGAACATCGCGCCGGTACGCCCATGCGCCCGCTTCGGTGAACGATGGGTCGTACTTCCCCCAGATCACCAGCAGCGGTGGCTGCCATTCCCGCAAATAGGACTGCCATACCGGATACGCCTGCACGTTGCGGCGGTAGTCGTAGAACAGCTCCTCTTGGATCGCGGCTTGTCCCGGCCTGGCCAGAAAGGCCGTCTCGTCGGCCCAAAGGTCCGAATCGTAGAGCTCCGGGCGCGGGTCGGTTCCCACGTGCCGCCGCCTGGCCGCTTCGGGCGAAATGAGGTTCCCGCGAAGAGGGCCGGCCCAGGCGTTGCGGTCGGCCCAGTATCGTCGCCGCGTTTCCCACAACGGACCCAGGCCTTCCTCGTGCGCGACGGCGTTCTGCACGACGATGGCGCTGATCCGTTCCGGATGTGCGATCGCCAGGCGAAAACCCACCGGTCCGCCGTAGTCCTGCACGAACAGAGCGAAGTGATCCATGCCAAGCCGACGCGCGAAGGCGTCCACCACGGACGCGATCCGATCGAAGGTGTACGCAAATGCCTCGGGGACAGGAGCGCTCGAATGGCCGAATCCCGGATAGTCCGGCGCCACGAGGTGGTAGCGCGGCGAAAGCATGGGCATCAATCGTTCGAACATCCGGGACGACGAGGGAAAGCCATGCAACAGCAGCAGGTGCGGGCAGTCGGTACGCCCGCCTTCCCGGTAGAAGATATCCAGTCCCTGCACGCGTAGGGTTCGATAGGCAGTCATGCATGAGTCCCGATACCGCATGCGCCCAACCTGCAACATCGGCTGGCTCGGGTCTATCGCGCTTTGGTATCGATTGCGGGGCGCCACCTGCCAACCGACACCATCGTGCAATGGCGTCGGCGCTGCGGATCGCATCTCATCGACCAGGAAAGTCGTCGGCTTGACCGATCGAGCCCGCCCACCTGAGTGAAGTGAGGAAGCCATGAAACGCAAATCCCAGCTTGCGATCGCCCTGGCCGGGGCGCTGGTCGCCATCCTCGGCGGTACGACCTTGTACGGACAGGGAAAGAGCAACAACAGTCGCGCCAAGGCCAGCGAGAAGTACACGCTGGTCTCGCCCAGCGGCATCGCCTTCGCAGATTTCCGGGGATACGAGGCCTGGTCGATCGTGTCCTCTGCCCGGACCAAAGAAGTACTCAAGGTGATCGTGGCCAATCCGGCCATGATCGAGGCGTACAGGTCCGGTATCCCGGGCAACGGGAAGCCGTTCCCGGATGGCTCAAGGATCGTCAAGCTGCAGTGGAAGCCGAAGAAGAGCAGCGAGGCGCCATTCGATGTCGATGTTCCGGATGTCTTTACGCAGGCATTCGTGATCGAGAAGGACAGCAAGCGATTCCCCGGAACCGGCGGTTGGGGATACGCCCTGTTCGATTACGACGTGCGGAGCGATACCTTTTCGGCCGATCCGACGGGTGTGGCCGATTGTGGCCACGCGTGTCACGTGAAGGTGGCCGCGAAGGACCACATTTTTCATCCCTACCAGATGCGCTGACTTTTCTGCGGTCCGGAAACTGCTTACCCGCACGCGGGGTTCTGTGGCGCCCGACCGCGAGTGGACCAAAGGCGGCTGCAGCCCGCCTGCTGCAGACCGCCACTCTCAACCGCAGTGCGGAATTGTTTCAGGAACCCAGGTAGTCGATGCCCAATGGCCCGTAGCCGGTCACCTGCGTGACATATTCGCCCGATTTCGCCCAGTGGAAATGGGCTGTGCTCCCGGGGAGCACGATGACGCTGCCTGGGGCGAACGCCACCAGCCTGGACTCGTCAAACAGTTCCCCCAGTCCGATGTAGAAGACTCCGGAGATCACCGTGTAGATGCGGTCTTCCGGATGCGTGTGCGGCATCAGCTTGACTCCTGCCGATACCTTCACCCGTATGACATACGGGCCGGCCTCGCCCGGATCCCCCACGACCACCGCCAGGCGAGCCCCAATGGGGAATGGTGCGAACGGCTCGAAGCGGATGTCTTCGGCCAACACGGATCCGAAGCTCTGCGGCGGCAAGCTGCCGCCGCAGACTCGCGCAGGCGCTGAGCAGCTCACGCCGTCTCCGCTTCCGGCAACCACTTCATGACGCGCAGCAATGCCTGGGCGGTGGCCGTCGAGGAAGCGGGGTTCTGGCCGGTGATAAGACGGCCGTCGACAATGGTGTGGACCTCCCAGTTGGGTTTCTTCTCGAAGAAGGCGCCCAGCTGCTTGAGTTCGTCCTCGACGAGGAACGGCACGACCCTCGTCAGCTGCACTTCCTCTTCCTCTTTGTTCGTAAAGCCCGTGACGCGTTTGCCCTTGACCAGAGCTTCGCCCTTGTACTTGACGTGGCGAAGTACACCGGGCGCGTGGCACACGAAACCGATGTTCTTGCCGCTGTCGTAGAAGGACTCGATCAGCCGGATCGAGGCCGGATCCTCGGCCAGATCCCACATCGGGCCATGCCCGCCCGGGTAAAAGACCGTGTCGAAGTCCTCCGACGACATGCTGTCCAGGCGATGGGTAGTGGCCAGTACGCGGATCGCATCGGGATCGCCCTTGAAGCGCGTCTGGGCCGGTGTCTGGTTGTTCGGGTCATCGCTCTTCGGATCGATCGGCGGCTGGCCACCTTTGGGAGACGCCACGGTCACGTCGATGCCCGCATCCGTGAAGACGTAATAGGGGGCTGCGAATTCCTCCAGCCAGAAGCCAGTCTTGCGCCCGGTGTTTCCCAGCGTGTCGTGCGATGTCAGCACCATCAGGATCTTCTTCATGGCTTTGCCCTCCAGTGATTTAGTCCAGTCGCGTCCGGGATCGGATTTCGCATGACTGGAACGCAGCAGCCGGATGCATTACGTCGCAAGCCTGGTCGCCTGCAACCGAGGGTGCGCCCCGTGCCTGGCGTCGTCCATTGCGCTTTGGTATCGGTTTCAACTGACGGTGGTTGCGTGTTTCGCGCGCGCCGTTGCACGCCGCAAAGAGCTGGACGCCACGAGCACCGTGTGCGCCCAACTGCGGACGCCACGTCGCCGCCGGTTTGCCAGCTTGTGGAGACTGCGGTGGAATGCTTGCGACCGGCGCAACGGCCTCACGGTTCTAGGAGCGCGGCGGACCAAACGCCTTGTGGACGATGAGCCAGCGACCATCGATGCGTAGCAGCGAGAGTACGTTGATGTAGTCGTTGCCGAGAAAACGGAGTTCCGCCGTCACCACGGCCATGTCTGCCAGGACCTCAATGGACAACGGCGACATGGTGAATGGCTCTCCCGCCGCCGCCGGACTCTGCCGCGAAGCCACACCCTGGATGTACTCGCCCGCCGATCGGGAGCGGAACACTCCCGTCACCGTGTCCTGCACGCGTGCATCGGGATGGAACACCGCCCTAAGCTGCGCAACGTCACCCTCGTAGATCGCACGCAGATACTGCTCGACGAGAGCGAGCACGGCCTGGTGTCCGTTCATGGCTTCTGCTTCTCGAACCCCGCACGAGCCTGACTGAGTGCAGCCTCGACGATGGCTATGTCCTGCTCGGTGGTGCCGCCGCTGACCCCGATGCCACCGATCAGTTGCTGCCCATCCTTGATGGGTATGCCTCCACCCATGGCGGTAAAGCCCCCCCGGCGACAGACAGCAGTGCAAAGAGCGGCGCGCCCGGCTGCACCTGGGGAACCAGCTCGGCCGTTCGTACCCCGACCAAGGCAGACGTGTACGCCTTGCGCCGGGAGAGCACGAGCGAAAACAAAGGCGCCCCGTTCATTCTCTCCTGCAGGACGAGGTTGCCATGGACATCGATTACACAGACGGCCACCGGTGTCTGTGCTTTAGCCGACTCCGCTTCCACGCGCTCGGCCAAGGCCTTGGCACTAGCAAGCAAGTTCATAACATGTGTCCTCGAGAAAGTCGGCAACCAGGCCGCGCCACCGTCAGCGCGCGAGCTGTCCGAGATGGAATCCAAGGCGATCTTCCACATCGCCTGGCTTGTGAAAGCCCTTCGCCATAAGCGCATTGATGCCGGCCTGCGCGGCGGGGCGGCCGAGCGAACTGATGCAAGCGTCCCAGCCGGCTCCGAGTTCCACGTCGGGCACGAGGGTCGTGTTGACCAGCCGCTTGGTGTTCGCAATGGCCCATTTGTCGAACATTGAAATGCGCACGGCGAGCGCGTCCACGTACGCTTCGATTTCGACGTCCGGCAGCGACCGGTTGACGTAGCCATAGGCCTCCGCCTGCTCGCCGTCCATGTCGTCCGAGCCCAGAAGTACCTCCAGAGCCCGGTTTCGGCCGATCAGGCGCGGCAGCCTGGCCATCGGGCCGCCACCAGCGACCATGCCCACACCCACCTCCCATTGCGAGAGGATCGCCTTCTCGCGGCTGGCGAAGGCCATGTCGCAGGCCAGCGCGATTTCGCTGCCATTGCCCGTGGCGCGGCCACGTATGAGCGCAATGGAGGCGACCGGCGCGCGAGGCAACCTCGCCAGAAAATCCGGCCACGGTGGAAGACCGGTCGGCCCCGGCGTCATGGACGTCAGGTCCTCGAGCTTGGCCGTGAAATCCGAATGGTTGAGGAAATAGCCGTCCACGGCGCTGTCAAAGACAACCACCCGCAGGTCGTCCGCTCTCTCGATAGCGTCGATTAGCTGGCGAAACTCGCGGACCATGGGCGGGCCCATCACGTTCATCGGCGGATTATCGATGGTCACCCGCCAGTAGGCAGGCGATCGCTTGGTTACCCGAAGTGGGGAGGGGTTGGTTTTTGCGTTCATCGCACTCTCGATGCGGCCGCGGAACGGGAACGCCATTTGCCACCGCAACCATCGGCCGCGCCAGTAGACGATGGTGTCGCCGACACCAAGGTATCGATTCGGTGAGGACCACCGAGCCAAGCGAGGAAATATAGCGATGAGCCAGATGTGCGCCCTGCCCGTCGGCCATCTCAAAGTGCCGTTTGATCGACGCTGACCGCACGAATGCCACGGAGCCCGAGTCTGGAGGCAGGCAATGTGAACCGCGGGATGCTGTAGCCCTTCCTGGGAACTTGTGGCCGGTCGACCCGCCAGACCAGGCCGCATTACACCTTGGCGTGGTCGACCACGTCAGCCACAGGAGGGACCACGATTTCCATGGGGGCATCCCCTTTGCGGAGTCGCCCGGCTTCGGTTGTTTATCGCAACGAGCCGCCATTGCGCGGCGCGCCGGTCCGTGAGCTGTCAACGATCGCGCCAGCGTGTCTCAGCCTTAGCCTATCGCTCTGTAGCAGTCCTATCACCGATAACGCTTGCTTACGCCCTGCCCCAACGTCTGCTATCGGCCAAGAGCGGACCCGTTGCGCGTCCGCTTGAGCGAGCGGCTCAGCTCGCCTAGGTGACCAAACTGGACTGCTCCGGGCGGGCAGCGTTGGCGATTGCCATCGTGGATACGGCGAGAGGCGTACGTTACCGACCAGAAGCGAGCACCGGCCGTGCGTGCAGCCTCGGGCGATCGAGCTTAAATTGGAACGACCGGCGGCCCCTGCATGGTGCTCCCGATCACAGAGGTTACAGCAGGTCGGCCGCTCCCTGAGGCGCAGACCTCATTTGAGCCGCTTCGGAAGCGCCTGATCCAGCTCAATTAAACCAGGCTTCCTCGATGTCGTCTTTCACGACGTCATCAACCTCTTCAGTGGGTATGCTGCGGAGTCCGTTGATACGACCGTGGCGCATACCGAAGAAGACGCCGTTGCGTCGAAACGTGGCGGCCCAGGTGATTCGATCCGGGCTTGCATTGGCATAGATGCCTTCGTACGTATAGCCGTTAACGGTTTTGCCGGATAAGTTCACCATGAAAGCCTGCCTCTGGAGTGATGTTCGCGCCCCTTGTTGCATCTGGAGCCGTGGAGGATGTCCAGGCCGGATGCCATCGTGTCCTGGGCGGGGCAATGGCTAACCATCGTCTTGCCGGGATCTTAGAGGGTCCCCATCATCGTCCATACGATCGAACTCCTTTGCCTGGCGATCAATTCAACTTGCTCGGGCCTGATGTTTCCACGCGCGGGTAGGAGGTGGGCGCTCGTGGGATGAGCCCATCGCCCCCTGCGATCCATGATTCCGTAGCAGCCAGTGATCGCGCACCATTTGCGCCTCCGGAGGAGCAAAGCTGAGCGTATGCGGAAAGAAGTACAGCGAGTTGGTTTGATTGAGGGCGTACATGGCGACTTCCTCTATTCGACAATCTGGGCGAGGCGTTGCAGGAGAGCGACCTGCCGTTGGCGTGCGTCCATCCTCGTCATTGCTTGTCTGCCATCAAGTCCGCAACTCCGAACATGCTCTCGGTGCTGCTGTTCCAGCCTGAGATGCTGCTGGGCATTCGGGAGGCGGGCCGCGATTCTCGTATCCCGTGCACGCCGCTCACTATCGTGGACCTCGGTCTGCTCGTGGTTGCCGTTCCCGGTGGCCACAAGGGATGAGCAGAACGAACCAAAGTAGGTCGGCTTGGACACGGCTGAGACTTCAGGAGGGATCAAGCCAGATGCCTGGCTGCCCCGTTCTGGCACGCCGGCGCGTCGTTCAGCCGCAATCCGCATCGCCCGATGACGGCGGATTGGGTCGCGCACGGCGGGCGCTCGCACCAGGCCGATCTTTTGGCAAAGCTGGAGTAGAAGCCTGCCCATCGAAGCATGGGCGTCGGCCAACGGGAATTGGTGGCTTTGCATGATGCGGCCCTCTGGCCGCGGCGCGCGTAGCGCCAAGACACCCACAGTGCTCCTGTCGATGTTACGGTTTTGGTTGCATCAGGCTGGGCCTCGTTGGGCGCTCGGCCCTTACCTCCACTACGTGGCAGCCCTTCAGTCGCTCGGCGAATTCGACCAGTACGCGGATGCCGCTGCTTTCCGCGTCGGTGCACCAGCGCCGCAGATCCTGCGCCAACGCCGAAATGTCGCGCCGATTGCGCGTGGTTATGTCAGCCAATCGGTCGCGAAAATCGCACACCTCGGGCAGGTATCGCCGCGCATGTACCAGCGCCGCAAGTTCGGAGCGGGTCAATGGGTCCAGCCAGCGCCCTCCATTGGCCAGCGCCCGTCGAAGCCGACGCACGCTGCGACCGCCGAAGCGCTGTTGCGCAAGAATCGGTGCGATCACGCTGGACGCGTAGTCATGCAGGATCCGCCCGTGCTGCACGCGCAACGCTCGTATCGTTTCCAGGTCGGGTTCCTGGATGTGCGCGCGGTACTCGAGGGCGGGCGCAACCCGCCGCACCTTTGCCAGGCCAAACCAGCGCAGAAGACAAATCACCAGCCAGCCTCCATCGAATTCGAACCGGCGCTGCGAGAACTTGGCTGAAGCGGGAAACGCGTGATGGTTGTTGTGCAACTCCTCTCCGCCGACCAGCAGCCCCCACGGCACGAGGTTTGCGGACGTATCGGAGGTTTCGAAGTTGCGGTAGCCGCACCAATGCCCGAGGCCGTTGATCACCCCGGCCGCCCAGAATGGGATCCACGCCATCTGCAATGCCCACAGCGCTACGCCGACCACGCCGAACAGAGCGATGCTGACCGCTGCCAGCAGGGTCGGCCCCAGCCACGACCAGGGTTCATAAAGGTGGCATTCGATCCAGTCCGTCGGTGTGCCGGCTCCGAAGGTCGCCAGATCGTCCTTGTTTGCTGCCGCCCTCTTGTACAGGTCGACCCCTCCCCATAACACGGTACCGATGCCAAAGACCTGCGGGCTATGCGGATCCTCGACGGTCTCGCAGCGAGCATGATGCTTGCGATGCACGGCAACCCATTGCCGCGTCACCATGCCGGTGGTCAACCAGCACCAGAAGCGGAAAAGGTGTGCGATCACGGGATGGAACTGCACGCCACGATGGGCCTGGCTGCGGTGCAGATAAAGTGTCACCGCGACGATGGTCCCCTGTGTGGTGGCAAGGAAGTAGAGGACCCACGCATTCCACGACGCCCCCGTCAGTCCGCGTGACGCCAAGGAAAGAAGGTCCGACATGGTGCTCACCCCAGTGGGATCATGCTAAAGCCGGCTCCATATGTAGCGCGCGATGGCGAAGGCCGAGGCCAAGCGCGCGTGAACTGGTTCTCCCTCGGCATCCACCTATGTCGTTCCAACATGACGAAGGACGCGACTGCACAGGCAACCGCCAGCTTCCGCCCGGCAAGGTGAAGCCAGACCACGAAATGCACTTGCGGCCGGCGACTTTGATGGACAGGTGAAATACCGAAAGGCATCAACTCCATGCAGGATGAGCGCTTGCCGCGCGCACCGATCCGATTGCCAGGCGAGCTGATCGACTGGCTGACTCGCCCGTTCCTGCGCTTCATGCGCATCGAGGCCGGCGCCGGCGCGATGCTGCTGCTGGCCGCCATCGCCGCATTGGTGTTGTCGAACTCGCCGTTGGCGCAATCCTTCGACAGGCTTTGGGCCACGCCCATGGGCGTGCGGCTGGGGCCCATCGAGCTGGTCCGCTCGCTCAAAGGGTGGATCAACGATGCGCTGATGACCCTGTTCTTCTTCCTCGTCGCGCTGGAACTCAAACGTGAACTGGTGCTTGGCGAGCTGCGCAAGCCCCGCGTGGCTGCGCTGTCGATCGCGGGCGCGTTGGGCGGCATGCTGGTGCCCGCGGGGCTCTACCTGCTGCTGCTGTCGGGCCGTCCCGGCGCGGCGGGCTGGGGCACCGTCATGGCGACCGACACTGCCTTCGTGAGCGGTTGCCTGGCGTTGCTCGGCACGCGCATTCCCAAGCGGTTGCGGGTCTTCATGCTTTCGCTCGCCATCGTCGACGACATCGGCGCAGTGCTCGTGGTCGCGATCGGCTATAGCCACGCGATCAACTGGCAGGCGCTCGCGCTGGCGGCGCTGGGCCTGGTCGCGATACGCGCGTTGGCGTGGGCGGGATTGCGAAGCCTTCCGCTCTACTTCGCAGTCGGCGCCATGGTCTGGGTCGCGGTGGACGCATCCGGTGTGCATGCAACGATCACCGGCGTCATCCTCGGCCTGATGACCCCGGCCCGACCCTGGGTCAGCGCCGATCGCCTGTACGCCATATTGCGCCAGGTGGTTGCGCACCCCGCAGCGGACCGCGGTAGCGGCCCGACGCGCGACCGCCAGACCGTGTTGCTGGCCGAGATCGCGGCGCGCGAAACGCTCTCCCCCGTCGAAAGGCTCGAGCTCGGCCTGCACCCCTGGGTGGCGTTCCTGATCATGCCGCTGTTCGCCCTCGCCAACGCCGGGCTCGTGCTCTCACGGCAGCATCTCGGGGGGCCGATCACCTGGGCGGTGTTCGCCGGATTCGCATTGGGCAAGCCGGTTGGGGTATTCACCTTCAGCTGGTTTGCGGTGCGCCTGGGCATCGCCACGCGCCCGCCGGATCTCGACTGGCGCATGCTGGCCGGCGGCGGCCTGCTCGCAGGCATCGGATTCACGATGGCCATGTTCATCGCCAACCTGGCCTTTCGGGAAAGCGAACTTGCCAACGCCAAGCTGGGGATATTCCTGGCATCGGGATGTGCCGGACTTGCAGGATTGGCGCTGCTGTGGAGGTCAAGAAAGCTACCGGCAAGGGCCAACTAGCCGCGCGATGAGGTCCGTGGCGCTAAGCTGGCGGTCGTCGCTCTTCGGCAAGCGCTGCTTTGTTCGAAGGAGTGGACAGCACGGCGGAGTCCGCCCGGGGACCGCCCCCCTCATGCTACGAGGGCACCCTTTTGAAACTGTCGACCTTCATCCGGTACCACATCGAATCCATCCTTGCGCAATGGGACGCTTTCGCGCGAGAGAACACACCGCAGCCGGGGCTGCTTTCGGACGAAGCACTTCGCGACCATGCACGCCAGATGCTTGCGGCGATTGCCGACGACATGGAGACCGAGCAGACCGACCCCGAGCAACGGCGCAAGTCCCAAGGGCACGGGCCAAAGGTGGCGGTCGAAGAAAGTGCCGCGGCCGAACACGGCAAGAGCCGGCACTTGCACAAATACACGCTGTTGCAGCTGAGTGCGGAATTCCGCTCCCTCAGGGCCGCCGTCCTGCGACTGTGGGGGCCCTACATGGAGCATGCCGATGTCGACGCACTGCATGAGGTGATCCGCTTCAATGAGGGGATCGATCAGGCACTGGCCGAATCGATCAAGGGGTGGACCCGGCACACAGGAGACACGCGGGACCTGTTCCTGGCCGTACTCGGTCACGATTTGCGCTCCCCGCTGGCGAGCATCGCTCTTGCCGGGGAGATGCTGGCGGAACCATCGCTGTCAACTAAGGATATCGGCGCGTTGGCATCCACCGTGACCCGCGCGAGTCGGATCATGTCCCACATGATCAATGACCTGATGGGTTATGCCAGTAACCAACTCGGGGGCGGCATACCCCAGCACCCCGAGCCTTGCGATCTGCTGGAACCGCTCAACGACGCGATCGCCGATGCCACCGCCACCTATCCAGGTGCGCGCTTCGAACTGCACGCGCCTGCCGGTCTATATGGCCACTACGATAGGGGTCGCTTGTACCAGATGTTCCTCAACCTGCTGGTCAACGCCGCTCGCCATGGTGCAAAAGGATGCCCGGTTCTTGTCGAGGCCGGCGCCCGATCTACCGGGTACGTGGTGAGCGTTACCAACAAGGGCGTACCGATACCCGCAGCGGCGCTGGAGTCCATCTTTCAGCCGCTGGTCCAATTGACCAAGGAAGACCACGTCACGCGCCCACCGACCAGCCTGGGTCTGGGCCTTTTCATTGCACGCAAGATTGCCGAAGGGCACGGCGGCGGCGTCCAGGTAACGTCGAATCACTCCGACGGCACCCGGTTCACCGTCGTACTGCCTAATGAGGCATCGAAAGCATGATCTCGCTGCGTTGCCTGCTAATGTCCCTTGCGCAACGCAAGAACCTAAGTGGCTGCAGGTTCGGTGAGATCGCTCTAAGCTCCAACGGTTCTCGAGCTGCATCGCGCAGCTCAATGGCGAGGCGGAAGGCCGGTAGAAGCGTCGTTGCAGGCATCCTTGCGTGTTCACCGCCCACTGACATGGACTCAGGCGCACGACGGACGGCCTCGTGGTCAAGTCGCTCCCGAACTTGCCCGTGCGTACCGAAGTGCGTCGCTCAGGTTGTCGTAGCGGTATTCGCGGTAGCAGAATTTCGCCGCGTCAATGCGGGTCACACCCAACGCGTCCATCTCCTCTTGTTCCTCAATCGAGGCTGCTCGCCCTTGTGTGCCCGTGCGTTCTCCGGGCACGTCCAAGCTACTCAATTTGCTTAGGACAGCGCAGTACAATTCAACGGCCTGGTCGGCCGCCATTGCCACGTTATCGGCGGTACGGAGCGTAAAACCCTGACCAATCAGTGCCGCTGCCAGCGTTGCAGCGATCTGCTTGTCTGAAGGGTCTCCGTCGCTTTTGCGGCACCATTCGTTAGCCATTTGCGTTCCCCCAGACAGTCGATGCGTCACTGAGACGAGGCGCTTTTTGGGCACCTCGATCCGCGGTTGCGCCGGTCCGCTCCCGTCCGTCGACAGCGACTGGCCTATTCTGATTCATCCGACAGAGGCTGTACCTCAAGTCGCCGAAACGGCCTAGATCCGAGATGCCGTCGAGATGGCGGTGGCTTGCCCTTCAAGCCGATGACAGGCGGCCATCGCGGCGTTGAGAGGTCGCCTAGTGGTCGCGGGACCGTCCGTTCACGAGCGAAGCGAACCGATTTAGGATATCAATCTCAGTAACTCGGGCAACGCAGCTACAGCCCATTGGCATCTGGACAAGCGAGCTCACGCTTGCTTGCCTTCCTTCCGCGTTGTGAAGCCCACGCAATTCACAGGTCCGCGGGAATGTCGAAACGGCGGAGCGGCACAGACCCCGGAAGGACGGTGCGCTGCCACATGTGACAGCTCGGTGAGCTGCTATCGTGGCTTGCTGTTTGCATTGCGTGCAACCGCCCGCCCGCCGACTTGGCCATGGCCATCAGCCTACCTGGAGGACGGGGCGCCCTTGGCGTTGCTTCCTTTGAGCCGGCATCGACCTCAAGCTTGCATATCCCGTCGAGAAGCCGAAAACGGTGGAGAGGATGAGGTCATCCGCTATCTATTGGCCGGGAGCGGACGGACATCGAACAGTGGTTCACTTTGCTTCTGAAACCACGCCTTGGACCGCATGCACGTCCATCGCGGGCATTGGGAATGGAAGAGTTGGAGCCTTGGCCTGGAACCGCCCGATGACGGTAGCCACCGCCCGCATTCCTTGGACACGCAACCCTCGCTCGAAGCTTCGGATGTCCCTGTGACCTGAGATGCGATCTGCCACGGTCAGCTGGACTGCCTGCCCATGGCACTGAGGGTCGCTGATGTTCGTCACATCCGCACCGGCATAAACCTGCCCACGCACAACAACTTCCTTTCCATCGAACGTGACGGGCTCTGCCTGGATGTCACAGACGCTCGCCCGAAGCAGCTCTAAAGCAGATGCCTAAGAAGGGGCTCCCGCCAGCAAGGCGAGCAAAAGGAACACCTGCGACGGTTTACAGCTCATACGCCCTCCACCGAGATGGCTGAATATCCTGCTCTGCCGGGAAGCCAACAGGGGGGGGGCTCGTCGCGAATCTTAGCCGTCAGTCAAAGCACGGTTGAACTCTCTGCATGAGGGTTCAACCATGAAGACCATCCAACGCAAGGCACCTTGGAACAAGGGCAAGCTCATCGGGCAGAAAGCACCCCTCAGGCTCCGTGAGCTCTGGGCCATTCGGGTAAGGCTCCAATTATCCGGCACGGCCCGCAACTTGGCGCTGTTCAACCTCGCAATCGATTCGAAGCTTCGCGGCTGCGACCTTGTCAGCTTGCGTGTTCGAGATGTCTCGCAAGGAACCGTGGTGTCGAGTCGCGCGATCGTCCTTCAGCGGAAGACCAATCGCCCGGTGCAGTTTGAAATCACAGAACAGACCAGGGCTTGTCTTTTGGCCTGGATCCACACAGCCCGCCTCAGTCTGGCCGACTACCTATTCCCTGGCGGCCATAGTCAGGACGCCCACCTCTCAACCAGACAGTACGCACGTATCGTCCACGCATGGGTACGGTCTATCGGTTTGGACCCGTGCAGCTACGGCACCCACAGCATGCGCCGCACCAAGGTGGCGCTCATCTACCGGCACACGAAGAACCTGCGCGCGGTACAGCTGCTGCTCGGGCACACGAAGCTTGAAAGCACGGTCCGCTACTTGGGTGTCGAGGTCGATGATGCGCTTGAGCTAGCCGAGCAGACGGAAGCATGACCGCTTTCGGCCATCAGCGGCCATGGAGCGCTTGGATCTTGTGCTGAAGTAGTCGCGCCTCGAAGGCTTTGCAACGGTCTATGCGTGACAGCGCCTTGGCAGCACGCGGAACTGAAAAGGTTGCCAGCGATCAAACGCGCTGAGCGCCCCAAGGCGAGCAGCCGAAGACTCAGGCACCTAGCGTTGAGAGCCTCGGGGTACGACGGCGAAGTCCTTCAGCTCGGCGATTCGACAGCCCGACTTCATGCCTTGCCTGCCTTCCTTCAGCGCCTCGGAGTGGACCAGATGAAGATGCCTCATTGGGTCACCTCCTTATGGCCGTGGCTGCTTACGCCACCATGGATGGCGCCGGCGATCAGCCGATCGAACGCGGTGCCGTCGCGGCGCACCAGGTTAGGCACATAGCGCGAATAGGTTCGGAACAGCATCTCGGTTGTCGTGTGGCCGAGCTGGCGCGCGATCCATTCCGGAGCCTCGCCGGCCGCGAGCCACAACGTGGCGCACGTATGGCGCATTTCGTACGGTCGCCGGTAGGGGATCTCCAGCCGTTCCAGCAAGGGCTTCCACACGCGGTAGACGAAATTGGTGGTGTCCACCGGCCGGCCTGACCGCGTGGGAAACACGTAGGCCTCCGCGTAGGCAGCAGGATCGCCGTCGTAACCTTCCGGCCGCATGGCTTTAAGTGCCTCGATCACAGGAGCGCTGACCTGCAGGTCCCGTTGCGAGCCGTCCGTCTTGGTGTACTCGGTGCGGCCATCCTGATAGGTCTCGCGGATCAGGACTTGGCCACGGGCGAAGTCCACGTACTTCCACTTCAGGCCGTTGGCCTCGGCCGACCGCACGCCGGTGAAGAAGCGGAACATCAGGTAGGGCTTGTAGTCCGGGCGCACCGCGGCAAGCATTCGGTTAATGTCCTCCAGCGAAAAGGGCTGGATATCCGTGCGCTTGAGCTTGAGCCGACGGATCTCCGCGCACGGGTTGTCGAGTCCGAAGCGTAGACCCGCCTCGGTCATCACCATGCGCAGCATGCCCACGATGCGATTAATGGTGGCCGGGGCGAGCACGCCACGGCGCCGCCCGTGCTTCTGCTCCGGATCGGCCAGCTTGCGACGGAAGTCCATGACCTTTGCACGATCGATCTGATCCAGGTGGAGCTCACCAAAGGCCGGCATCAGGTGCGTCTTGAAGATGGATTCGACCGCCAGCTTGTGGGTGTGGCGCCACTCCAGGCTGTGCTCAGCGAACCACTGTTCGGAGAACTCCCTGAACTTCGGGAGATGGCCGATTTGCCGCCGCGGGACCGCGTGCTTAGCCGAGGGCGCAGCGTCGGCGAATTCCTGCGCCTTCTTGCTGCCGGGAAAGGTTCGGGCGTAATCGAACGTGCCCGAGCTGATCTCCGCTTCAATCCGGGCGAGGACCTTCTCCATCTGCCGCCGGTTCGAGGGCGTATCGGGGAGCGCCGCGTACTCGCGGCAGCGGACACCGCGGTAAAGGAAATCGAAGTAGAGGCGCTTGGTATCGGGGCGAAACCGCACACTACCCATGGCAGAGGGCGCCCGAAGCCATCGGGATGGAGATGTCGCGCTCTTCGGCGCGACGGAGCATGTCCCGCTCAATGTGCTCCCAGATGTAGAGGATCTTCCTTCCGCCAAAGGGTCGGAAGTAGTGCACGCCCTCCAGGAGCACGGTGTCCTTGAGGCGGTTACGTATGGTTCGCGGGTCGTACTGGATCCGAGTAGCCAGCTGCTCGGTGGTCAGGTAAGTTTGCACGTTGGTTCTCCCGTTGACTGTGGTCGACAGGCGTCGTCGTTAAGCGACGCTTGTTGCCGATAATAGTCGACGGGTGCTGCTTGTAAACACCGTTTGTCGCTTTTAGGCGACGTGATTCAGGATGCATTCATGATCCGGTTTCGGCTAGCTGAGCTCATCGCGGACAAGGCGTTCAAAGAACGCCGCGTGGTATCGCTCACCGAGGTCGCGGAAGCCACGGGCGTCCACCGAGCCACGTTGTCCAAGATGGCCAACCAGCCAGGGGCCAACATCGGCACGGAGGTCATCGACAAGCTATGTCGATACTTCGACTGTCAGCCAGGTGATTTGCTGACCTACGTTCCACCTGAGCCCTCAGTAGCCTCGAGTAGGACGGAGAGCAGTCCTCCGTGACCATAGGGCAGCTGTCCTTCCCGCTACTCCGCCTTACGCAGCCTCTGGCGCTCCCAGATCTTTTTGACATCCCTCTCGATGACACCACCTGGGAGCCAGGCCGCTACCAAGGGAACCAACCAGAGCGCCGACCATCATCTTTTGGGTCGGTAGGCCGAGCGTTAGTGCCAAAGGAGCGTTGGCATAGCCTCGAGGCGGGTGAGCGTGGGATTTACATCCTTGGATTCAGTGTTCCCGAACCCGCCGTTTACGTTGGTCTGGCGGTGGGTGAAACGTTTCTTTCGAGGCTGCGCAAACACCGGGCGAAGGTGACCGCCTCCAACGTTGGCGCTGGCGTGTCCCACACAGGGGGATGGAAACCCTTTGCCACCTCCCGGTACCACTACCACACCCGACATGGCCTCCAGGACACACTGGCCGATGCCGTGGTCATGCTTGGCCGCTGCGAAGTTGCCTCCGGCACATCGCTGAGAGAGTCATGCAAGTGGTATGAGTCGCGCCTCATTCGGGATGGGGAGCCACGACATACGTTGATATCTCTGCTATTGGGCTCAACAAATGCTCAAAGACTCAATGCAAACGGCGGGAGCAAAGCCGTCGCTTCGATCGGGGGCGGTCATATATCTCTAGGTCGAGGCGTATCGATTTCCGTCAGCGCTTGAAACCCAGCTGTCCCGGTATGGCGCAGGCCCTTTGCTAAGCTTAGAGGCGATCTGCCTCCACTTGGGGCGATCAGACAGGGGGCCATCTGTGGTTACAGGGACGAAGCTCAGCGAGCGCGACGTTTGTACCAAGCTCATTACCCCGGCGCTGGTCAGTGCCGGGTGGGACGTGCAGACGCAGATCCGCGAAGAAGTCAGCTTCACCAAGGGCCGCATCATCGTACGGGGCCGGCTGGTTACCCGCGGCAAGGCCAAGCGGGCCGATTACGTCCTCTATTACAAGCACCTGCCATTGGCGCTTATTGAGGCCAAGGATCACGTTCACGCCGTCGGTGACGGCATGCAGCAGGCCTTGGGCTACGCCGAAACGCTGGACATTCCCTATGTGTTCTCGTCGAACGGCAAGGGGTTCGTGTTTCACGATCGCAGTGGCGCATCGGCACAGCCCGAAAGGTCGTTGGCGCTAGGCGACTTTCCGAGCCCCACCGAACTGTGGAATCGTTACTGCGCCTGGAAAGGACTCGCCCCGGACGAGGAGAGCACCGTCCTGCAGGCGTATTACGAAGACGGCAGCGGCAAGGAGCCGCGCTACTACCAGCGCAATGCCATCAACGCGGCCGTCGAAGCCATCGCCAAGGGGCAGAGACGAATCCTGCTGGTCATGGCAACCGGAACCGGCAAGACCTATACCGCCTTCCAAATCATCTGGCGGCTGTGGAAAGCCGGGCAGAAGAAACGCATCCTGTTCCTGGCCGACCGCAACGTGCTGATCGATCAGACCATGGTCAACGACTTCCGCCCGTTCGGGCCGGCGATGGCCAAGCTGAGCACCGCCAGCAAGACCATTGAGCGCGCGGACGGCAGTGAGGTCGAGCTCACCCTGGCGCTGGACAAGAAGCGCCGCATCGATCCCGCCTACGAAATCTATTTGGGCTTGTACCAAGCCATCACCGGACCGGAAGAACAGCAAAAGCTGTTCCGCGAGTTCTCCTCGGACTTCTTCGACCTGATCGTCATCGACGAGTGCCACCGCGGCAGCGCCGCCGAGGATTCCGCCTGGCGCGAGATTCTGGAGTACTTCGGCAACGCCACTCAGATCGGCCTGACCGCCACACCGAAGGAAACCGAGTACGTCTCCAACATCCACTACTTCGGCGAGCCGGTTTACACCTACTCGCTCAAGCAAGGCATCAGCGACGGCTTCCTGGCGCCGTACAAGGTCATCAAGGTGCACCTGAATGTCGACGTGCAGGGCTACCGGCCCAAATCGGGCGAGACCGACAAGCACGGTTATCTCATTGACGACCGGCTCTACAACGAGAAGGACTTCGACCGCACGCTGGTGATCGACGAGCGCACCCAGCGCGTGGCAAAGTGGATCTCCGACTACCTCAAGCAGAGCGGCGACCGCTTCCAGAAAACCATCGTGTTCTGCGTCGACACCGAGCACGCCGCGCGCATGCGCCAGGCGCTGATCAACGAGAACGCCGATCTGGTGCAGCAGAACGCCCGCTATGTCATGCGCATCACCGGGGACGACAGCGAAGGCACCGCCCAGCTCGGCAACTTCATCGACCCGGAGTCCATCTACCCGGTCATCGTCACCACCTCGCGCCTGCTCTCCACCGGCGTGGATGCGCAGACCTGCCGCCTGATCGTTCTGGACCGCGAGGTCGGCTCCATGACGGAGTTCAAGCAGATCGTCGGGCGCGGCACCCGCGTGCACGAGGACACCCACAAGTACTACTTCACCCTGGTGGACTTCCGAAAGGCCACCAACCACTTCGCCGATCCCGACTTCGATGGCGAGCCGGTGCAGATCTACCAGCCCGCCGAATACGATCCGCCGGTGCCGCCGGACGACATTCCGCACGATGACGACGGCACGCCCTTGCCACCCGAGCCCACCGACGAGGAAACCATCGTCGACCGCCCGCCACCGGCAATCCCGCCACCCGGCGTGGATGACGGCCAGCCGCGCAAGTACTACGTCAAGCAGCGCCCGGTCACCGTGGTGCTGGAGCGCGTCGAATACCTCGACGAATCCGGCAAGCTGGTCACCGAGTCGTTGCGCGATTACAGCCGCAATGCCATCCGTCGGCACTTCACCAGCCTCGACGCCTTCCTGCGCCGCTGGCGCCAAGCCGAGCGCAAGGAGTCGGTGATTGCCGAGCTGGCCGAGGAGGGTCTGCTGCTGGAGCCGCTGCAGGAAGAAGTCGGCAAGGATCTGGATCCGTTCGATCTGATCTGCCACATCGCTTTCGACCAGCCGCCGCTCAGCCGCCGCGAGCGCGCCGACAACGTGACCAAGCGCGACGTGTTCACCAAGTACGGCCCGCAGGCGCGCGCCGTGCTGGAAGCGCTGCTCGCCAAGTATCGCGATGAGGGCGTGGTCACCGATCTAGACAATGTGCGGGTGCTGGAGATCCCGCCCTTCAACGCAATGGGCACGCCCATCCAGCTGATCAAACCCTTCGGCAGCAAGGCCGGCTTCGAACGCGCCGTGCACGAGCTGCAGAACGCCCTCTACGCCAGCGAAACCCAGCAGGAATCCGCTTAACCCATGTCAGCCCGCACCACCGTCAAATCCATCCAGGACCTCATGCGCCAGGATGTCGGCGTCGATGGCGACGCCCAGCGCCTCTCCCAACTTTGCTGGATGTTTTTCCTCAAGATCATCGACGACCAGGATCAGCAGCTAGAGCTGATGCAGGACGGCTTCACCTCACCCATTCCGCCGCGCCTGCAATGGCGCAGCTGGGCCGCCGATCCCGAGGGCGACACCGGCGACACGCTGATGGCCTTCGTCAACGACGACCTGTTTCCCGCGCTCAAGGAGCTGCCCGCGCTGGGCAAGCAGGCCAACCGCGCCCGCGTCATCCGCAGCCTATTCGAGGACGCCTACAATTACATGAAGTCCGGCCACCTGATGCGTCAGGTGATCAACAAGATCAACACCGTAGACTTCAACGATCTGGCCGAGCGCAAGCACTTCGGCGAGGTCTACGAGCAGCTGCTCAACGATCTGCAGAACGCGGGCAACGCCGGCGAGTACTACACGCCGCGCGCGGTCACTGCCTTCATGGTCGACCGCATCGACCCGCATCCCGGCGAAAAGCTGTTTGATCCCGCCTGCGGCACGGGCGGCTTTCTCACCTGCGCCATTCGCCACATGCGCGACCGCTACGTGAAATCCGTGGCTGACGAAAAGGCCCTGCAAGCGGGCCTGCGCGCGGTGGAAAAAAAGCCGCTGCCGCACATGCTGTGCGTCACCAACATGCTGCTGCACGGCATCGAAGACCCCAGCTTTGTGCAGCACGACAACACCCTGGCCCGGCCCTACATCAGCTGGGAGCAGAAAGAGCGCGTCGACATCATCCTCGCCAACCCGCCGTTCGGCGGCAAGGAAGAGGACGGCATCGAATCCAATTTCCCCGCGCACTTCCGCACCAAGGAAACCGCCGACCTGTTCCTGGCGCTGTTCATCCGCCTGCTCAAGCCCGGCGGCCGCGCCGCCATCGTGCTGCCGGACGGCTCGCTGTTCGGCGAGGGCGTGAAAACGCGGCTCAAGGAACATCTGCTGGAAGAGTGCAACCTGCATACGATCGTGCGGCTACCCAACAGCGTGTTCAAACCCTACGCCAGCATTGGCACCAACCTGCTGTTCTTCGAAAAGGGCAGCCCCACGCAGGACATCTGGTACTACGAGCACCGCGTGCCCGAAGGCCAGAAGGCCTACTCCATGACTCGGCCGATCAGGGTCGAGCACCTGCAGGATTGCGTCGACTGGTGGGGCGGAGCGAGTCACGAAGGCCGCGTGGAAACACCCCAGGCATGGAAGGTCACAGCGGACGAGGTGAAGGCTCGCGGCTACAACCTCGATATCAAGAATCCGCACACCGAGGCCGAAGATCACGGCAACCCGAAAGCCCTGCTGGCCGAACTGGATGCGGCGGAAGCCGAGGCGGCGCGGTTGCGCGAGCAGCTGAAGGTGATCCTGGCCGAGGCGCTGGCGCGATGAATAGCGAAGGCTTTCTTGCTGCTCTAGCTCATGCCGGCGATGGACCTGCGCAGATTCAGCAGGTGCGCAAGGTCATCATCGCACTCGCGATCTCGGGAAAGCTGACGAACTTCGATCGCGCGATCGGTTCCGCACAAGTAGTAGATGTAGATCGGTCAGGCGCTTTCGTCCTGGCGGCGGGAGGATCACCACGCCGAAAGAAATCGGTCGTCACGATCAATCAAGACGATCTCCCAGAGGGCTTTGACGAACCCAGTCGCTTCATTCGTCTGGGCTCAGTGGCAACGATTGAAAAGGGGCGCACCGGCATCAGAGGAGCGCCACCCGGACCGTACCCGATGGTCGTCACCGCTGCCGAACGGATGACGAGCGATCACTATGACTTCGACGGTGCCGCTGCAATCGTGCCGCTGGTGTCTTCCACAGGACATGGCAGGGCAAGCTTGCACCGCCTTCACTATCAAGAGGGGCGGTTCGCGTTAGGCACCATTCTTGCGGCGATCTTCCCTCACGATCCGCAAAAGCTATCGGCTCGCTTTCTCTACGAATATCTGACGACTTTCAAGGATGAACTACTCGTCTCGCGCATGATCGGTACAGCAAATGTCTCGCTAAGCATCGGGAAAATAGCTGAAGTCCCTGTGCCACTTGTCGACCGCTCGACCCAGAAGCAGGTCGACGAGCTGATGGCGCTGTGCGACCAGCTGGAAGCGGCGCGGGCGCAGCGCGAGGCCACGCGCGACCGGCTGGCCGCGGCAAGCCTGGCCCGCCTGAACGCGCCCGATCCGGACACCTTCCCCACCGACGCCCGCTTCGCCCTCGACGCCCTCCCGGCCCTCACCGCCCGCCCTGACCAGATCAAGCAACTTCGCCAAACCATCCTCAACCTCGCCGTCCGCGGCAAGCTCGTACCGCAAGACCCTTCGAACGAGCCGGCAACATCCTTGCTGAAAAAAATTGCCTCACTTCGATCCAAGAAGCTTGAAGGGGGCTATCCGAATGAAGTTGAAGCTCGTGCCCAACTTAAAAAGTCGCAAACGCAACGTGTGCCGGATCAGCTAGCTCCGCCTCCCGCTGGTTGGACATGGGCGACATTGATGCAGTGCTCGATCCTTGTCGTTGACTGCAAGAACAAGACTGCGCCTTACGCGAAATCCGGCATTCGCTTGATCCGAACAACGAACGTGCGCGATGGCCAGATGAACAACATCGACCAGAGGTATGTTGACCAGCGTACATACGAGGAGTGGAGCGCCAGGTGCACACCCGAACCAGGCGACGTGTTGATAACCCGGGAGGCCCCCATGGGCGAGGTCTGCCTGATTCCTCCGGGCGAAAGAATATGTCTCGGCCAGCGAATGATGCTTGCTCGCTTGCCAGACGACTTGATGGATCCGCGCTTCATTCTCTATTCACTCCAAGACCAGCGACTGATGGATCGGGTTCAAGACAAGCCTATCGGAGCAACGGTTCAGCATCTCCGCGTGGGTGGCGTTGAAACACTGCTTATGCCAGTCCCTCCTCTAGAGGAGCAACGCCGTATCGTCGCCAAGCTCGACGAGCTGATGGCGCTGTGCGACCAACTGGAAGCCAGCCTCACCACCGGCGAAGCCGCCCGCAGCCAGTTGCTCGAAGCGTTGCTGCATGAGGCGCTTGCTCCCGCTCCCACAGCAAGTAGCGAACATCCACGCGCCGCCGTGAGTGGCTACGTGGTCTCGCGTCTCGCCCACAGGCGGAACTTCGGCCGTACGGCGCACATGAAGCACCTCTATCTGGCCGAGTCGCGCCTCGGCCTGAAGCTGGGAGGCCGCTACATGCGCGAAGCAGCCGGCCCACTGGATACCGGCATCTACGAGTTGGAGAAGCAGGCGGAGGCCGCTGGCTGGTACACCCACAACGTCGAAAAGCTTCCCTCCGGCAAGGAGAAGGTGAGCTACGTGCCCGGCAAGGCTCTCGAGGCTTTGGTCGAAGAAGGCGCCGCCGTGCTTGGACCTTCGCGCGAGGAGATGGATCGGCTGATCGATCTCATGGGCGGTTTGACGACCGAGCAGGTCGAGATCATCGCCACGCTTTTTGCCGCCTGGAACGACGTCCTAATCGATGGCCACACCCCGGATGACGACTGGATCGTCAAAGAGGTACGCGAGCACTGGCACGCCAGCAAGCGGCGCTTCGCGCCAGCCGAGCTGCACAAATGGCTGGGGTGGATGCGTCAGAACGACGTGATCCCGCTCGGCCACCCGCCTCGCACGATGCAACAAACCACGATGGAGCTTTGACCCATGGCCTTCAGCACGGACGACACGTTGTGGCGCGAATTTCTCCAGGTTTGGCCGCTCGAACGGCTCCGCACCATGACTCTGGCCGAGTACACCACGGCGGGTGACAAGGACTGCTTCGTCTATTGGCTGGAGTTCCGGTTGATCGATTACGGCAGCATCGCCGGGGGCTCCGCGTTCAAGTTCGGGATCTTCTCCCGCAAGGACACCGTGGCGCGCGAGGGTGACACCTCGCTGGCTTACGACGAGCACTACGGCTGGTACCGCCGATTCGGCAAGTCGCCCGAAGAGGCATTTCAGGCGATCCGTGGCCACGTGGTCGCCGTGGCCGAGGCTGCTCGTGATGGCCGCCTCGACGAGATCGACAGCAGCCCGCTCGGCGCGGCCTATCGCTGGAAAGTTGCCTTTCACTATCAGCCGCTGCAGAACCCGAGCATTCCCTGCGTATACGTACGCAAGCCTCTTCTGCACTTTCTCGGCCTACCCGCGTCGGATAGCACGACCGCTCAAAGTGACCTCTACCGATCGCTAGCGAAGTTGCGCCAGGCGGACGAGAGCATCTTCGCGTTCAGCGAACGGCTCTGGAAAGACTGGGTGGCCAACACACCGTTTGTCGTGAGGCTGAGCGAGGGGGCCATCAAGAACGGCTACCTCGCTGTCAATCTCATATCCGCTCCCTTCCCCGAGACCATGTACGGCGGCAAGACGCCAGCGGACGCCGCCGACACGGCACATTTCCGCACTGACTCCGGGCTTGAGTTCGACACCGACATACGCGTTGTAGGGCCCGGCAGTGGTCGACTGCGCCATCGATTAGGCAGCTACTTCAAGGACATTGGTGCAGCCGCAGGTGACGTCATCACCATTATTCAGGACGGCGATGGGACGTACCAGTTGTTTTCAAAGGTGGCGAACCATACAGCCGGGCCGGTGGTACCGGTCGCAGCAACCTCCACCCCTACCTCGGCGAAAGAGACCACGACCGAGCGGCCTCCTTTGAACCAGATCCTTTTTGGACCGCCGGGAACGGGAAAGACCTACCAGGCCATCGAGAAGGCCCTGGAAATCCTCGACCCTTCATTCCTATTGCGGTTGGGCTACGACGAAAGCGACGAGCGCCGCAAGGAACTCAAGCAGCGCTACGACGAACTGGCAAACGAGGGGCTTGTGCAGTTCGTGACGTTCCACCAGAGCTTCAGCTACGAGAACTTCGTCGAGGGCCTGAGCGCCAGCTCTGATCCGGATACCAGGCAGATTCGCTATGACGTGGAAGACGGCGTCTTCAAAGAGCTTTGTGCGTCCGCCCGTACGCGGCTGGTACGCAAGAGCGAGGACGCCCCACTGGAACTTTCGGAACGGCGCATCTGGAAGTTGTCGTTGGGCGACGCCAACACCGAGGGACACATCTACGAAGAGTGCATGGAGAAAGGCCTTGCCCTGATGGGCTTTGGCAACAATGCAGACTTCTCTAAGTGCCAATCCCGCGAAGATATCCAGAGGGTGTTTGCCGCCTCCGGTGAACCGCTTTCGCTTGGCGATTACCCAATCACGGCCATCAACACGTTTGTCCGCCAGATGAAGAAGGGCGACCTCGTTGTCGTGAGCGAAGGCAACTTGAAGCTCCGCGCCATAGGCGAAATTACCGGCGACTATCAGGTGGTCGCTCGTGAAGATGACAACTACTCTCAGGCGCGGACCGTACGCTGGCTTCGCGCCTATAAGCCCGGCCTACCCTACGGCGCGTTGATGGAGAAACGCTTCCAACAAAAGACGACCTATGAACTGCACCGGGGCTCCATCAACCACGACAAGCTGCGGGCACTGCTGAAGGCGGAGGACAGCGCGGCGTTTGCCGATCATCCACGTGTATTGATCATCGACGAGATCAACCGAGGCAATGTCTCGCGAATCTTCGGCGAGCTGATTACGCTGATCGAACCCTCCAAGCGCGCAGGTGCTGCCGAGGCGCTGGAGGTCTTGCTGCCCTATTCGAAAGATCCATTCAGCGTGCCGGATAACGTGTACCTGATCGGCACCATGAATACGGCAGACCGTTCGCTGGCGGGCCTCGACATAGCGCTTCGTCGACGCTTCGTCTTCGTGGAAATGCCGCCCAGGCCGGACAAGCTGACCGGCATCAAGGTGGCCGGGATCGACGTGTCGGCTGTCCTCGAGACGATGAACCGCCGCATCGAGATCCTGCTCGATCGCGATCACCAGCTCGGGCATGCCTATTTCATGTCGCTCGAGAACAGCAACGACTTGTCGAGGCTGTCGAGCATCTTCCGACAACAGGTCATCCCGCTGCTTCAGGAGTACTTCTTCGAGGACTGGCAGCGCATCGCGTGGGTACTGAACGACCATCGCAAGGAGAAGGGATTCCGTTTCGTCGTGCCCGCCGGGTATCCCATGGACTCGTTGTTTGGCGACACCGGGGAGTTGGTACCGGACGCCAAAGCGTGGCGATTGGACGAAGAAGCCTTCGACAAGCCGCAGAGCTATCTGGGCATTCTCGGTGGCGTCAAGGGCTGAGCAGGTGCGAGAGCACGTCGTCGTCAGGGAATACGCTCGGCTAACCACGTCCGCCGTTACCGATGCGTCGCTCGACGTGGCCCGCGTACCGGAATCGGCCTTCGACTGGCTGTGCAGGGAAAGCGCTCGACTGCAGAGGTCGGGCGCTGCGCTGGTACAGGTGGACGATCGCCGCTGGTTGCGGCTGGACAGCTACGTTGGCGTGATTGAGACCCCTTGCGGCACGCGCATCGAAATCCTCCCGAAGACAGCGGAACACGGGGACAACCGCGAGGCGGCCCGCAGGTTGCTGCGCAAGATGCTGGCTCGTTGCCTCGATGTACCTACCCGTGAGACGTCGCCGACCGACATCCAGACCTTCGACGCGCCACTCACCGAATGGGTAATGGGCCAGTTCCTGCATTCGCTGGACCGGCTGGTCAAGCGCGGCCTGCGCTTCGACTACCACCGCGTGCAGGAGGAGCAGCGCTTTCTGCGCGGGCGGCTGGACCTACCACGCCAACTCCGCCAGCCGCCGGGACGTGACCACCTGTTTCAGATCGAGCACGACGTATTCGACGCCGACCGCCCCGAGAACCGGTTGCTGTGCTCGGCGCTGGATCGCGTCTGCCGGCTTACCCGCGACGCCGGCAATTGGCGCCTGGCGCACGAGCTGGCGACTTTCCTCGCACCGGTACCCCGCAGCCGAAACGTCAACGACGACTTCCGTCGTTGGCGCACTGATCGGTTGCTGGCGCACTACCAGCCAGCACGCCCATGGTGCGCGCTGATTCTTGGCGAGCACACCCCGTTATCGGTATTGGGCGGGTGGCATGGCACCAGCTTGCTTTTCCCGATGGAAAAGATTTTTGAACGCTACGTGGAAGCCT
Organism: Frateuria edaphi; assembly: GCF_021117405.1. Taxonomy (NCBI): domain Bacteria; kingdom Pseudomonadati; phylum Pseudomonadota; class Gammaproteobacteria; order Lysobacterales; family Rhodanobacteraceae; genus Frateuria; species Frateuria edaphi. Next base: position 3,471,586 of record NZ_CP088251.1, read on the forward strand.
GCCTGCGCAAGACCCTGCCGCCGGACGCGACGCTCAAGACGCAGGCATCCAGTGGGTATCTGTGCCGGCACAACAGTCAGAACTGGTTCCAGCTCAAACCCGACTTCCTCATCAAACAGGGCGAGCAAACCTGGGTTCTGGACACGAAATGGAAGCTGCTCGATCAGTCTTTGGGCAACACCAAGGAGAAGTACAGACTCAGTCAGTCCGACTTTTACCAGCTGTTTGCGTATGGCCACCGTTACCTGCCTGCCGCAGGACAGATGCTGCTGATCTATCCCATGACGACCCGCTTCGACCTTCCCTTGCCGATCTTCACTTACTCCCAAGAGCTGCATCTGAGGGTAGTGCCGTTTGATCTTGAGAAAGGACGCATCGCAGTAGGGCCGGGAGAGGCTTGGCGTCTACCTTGGGTTCGCGAGTTCGCGTGATCCCCCCGTCTTACGCGGGACTGGATTCACGTCAAAAAGAAAGTCGCCAGACAAAGCAACCGACGCGGACCGCCTCTTCACGAGGTGATCTGTCCCGTGGGCCATTGGTCACCGACCACAATCAACAGGATGCATCTCGCCCGGGAATGTCCCGCTTGTGTCCCGAACGGCCTCTTACGCAAGATTTCGTCCCGTGGGCCATGGATCAATTCCGGGGGCTCCTGACGCGAGCCGCCAAAGCTCAAAGGCCCTGCCGAGTATTCGACAGGGCCTGAGGCTTGCTGGGAAACGGCTTGCGCCGCTTGCGAGCCACCGCGCTACATCCGGAACGGATGAGGCGATGACCTATGGCAGATGGCGCGCCTGGAGGGATTCGAACCCCCGACCAATGGCTTCGGAAGCCACTACTCTATCCGGCTGAGCTACAGGCGCGTGGTGTTGCGGGGTGCGCGGGATCGGAGCTCGATCCTCGGCGGACCGGCAGTATAGCGGAGTTGGGTGGGGAGGTTCATGCCGTTCCTTCGCCCCGTCGCAGCGGTACGGATCGACCTGGCAAGGATGGGCGGAGCGCGGAGTCGGGGTACCGCCTCACGCTCCCCCTGCCCCTCCGAGAGGGAGAGGGGCTTTTGGTTTCGGCATGGAGGGGCCTTGGGCAAGCTTGGCCCCTCACCCCAACCCTCTCCCCCGAAGGGAGAGGGAGCGGCGTGCGCTTACAGCGGCTTGATCAGGTCGGACAGGGTGTCCGGCTTGCTGTCGTCGCGAACCAGGTGCGGGTACTTGAGGCCGCCGTGGTAGTCGATGCGGACGGTCTTGTATTCGTCGAAGTTCTTTACCAGCAGTTCGACCGGCTGGCTCTTGTTCTTCGCCGCGGCGCTGACCGCGTCCTTGACGGCGTCGGCGGAGTACTCCTTGCCGTTGACCGCGACGATGGTCATCGCGGGCGAGAGGCCGGCCTTGAACGCGGGGCTGTCCCACAGCACGTCGCCGATGGAGCCGTCCTTGCCGAGCGACAGGCCCAGCGAGTAGGTCAGGTCGGCCGCGTGGCGGCGCGATTCCATCGCCTTGACCGCCTTGGACGGCTTGTCGGTGTAGACCAGTTTCCAGCCGTGCGAGGCGATGCCGCCGATCAGCGGACCATGGCCGTCCAGGCGGGTGCGCAGGTAGCTCGTCCAGTCATACGGCGCGATGTCGTTGAGCGTCTTCACCACGTCTTCGAAGGTGTAGGTATTGACGCTCCAGTCGCCGTTGTTCATGCCGAAGAAGGCGCGCGCGAAGTCGTCGATCTTCTTCTTGCCGCGGGTGAGCTCACGCAGCTTGCCGTCGACGTCCAGCCAGATCATTGCGCCGGCCGAGTAGTAGTCCTCGGACGCCTGGTAATTGCGGTAGGGCAGCGGGCGGCGCTGGGCGATGGTCGGGTCGTTGGTGGTGTCCTGCACGTTGCGCCAGCTGGCCAGGCCCGGGCGGCCCTGGTCGTAGGTGGCGGCGACGAGAGCGAACATGTCCAGCGTCTCGTCCTTGTTCCAGAGCCCCGCGCGGGCGGCGATGACGTTGCCCCAGAACTGGGTCTGGCCCTCGTACACCCACAGCAACGTGTCGCTCATCGGCACGTTGAAGTTGGGCGTGGTCAGATCCGCGCCGCGGCGGTATTTGCCGTCCCAGGAATGGTTGAACTCGTGCGAGAACAGGTCGCGCGCGTAGACGTTCTTGTCCCATTCGGTGAAGTAGTCGGCGCCCACGCCGTCTTCGCTGGAGCGGTGGTGCTCCAGGCCGTTGCCGCTCATCTTGTCGCTGAGCGAGACCAGGAAGTCGTAGTGGTCGTAGTGGTGCGCGCCGTAGAGCTTGTACATCTGCTGGACCAGCTCGCGGTGCGGCTTGATCTGCTCGGGCTTCATCTCGAGGTATTTCGGATCGTCGGCGACGAAGTTCATGAACACCGGCGTCTTGGCGCCCGGATCGAGATCGACGCGCTTGAAGTACTTGCCGGCGTAGATCGGCGAATCGACCAGCGCGTTGTAGGTCAGCGGCTTGTAGGTGACGGTGTCGCCACTGGTGGAGGCCACTTCCAGCGCGGTGCCGGCCTTCCAGCCCGCCGGGTAGGTGACGCTGCCCTGCGCGCTGATCTTGCGGATGTTGTAGCCGGCCGGGTACAGGCTCATCGCATCCCACTGCAGGTTGAGCATTTCCGGCGTCATCACGACGCGGCCCTGGCGCGGGTCCTGCGGCGAGAGGAACTCGAAGTAGGCCTGCACCTCCGTGGCGCCCTGCGGCACGTCGACATGGAAGGCGTAGACGTTGAGCGGGTCGCGGGTCCACGGCAGCACCTTGCCGTTGGCCTTGATGACCAGGCCGGCGAACTTGTCGATCGGGCCGGTCGGCGAATGGTGGCCGGGGATCCACTGCGGGAACAGCAGGGTCAGCGGGCCGGCTTGTGCGGGGATCGTCTCGTTGACACGGAACACGCGGTGGGCGAGGTCGGTGGCGTCGACGGCGATCTTGAGGGTGCCGTTGAAGGGTGCGTCGCCGATCGCCGGCACGTCGGCGAAGGCGGGCGCGGCGACCAGCGCGAAGCCGGCGAGCAGCAGGGCGGATGCAAGGGGTTTGGTTTTCACGGAAGGGGCTCTCCGGTGGTGGCGCTCGAAGCTCGCCGTTCGTTCCGGGCGCGGCGCGGCAAGTGATCGCCGCGTGCCGCTCCTTCGGCTTCGGCCCTGCGGGCCTGCGCTCGGGCGAACGGTGAGGGTGGATGGGTTACTTGCGCGGGGTGGTGATCACGGTCAGCAGGTCCTTGCCGTCGGCGCGGACCAGGTGCGGGTATTTCAGGCCACCGTGGTAGTCCACCTTGACGGTGGTATAGACGTCCACGTTCTTGACCAGCAGTTCGACCGGCGCCTTGCTGGTCTTCGCTGCCTTGACCGCGTCCTTCAGCGCGTCGGGCGAGTAGTCCTTGCCGTTGACCGCGACGATGTCCAGGCCCGGCACCAGGCCGGCCTTGAACGCAGGGCCATCCCACTGCACGTCGTAGATGTTGCCGCTCTTGGACGCGGATAGGCCCAGCGAATAAGCCAGGTTGACGTTGTGGCGCAGCGACTCGGCGGCCTTGGTTTCGGCGTTGGGCGCGTCGGTGTAGACCAGCTTCCAGCCGCCGCGCTCGATGCCGTGCTCGGGCAACTGGTCGCCGGTGTAGTCCAGGCGCGTGCGCAGGAAGGTTTTCCAGTCGTACGGCTGCACCTGGTTGAGGGTGTTCACCACGTCGTCGAAGGTGTAGGTCTTCGTCACGTAGCTGCCGTTGTCCATGCCGAAGAAGGCGCGGGCGAAATCGTCCAGCGAGTGCTTGCCGCGGGAGAGCTCGCGGATCTGCGTGTCGACGTCCAGCCACAGGAGCTGGCCTTCCGGGTAGAAGTCGGTGCCGCGGCGGTAGTTGCCCCAGCCGCCACCGCCGTAATAGGTCAGCGGCGCGGCGTCGGCGGTGTCCTGCAGCGAGCGCCAGGCGCGGCCGGTGCGCGCGGACATGGCGGCGGCGATGTCGGCCATCGAGTCGCGGTACTGCTCGGCCGTCCACATGCCCGAACGGGTGGTCAGCACGCCGGCCCAGTAGTCGGTGAGGCCTTCGTAGACCCACAGCAGGTCGTCTTCCTCGACCGTGTTGAAGTCCGGCGCCCACAGCTTGGCCGGTCGGCGGAATTTGCCGCACCAGGAATGCACGTACTCGTGCGGCATCAGGCTGGCCATCAGCGCGTAGGACTTGTCGTCCGTCAGCATGTCCGCCGGCAGGCGGTCGTCGCTGGACTGGTGGTGCTCCAGGCCGAAGTGGCCGGTGTGGTCGGACAGCGTAAGCAGGAAGTCGTAGTGCTGGTAGTGGTGCGCGCCGAACAGCAGGCCCGCCTGGTCGACGAGCTCGCGATGCTGCTTGAGCTGTGCGTCGGTGAGCTTGACCTGGTCCGCCTCGTCGGCCACCACGTTCAAGTGCACGGGGACGTCGCCCTTGGGGTCAAGGTCCACGCGGTTGAAATGCTCGCCGGCGATCAGCGGCGAGTCGACGAAGTTGTTGAAGCTGACCGGCTTGAACGTGGTGCTCGCGCCGTTGCGCGCCTGCACGTCCATCGCGGTGGCGAACTGCCAGCCCATGGGCAGCGTCACGGTCGGCTTGATCTGGATCTGCCGCGTGTAGTAGCCCGCCGGATAGAAGGCGACCTGGTTGAACTCCACGTCGACCAGGTTCGGCGTGGACGAGGCGCTCGCGCCGAACATGCCGCCTTCGCCCGGGGAGAGGAACTGGAACTCGAGCTCAAGCGCGCTGGCGCCCTCGGGCACGGTCATGTGCAGCGAGTACATGTCGCGCAGGTCGCGGCGCCACGGTACGCGCTTGCCGTTGGCGGTGATGATCAAACCCGCGAGGTTGTCGATCGGGCCGGAGGGCGAATGCTCCCCGGGAATCCACTGCGGGTAGTACAGCGTGAACGCACCCGGCTTGGCCGGAATGGTTTCGTGCACGCGGAAAATCTTCTTCGGCGCGTCGGTGAGGTCCACCTTCAGCGTGAGCATGCCCGGATAGGGCACGTCCTGCGCCGGCGCGTGGCCCGCCTGCGCAGCCATCGAGAAGGCCGCACCCAGCGCGACCACCAGCAACTTCGATCGAACGTCTTTCACTTTCGCTTCCCCTGGCGAGCATCGGCGGCGCGCACGCCGCGCCGTCACCTGCCAGGCCGGGGTAGAGACACCGCCCGATAGCCGACATGACAGTCATCCGATGGTAGGACGAAGGTCACGCCCCTCCCCCTGCCAGAGGTCACGCCGGACGGGTCCACTGTCGCGTGCAGCGGCAGGCCAGACATTCCGCAGAGGGTTGGCCCACCATCGCCGCCTGGCAGCGGGGTGGGCCGAAGCCCATCCTGCGGCCGCACCGTCGCGACGACTCCGCTACCGCTCCTGCCGCTCCAGGTTGCTGTGCCGCGCGCCGTAAAAGAGGTAGATCGCCAGGCCAAGGACCATCCACGCCACGAAGCGCCAGATCGTGATGGCCGGCAGCCCACCGAGGAAGTGCAGGCGGCCGTCGGTGATCCAGGGCCAGCCGACGATCAGGAACAGCGAGAACAACATGCCGGCCGGCGCGATCAGCCACAGCGCCGGCGTGCGGAAGCTGCGCTCGAGGTAAGGTTTGCGCACGCGCAGGATGAGCACCGACGCGCAGATCACGATGAATGCCGAAAGCGTGCCGATGTTGACCAGCTCGGCCACTTCGCCGATCGGCAGGAAACCGGCGACCAGCGCGGTGAACACGCCCAGGATCATGGTCGGGCGCGCGGGCGTGCCATATTTGGGGTGGATTTGCGAAAACCACTTCGGCAGCAGTCCGTCACGCGACAGGGCGAACCAGATGCGCGCGGCACCGAGCATGAAGGCGAACATGACGCTGGTGATGCCGGCGATCGCCGCCACCGAAATGATGCCGCGCACCCAGTCCAGCCCCAATGCCTTGAACGCCGCATCCACTGGCGCCGGCGAGTTGAGCTGCGCGTACGGCACCATGCCGGTGAGGACCAGCGAAACCGCCAGATACAGCGCCATCGACACGGCCAGCGACAGCAGCACGGCGCGCGGCAGGTCGCGCTGCGGGTTCTTCGCCTCCTCGGCCGCGGTGGTCAGGGTGTCGTAACCGAACACCGCGAAGAACACCACGCTGGACGCGGCCAGTACGCCGCCCCAGCCGAAATGGCTGCCAGCCGCGTCAGTGACCACCGGCGGGATGAACGGGTGCCAGTTGGCGGTATCGACGAAAAACGCGCCGACGCCGATCACCAGCGCCACGCCGAGCACCTTGATCACCACCACCGCCGTATTGAAGCGTGCGCCCCATTCGGTCTTGACCATGAGCATCACCGCGATCAGCAGCGAGATGGCCGCGGCGATCACGTTGAACACGCGGCCGTTGTCCGGATGCAGCGGGTCGTAGGCGCCCTGCGCCCACACCGGCAGCTGTACGTGGAAGACCTGCTCGATCAGCGCCTGCACGTAACCGGACCAGCCGATCGCCACCACGCCCACGATCAGCGCGTACTCGATCAGCAGGTCCCAGCCGATGATCCAGGCGAACAGTTCGCCCAGCACCGCGTAGCCGTAGGTGTAGGCGCTGCCGGTGACCGGGATCATGCCGGAGAACTCAGCGTACGCGAGCGCGGCGCAGCAGCTGCCCAGGCCCGCGACGATGAAGGAAAGGATCACCGCCGGACCGGCGTTGACCGCGGCTTGCTGTCCCGCCAGCACGAACACGCCCACGCCGATGATGGCGCCGATACCGATCGCGGTGAGCTGCCAAAGCCCCAGTACGCGACGGAAATCCTTCGAGCCGCCTGCTTCGGACTGCAGCTGTTCGACTGACTTGTGACGCACCAGCTTGGCAAGAAAGCCCATCGGATATCCCCTTGAAAACAAGCGGGCATCATAGCTTGGGGGTTGCACGTGGCCGCAAGCCGTGTTCGGCTGTTGGCATCCATCGTTCCGTCTGGAAGATCTCTGTCGGGAGATGGCGGTGTGCGGGCATCAGCTACAGCGATGCTTGATCACCTCACGCACGCCTTCGGGCGCGACCGCCTGCCGCCCTCCGCGATGGCCTTCCTGCCCACGCGGTCGCGGGGCGCTCTCGCAATGGATCGGTCGGGTCTGGGGTCAGTGGATTCCCACCGAGGGGCCTTTCGCGGCCGACGCCGGGTGCGTTCCCGCGACGGACGGCGCACGCGTCGGAATGAGCCAGGGCAATGCCAGGGCGGCCAGGCCGAAGATCCCCATCATCGCCATCGCGAACCGCGGGTCCAACTGCGCGACGCCGAACCAGCGACCGGTCGCCCAGGGCAACAGTGCCGTGGCCAGCACGCGCACCGCTTCGATCCAGCGCGCGGCGCGTCGGCCTTCCATCAGTGCGCCCAGCACGGTGAGGCTGCCGACAAGATAGGCCGCGTAGGCCAGCAGCGTCGACAGGCTCGCGCGAGCGCTGAGGTCAAGGAAGTGCGTGGCCATGCCCAGCAGCAACGCGAACTGCAACAGGCAGTAGAGGGTCAGCGCGCGCGGCATCGGCGGATCGAAGCGCTCGCGCCGGATGTCGAACGCGGGCCTGGGGAAACGCGCAGCCACGTCCGCCGGGCGCCAGCCTGGCGGCTTGAGCCAGACCAGCGCCTTGTCGCGCCAGCGTCGCGCATGCCACATGTCCTTCGCCGCCGCCCAGTACACCTCGGCGTTCGCCCACAACGGATTGAAGCTGCGTAGCGGGGCGCGGGTGCCGTACACCGGCGGGTCCGCATCGTCTTCTTCGACGAAGGTGCCGAACAGCCGGTCCCAGATGATCAGGATGCCGCCGTAGTTGCGGTCCAGGTAGCGATCATTGACCGCGTGGTGCGCACGGTGGTTGGAGGGCGAGCAGAACACGCGGTCGAACCAGCCCAGCCGGCCGACCTGTTCGGTGTGCACCCAGAACTGGTAGAGCAGGTCGATCAGCGCGACCACCACGAACACTTCGGTCGGGATGCCGGCCAGCGCCATCGGCAGGTAGAACAGCCAGCCCAGCAGCACGCCGCTGCCGGTCTGGCGCAACGCGGTGGAGAGGTTGTAGTGCTCGCTCTGGTGGTGCACCACATGGGCAGCCCAGAGGACGTTCACCTCGTGGCCGGCGCGATGCAGCCAGTAGTAAAGAAAGTCGTAGGCAAGCAGCGCGAACAGCCACACGGCGATGTTGCCGGCGGGCAGGTCAATCGGGGCGACGTGCACGGCGACCCAGGCGTAGATGCCGATCGAGAGCAGCTTGCCGAACACGCCCACGACCTGGGAGATCACGCCCAGGCCGATGCTGCTGATCGCGTCGCCGATGCGGTAGGCCGCACGGCCACGCCAGCGCGCCACCAGCAGTTCCAGGCCGATCAGTGCGAAGAACACCGGCGTGGCCCAGGTGATGATCAGTTCCTGCACGTGCATGGCGCTTGCGGCGAACGCCGTCCCCGAGTGGCGGTCCAGGCATTCATCCTACCGCGCGGCAAGGGGGGCCGGTGGCGAAGCGCGACCGGTTGCGTGCACAAAAAAAGGGCCGCAGGTAAACCTGCGGCCCCGGTGCTGCAACGGACTGCGGACAGTCCGGATGTTACTTACGACCTCAGAAGTCGTACGACACGCCGAAGCGGACGTAACGCGGGGTCTGCGAGCTGTACGGACGCTTGTAGCTGGCGCTCGTCGAGATCGGGTAGACCTGCGTGGTCTTCTGGCTGTCGAACACGTTGTAGACCATCACGTTGAAGGCCAGGTGCTTGTCCGCCCACTCCGGACGGTACTCGGCGCTCAGGCTCAGGTTGTAGGTCCACGGGTTGCGGCTGTCGCCCGGCGAAGACGGAACGCCGTCGCAGAAGTGGTAGTACGGACCGTAGCCCAGGCCCGGATTGGTCTGGTCGGCGCCGTAGTAACCCAGGCAGGTACGCGGCATGCCCGACAGGATCGCCAGGTTGCCCGACACCATCACCTCAGGCGTCAGCTGGTAGGAGCCGTACGCCTTGATCTGGTGGCGACGGTCGTTGGCCAGGGCGCCGTTGGCGTAGTCCATGGTCGCGGCGTAATCCCAGTCCACCGTGGCCGACACGTCGGTCTGGCCGATGTCGGTACGGACCTGGCCTTCGGCGTTGCCGTAGCTGCGCGAGAACAGGTAGTCGACCTTGCCGTACCACTTGCCGTCGAACGGATGCTCCAGGTACAGGTTCAGGCCGTAGTACTTGCGCTTCATCGTGGTGTTGAAGGCGAAGTCGCCACGCCAGGTCATCGGCACCTCGTAGTAGCCGCCGCCAAGCTTCGGCACCAGGAAGTTCGAGGTCGAACCCGGGTTGATCAGGAAGCTGGCCGGGATCTGGCTGGCGTCGTAGGTCGCCGGGTCGATGCCCATCGCGTTCATCTTGGCGATGATCGAGACGTTGTCGCCGATGTCGTCGATCGCGTTGCGCAGGTTGCGGAAGGTGCCCTTGGCGCCCCACACCCACGAATCGCCCAGCTTCTTGTCGAAGCCCAGGATGTACTCGTCCTGGTACTCGGACTTGAGGTTGGTCGACGCGGCGGTCTTGGGATCGCGCGGGAAACCGTACTCGCCGTTGTTGGACAGCGGCTCGCCGGCGCCACGGCTGGTGTCGATCGGGGTCAGGCCGGTCGGGACGCCGTTGGCGTCGATGCCGGTGTAGGTGTAGTACACGCGGGTGTACAGCGAGGTACCAGCCGAACGCAGCGCGACGGAAGTCGGCAGCGCCAGGTAGTAACGACCGGCGTTACCGTAGACCTTGAAGCTGGAGTCGCCGTTGACGTCCCAGCTGAAGCCCACGCGCGGCGCCCACTGCGGCTTGGTCAGCCGCAGGAACGCGTCGCCGCCGCCACCGTAGTTGGTGAACTGGTCGTTGCGCAGGCCGATCTTGACCATCCAGCGGTCGTTGACCTGCCAGGTGTCCTCGATGTACTGCGCCTTCTGGTCCACGCGGACCGAGGCGTTGTCGTGGTAGCGGTACTGGGCGACGTAGAAGCCGCTCTCACCACCCGGCTGCGAGCCGGTGTTGGCGACCCACGGCGAATTGCGCCAGTCGGCACCCGGCTGCGCGGTGCCCGGACCACCGATGATGTAGGTGTCCGCGTCGCCGTCCATGGTGTTGTATTCCCAGGCATAGCCCAGGCCGGCGTCGGGGAACTTGGTGCCCGCGTCGATGTTGGCCTGCTTCTGGTTGTCGATACCGGCGGTGATCGTGTGATCGCCGAGGTGGTAGCTGACGTCCAGGCGCAGGTTGGTGGTGGTCGAGCGGTGACCCGGCAGGTTGATCGTCGACACCGTCTGGTTGTTGGTGATCGGGTTGCCGCCGTTGATCGCCGGATTCTGGTCCTGCGCACCGAAGATGTACGGGTTGGTCGGATCGTAATCCGGCGTGTTGCTGTACCAGGTGCCCTTCATCTTGCCGTACATCGCCGACACGGTCAGGTCGTCGGTGATGTAGCTGGTGAACTTGGCGGAGTACATGTCCGCGCCGTTCTTGGTGTGGGTGTCGTTGCTGTTGAAGTCGCCTTCGGTCAGCGTGTCGTAATCGAAGCTGTTGAAACGGCCTTCATACGAGGACTTGCTCGACGCGCCGGTGACTTCGAGGATGTTGCTGTCGTTGATGTTCCAGTCCAGCTTGCCGTACCACTTCGGGTTGTCGTAGCGGTAGTGGTCGGTGAACGGGGCAACGTTCGAACCGGTGGACTTGCCCTGCTCGCGCTCCGCCTCGACGGCGGCGAACATGAACAGCTTGTCCTTGATCAGCGGGCCGCCGACGTAACCGTCGACCGTGGTCACCCAGGTCTTGTTGTCCTGGCGGTACTGGCGCAGGGCACCGTCGGTGCCGTCGGCGTTGACGTAGTGCCAGTTCTTCGGGTCGCCCTTGAGCTGGCTCGGGGTCCACTGGACCTGGCCGCCGAAGTGCCATTCGTTGGTGCCGCGCTTGCCGACCTGGCTGATCACGCCGCCGTCGGAACGACCGTAGGCCGCACCGTAGCCGCCGCTCAGGATTTCCTGCTGGTCGATCGCGCCATACGGGAGGCTGATGCCGCCGAAGCCGCTGAGCGGATCAGTCGTGTTGAAGCCGTTGATGTAGTAGGCGTTCTCGGTGACCGAGGAACCGCCGAAGGAGACCACCTGGCCGCCCAGCGGGCCCTGGAACAGCGAGCTGCCCTGCACCACGCCCGGGGCCAGCAGCGCGATCGCTTCGGCGCTGCGCGCCAGCGGCAGCTTGGCCAGCTGCTCGGCGGTGATGACGGTGCGCGAGTCCACGCCGGTCACGTCGATCGTCGGCAGCGCGTTGGCGCTGACGGTGATGGCGGACAGGTTCTGGGCATCAGCCGCGCCCGCCGCAGCGAACGAGACCTGCGTACCGGCACCCACGCGCAGGGTGACGTCCTTGCGGGAATCGACGTTCTGGCCGTTCTGGCGCAGGGTGACGGTGTAGTCGCCCAGCGGCAGCTGGTTGGCGACGAAGTGACCGGAAGCGTCGACCGCGACTTCACGCGAGAAACCGGTGCTGTTCTGGATCAGGACGGTCTCGCCCTGGGCGGCCGGTGCATCACCGAAGATGCTGCCGGTGGTCGCCTGTGCAAAGGCAACGCCGGCGAAGCCCACGCTCAGGGCGACGGCGAGGGCCGTCCGGCGGATGGCCGGGCGATTGGCAACTTGCAAGCTCATGCAAAACTCCCCAAAACCTGTTTTGGAATAGAAGGACTGAGGCCATCGTTATGCCTCGTGGCAACGAGCACGATCGTCCATCCGCGTCCGAAAACGGTTCACAAGGAGTGCCTGAGGGAAGCCAGCAACCGCATAGGGGGATCGGTGCTGGCGAGACAGGCTTTGTGGGGAAGCGGGGCTCGTTTGACTGAACCTTAAGGTGCCCACAGCAAAAATTCAACATTTGTTGTAAAGGCGTTATTAACGCACCGCGGACCGACCCAGTGCGGGGTCATCGGTAAAGAACGCATCGACGCCGGCCTCCAGGTGCGCGCGGATCTCCTCGATCGACCCCGCGGCATTGCGCGCACCCGGGTCTTCGCCGCGCCACAGCGTGCGCGGCAGGAACACGTTTTCCGGACGGAAGGTCCACGCGTGCACTTGGAGTCCCGCTGCATGGGCATCGTGCACCAGTGACGTCGGCGCACCGAGGCGGCCCTCGTCGTCCAGCGGCAGGATTGCGCGCGCGTTCGGGCCGATCGCATCGGCCCAGGTCGCTACCTCGCGCAGGCCGTCGGGCGTGAGCAGGTCGGCGTAGCGCAGGTGGCCACCTGCGACCGCGACATCCCACGGTTGCGTCTGCGGCTCGTCGATGAGCTGCAGCAGGCGCACGTTGGGCAAGTCGCCCAGGCAGCGGCGCAACGCGCGCAGGTTGGCGAGCTCGAAGGACTGGATCACCACCGGCACGCTGCGCGTGCAGGCATGCGCCCCGAGCGTGTCGAGCAGACGCTGCTCCATCGGCAGGCCCCGGCGCTGGAACCAGGTGCCGTGCTTGATCTCCGGGATCAGTCCGACCACCCGCCCCTGCCGCGCACCCTCGATCGCCAGCAGTTCGATGACTTCCTCCAGCGTGGCGATCGGGTATTGCCCGTCGTGGGCGGTGCCGCGCAGGTCGGGCAGACGCTCGCGGGTGCGCAAGGTCTTGAGTTCGGCCAGGGTGAAGTCTTCGGTAAACCAGCCCTCGACCGCGACGCCGTCGACGACCTTGCGCGTGCGTCTGGCGGCGAAGCGCGGGTGCGCGGCCACGTCGGTGGTCGCGCCGATCTCGTTCTCGTGACGGGCCACCAGCACGCCGTCGCGCGTCATCACCAGGTCCGGCTCGATCAGGTCGGCGCCGTCGCCGATGGCGCGCGCGTAGGCGGCCAGGGTGTGCTCGGGCAGATGCGCGCTGGCGCCGCGGTGCGCGATGACCAGGGGGCGCGGAATGAGGGGACGTTCGCTCATGGCATGCGACCGCGGGATAGGTTTCAGTCCCCCGGCTCCGATGCGCCAAGGAGGGTTGGAGACCACCCTACGCGATCGCTCACAGCTTGAGGTAGAGCCGGCGCCGGTCCATCGCCCACGCGATCGCCCACCACAACGCCACGAAGGCGATCGCCCAGGTGAGCGATGCGATCCACGGACCGGCCAGCGGCGCGATCCAGCCGGCGAACAGATGCCGGTACAGCGGCTCCTGCCAGCCCAGCGCGGGTAGCGCGATCTGCAGCAGTTCGGAGCCGGCATAGGCGGCGATCGCATTCATGCCGAAGCGGCGGCCCAGCGCGGGCCAGCCACGCAGGTCGACCAGCCAGTGGAACGCCAGCAACGCCAGCATGGCCAAGCCGCCGGTCCACAACACGAACGAGGGCGTCCACAGGTTCTTGTTGAGCGGCATCCACGACGACCAGCCCGCACCGAACGCCAGCGCCACGAGGCCCGCGGCGAGCAGCCGCCCCGGTTGCCGCGCGCGCAGCCACGCGCCCGCGCACAGGCCAAGCAGGCTGCTGGCGATCGCCGGCAGCGTGGCGGGCAGGCCTTCCGGATCGTGCACCTGCCCGGTGGCGGGGTTGTGATCCCACACGTACTGCCCGAAGACCGCGCCATCGATGCGGTCGACGATGTTGTTCCATTCGTCCAGCGTGCCGCCCGCCAGCAGCAGCACGGTGTAGCCGGCCAGCAGCGTCGCGATGGCAAGCCACCAGGCGCGTCGCGGCGTGTAGATGGCGAACGCGGCGACCACCGCGAAGCACACGCCGATCCGCTGCAGCACGCCCGGCCAGCGCATCTCGCGCCCCGGCAGCCACCACGCCGCCAGCGCGTTGATCGCCAGCCCCAGCGCGAGGATGCGCAGCGCCCGCCACAGCGCCGCATTGAGCAGCCGGTCGGACGCCACGCCCTGCTCCAGCCGCGGAAGAATCGCCAGCGCCACGGACACGCCCATCACGAACAGGAAGAACGGGAACACCAGATCGGTCGGCGTGCAGCCGTGCCACGCGGCGTGCTCCAGCGGCCAGTAGACGTGCCCCCAGTCGCCCGGATCGTTGACCAGCAGCATCGCCGCCACGGTGCAGCCGCGCAGGGCATCCACCGAGGCCAGGCGGCGGGCAACATGCTGCCCCGTCGAGGGCGCCGGCTGGTCCATCGTCATCGCCATCGCGTGCACCGTCAGCGCGGGGCGTCCAGCGATAGCCGTCCAACCGCGTACAACGGCCCGTCGCCGGGCGCGGTGAAGGCCATGCACAGGTCGTGCGCTCCCCGCTGACGCTCGAAGTGCGCGTCGAGCGCGAAGCGGCGCGGCGCGGCGGTCGGGTCGGGCAGCGGCAGGGTCGCCAGGATGTCGCCCTCGCAGCTGTCGCGACGGATCACCAGCTCACCGAACGCGGTAGTCCTGGGCCGCTGCACTACCAGCGTGGCTTCATGCGCGAGCGCATAGTTGTTGGGCAGCCGGGCCAGTTCCACGTGCAGCGCCTGCGCGCCATCCAGCGGCGCGGCGGGCCACACCTGGCATGCGTTGAACAGATTGATCGTGTAGACCGGCCGCCGCGACGTGGCATCGGGCAACGGCTGCACACGCAGGCGGAACGGATTGCCCGGGCAGTTGACCAGCGTGTTGCCGTCGCGCGCATACAGGTCCGCCGCGTCGAAGCTGCGCACGCGCCGCGCCAGGATGCTGCCATCCGGCGCAAACGTGGTGGCGCGCACGGTCAGCGGCAGCGTCACCGCCAGCGGCTTTGCGTAGGCCGGTGAATCCGGATTGGGCGCGCTGCCGTCCAGCGTGTAGCGCATAGTGCCGAAGCCGGACTGGTTGGCCAGCGTGAGCGTCGTCCTGCCATGGGCGCGCGCGGCCGTTTCGTCGATCGCCATGGAAGGCGCGAAGGCGCTGTCGGCCCAGGTGATACCCGCTCGGCGGTAGCGCTCGAGCTGTGCTGGCAGGCGCGCGAGGAAGCCCTCCCAGTCATGGCGCGCCGGCGGCGTCCACAGCACTTCGGATAGCGCATCCAGCCGCGGGAACACCATGTACTGGACATGCCGCATGTCCGGCATGTGCTCGGTCCAGACATTGGCCTGCGCGCCCAGTATGTGCCGCGCCTGCGCCGCATCGAGCGCGGCCGGCACCGGTTCGAACGCGTAGATGTCGGCCAGGCTCTTGGGCGGGATGCGTCCGGTGGCCTCGTCGTCGCTGCTGCTCTGGAGCTGGTCGAAGTAGAGGTCCGGCGAGGGCGAGAGCACGACGTCGTGGCCCAGCTTCGCCGCATCGACCGCGCCTTCGGTGCCGCGCCAGGACATCACCATCGCGTCGCCCGGCACACCGCCCTGCAGGATCTCGTCCCAGCCGATCATGCGGCGCCCGTGCCGCTTCAGGTAGTCGCCCAGGCGGGCCATCATCCAGCTCTGCAGCTCGTCCTCGGTCTTAAGGCCCAGCGCCTTCATGCGCGCCTGCACCGCGGGCGAGGCCTGCCACTGGTCCTTCACCGCCTCGTCGCCGCCCAGGTGGATCCAGCGCGAGGGAAACAGCGTCATCACTTCGTCGAGCACGCTCTCCAGGAAATGGAGCGTGGGCTCGTCGACGTTGTACAGCGTGGTGTTGACGCCCCAGTCCGGCGACACCGCGATGCGCTTGCCGGTTACGCCGAACTGCGGATAGGAGGCGACCGCCGCGGTGGCGTGCCCGGGCAGGTCCAGCTCCGGCACGATGGTGATGCCGCGCGCGGCGGCGTAGGCGACCAGCGCGCGGATGGTCTCCTGGGTGTAGTAACCGCCGTAGCGCGCCGGCTCACCGTCCTCGCCCGCGGCCGGCGGCGTGCGCCACGCGCCGACGCGCGTGAGCTCGGGCCAGCGCTTGATCTCGATGCGCCAGCCCTGGTCGTCGGTCAGGTGCCAATGCAGCACGTCCAGTTTGTGCAGCGCCATCTGGTCGATCAGTGCGCGGATCTCGTCTGGGGTCTGCATGTGCCGGACCGAGTCGAGCATCAGTCCGCGCCAGGCGAAGCGCGGCGCGTCGGCGATGTGCAGCGCGGGGACTGCGTCCTGCCCAGCCTCGTCCAGCAACTGGTAAAGGGTGACCGTGCCATGCAGCAGTCCCGCATCGTCCGCGCCGACGATGCGGATGCCATCGACACCGACGTCGAGCGTGTAACCGCCGGCGGCCAGACCGGCATGCACATCGCGCACCAGCGCGATGGCGCCCGCGATGGGCGCGCCTTCGGCCAGGGCAAGGCGGGGCCCGTGCGTGCGAACCAATTGGGACATCAGGAATTGGGCCGCATGGCGCGCACCGTCGTCATGGGCGGGGATGCGCAACGGCGTGGCCGGTGCCAGCCTGAATTGGCCGTTGGCCAGGCGCAGCTGCGCGGGCCGCGGGATCAGCGAGGGTTCGACCGCTGCCGCGGAAGCGGAGGAGGCGGCCAGGCCCAGGAGCAGGCCGAGTAGCAAGCGGTGCATGCGTGGGCTCCATGGCAAAAAGCGGACCCGGCAAGCCGCCGGGCCCGGGCGGGGAGTTTGCCAAACTCCAAATGATCAGGACGCGGGCGGAACGCTCGTCGCGCTCCGCCCCCGCCCACCTTCTCCCGAGGGAGAGGGTTTCCGGCGCGTCAGAACTTGAAGCGCAGGTTGAGGTAGTACTGCCGGCCGTTGACGTAGAACGCGTACGGCTGCTTCCCGTAGGCGGCGTTCTGCGTGTAGTACTTGAGCTTGGGATTGTTGAGGTTCATCGCGTCCAGCGACAGCGACATCCAATCGGTCAGCTGCACGCCGACCGACGCGGCCAGGTTGCCGATGCCCTGCTGGAAGTAGGTGTCGGTGCGACTCACGCCGGCGTAGAACTCCGAGCGGTAGGTGTAGCTCACGCGCGCGTTGAAGCGCTGGTTCTCGAAGTAGCCCGACACGTTGTAGGTGTTCTTCGAGGTGCCCTGCAGCGGCACGTCGCCGGTGGCGTGGGCGTCGGCGTAGGTGTAGTTGGCCTGCACGCCGAAGTTGTCGCCGATCGGCTGGATGTAGTTGAGCTCGACGCCGCGCACCTTGCCGTCGACGTTGTGCGGCACGCTGATCAGGTAGTCGTTGAAGACGTCCTGGCCGGCCGCCTGGCTGGCCTGCATGTCCTTGAAGGTGCGCACCTCGTTGCCGAAGTTGACGTAGTCCTTCAGGTTCATCGCGTACACGCCGGCCGACACCAGGCCACGCGGCGAGAAGTACCACTCCAGCGCGGCATCGAAGTTGCTCGATACCAGCGGCTTGAGCTTGGGATTGCCGCCGCTGCCGGTGTGGGTCAGATCGTCGGCGGAAACGTAGCCGGCCAGCGCGGAATAGTCCGGCCGGGTCATCGTCTGCGAGGCGGCGAAGCGCAGCAGCACGTCGTCGGTGAGGGCGAACTTGAGGTTCGCGCTGGGCAGGAACTTGTCGTAGCTGGTCTGATAGGTGTTCCAGTAGTAGTCGCCGAAGGCCGAGCCGGTGATCGGGCCGGTGACCGTAGTGGCCTCGGCGTCCGGCGCCGTGCTGGTGTAGCCGATGTTTTCCTTGGTCTTGATGTAGCGCACGCCGACGTTGCCGCTGGCGATGCCCGACTGGAAGTTCAGCTGAAGGTAGGCGGCCGAGTCCTTCTCCTCCACCTTGTAGACATCGTTGAAGTAGAAGCGCGAGACCGGATCGCGGTTGGCGAAGGCGTCATCGATGGCCGCCAGCTGGCCGGGCGTCCAGTACCAGATCGGGCCGGGGAAACTGCCACCCAGCGAGCTGCCGAAGTCGCCCGGGTAGTGCTGCACGTTGGTCGGATAGGCGGCCGGGTCGGTCCAGTTGGTGGCGAAGTCCGGGCCCTGGGCGATCTCGCTCGGGTTCTGCCGCGTGTGCTTGGCGTAGCGCGCGCCGAACTGCAACGAGCTGATGGCGCCGTCGTCGAAGGCCAGTTCGCCGTCGAACTGCGCCCAGTCCTCCTTGTCCTTCACCTTGATGCCCTGGCCGCCGAAGATCCAGCCCATGTCGGGGCGGATGCCCGAGGTCGAGCTGTTGTCGCCGCCGAGCGTCCAGTTGATCGGCTTGTCCAGGCCGCGCATGTCCCAGCTGGCGCCTGCGCCGGCTGCGGTGCCCAGTTCCATCACGTCCTGGGTCGGGCTGGAACCGGTGCCGCGGGTGGTGCCGACCTGGCCTTTGAGCGTGAGGTGGTCGGTGACGCGCCAGTCGGCGTCGAGGGTCAGGTACTTCGATTCGGACTGCGCGCCCGGGCGCGAGATCTGGTCGTACACGCCGTAGGCGCCGGTGCCGCCGCTGATCGAGCCGCTGGTGACCACGTTGTTGTCGATCGAACCCGGGGTCAGCACGCCACCGTTGGCCAGCGCGCTGCTGGCCCACATCATGTAGTTGCGGTTGAAGTTGTCGGCCTTGAGCTTGGAGTAGAAGCCGTTGAGGTCGAGCGTGAGGTTGTCGGTCGGCTTGAACTCGATGTCGATCACGCCGCCCTTGCGCTCGCGCTGCTGTGTGAACAGCACCGCGCCGATTTCGTTGGGGTAGTAGACGGTGTTGCCGCCGATGGTGGTGGGCAGGTAGCCGCCGACCACTTCCTGGCCGTTGCGCTGCAGGCTGCGCTTCTCGTAGAAGGCCTGCACCATCACGCCGGCGGTGCCGCCGTCGTTCTTCCAGTTGAACAGGCCGCTGAACTGGGGCTTGGTATCGCCCGGCAGGTCCGAATACACGCCGCCGATCGACGCCTCGGCCGTCATCGGCTTGGCGAATTCCAGCGGCTTGCGCGTGATGATGTCGACCGAGCCGGCGCTGCCGCCCTCGACCAGGTGCGCCTCGGAACTCTTGTAGACCACCACCTGGTTGACGATTTCCGAGGGCAGCAGGCTGTAGCTGACGCTGCGGCCGACGGTCTGCACCTGGCTCAGCACGAACCAGTCGCCGGTGCCGATCGAGTGGCCGTTGACCAGAGTCTGGGTCAGGCTGGGCGCGGTGCCGCGCAGGCTCACGCGGTCGCTCTCGTCGAAGCCGCCTTCGCTGGCGCTGGAGGAGCTGATGTTCACGCCGGGCAGGCGCTGCAGGGTGTCGGCAACGTTCTTCGCCGGCAGCTTGCCGATGTCTTCGGCGGTCACGACCTCGACGTGCGAGTCGAACGCCTTCTTGGTTTCCAGCGATTCGGTTTCGGCATTGCGGATGCCGGTGACCGTGACGGTGCCCAGCTGCTTGACCTTGTCGCGGTCGGTGCGCGGGGTTGTGGCGTTGTCGCCGGTCTGCGTGGCGTCCTGGGCGTGCAGCGCGCCGGCCAGGCAAAGGCTGGCGACGATGCTTGCGGCTAACAGCGTTTTGCGGTGTGACATGGTGCTCCCCTCCAGTCGGATCAGCAGCACGCGCGTCGCGGTGATGCTGGTTGGTTGCAAGGGCTTGCGCCCGTTTGTTATGCGGTCTCGAAGCTCATCCCGGTTCGACGTGGCCGGCCAGGGCCAGGCCGGCCGCGCCGATCACGCCGTGCTGGCCGTGCTCCATCAGTCGTACGGGAACCTGTTGCAGGTACGGGCGCATCACGCCCTTGTTGAAGAAACGCTCGCGGAAGCGGCTGGCCAGCAGCAGCTGGCGGATCTGCGGCAGGATGCCGCCGGCGAGGAACACCCCGCCGCGCGCGCCGTAGAGCAGCACCAGGTCGCCGACGAAGCTGCCGAGCAGGCCGCAGAACACCTCCATCGCCTCGACCGCCACGGCGTCGCTCCGCATCAGCGCCGCGTGGGTGATCGCGGCGGGTTCGGCCAGCACGGCGGGCGTGCCGCGCAGCGTGCCGATCGCGCGGTAGAGGTTGCGCAGGCCGGGGCCGGACAACGCGTGCTCGAAGGCGACGTGCGCGCGCTCGCGCGCAAGCAGGCGCAGGATCTCGATCTCGCGCTCGTTGCCGGGCGCCAGCGCGATCTGTCCCGCTTCGGTGGCGAGCACGGTCGCGTGCGGCTGGCCCGGCAACAGCACCGCCGAGCCGAGGCCGGTACCCGGGCCCATCACCAGCACCGGCCCGCGCTGCGGCGGCGCGCTGGTCTCGATCACCGGCAGCGTGTCGGCGTCGGTGAGGAACTGGGTGGCCCAGGCAACCGCCTCGAAATCGTTGATGACCGCCAGGTGGTCCAGCGCCAGGGTTTCGCGGATGTCGCGGATCGACACCGGCCAGGCAAGGTTGTCGTTGACGATCGCGTCGTCCAGCACATAGCCGGCGCTCGCCACCACGCACTGGTCGATCGGCGCGGGCGCATCGAGGTAGGTGACGAAGTGCTGCAGCACGGCGGTGAGGCTGGGCCACTCGGCGCAGGCGTAGCGCTGGTAGCGCAGCACGGTGACCGGGCTGGCGCCGTTGGGCTGGCGACTGAGCAGGCCCACGCGCGCATGCGTCCCTCCGACGTCGGCCGCCAGCAGCAGGGACTCCTGCCTCAGGCGCTGCGGACTCCTCGAGTTGGCGACCTCGGCCACGACTCCTCCCTTTGCACTCTGGCACGGCGTCGCTGGACGTCGGCGGGGGCGGAGTCTGGACAGCGATGACAACGTTGTCAACGCGTTTTGGCGGCATTTTTGGAAGGTGGGTTTACGCGCCGCAACATGGATCGACGAACTAATGGCCGCGACATATGAAAAACTCGCGTCAAAGCCGCGATGCAGCTCACTTTGGCCGCTTTGCTCCGGCTTTGAGCGCGATGGCGCAGTGCGTCAGCGACACGGCGGATAGGCCATTGGTTGGTGCCATAAATGGGCGCGCTGGAAAGGCTCGCGACAGACATAAATTGACAACGATGGCCAGCGAGGCCATAAAGCCGGCCGGGGGAGCGCCCGCTGACGGCGCTCGCATCGCCATGCGTTTGCCTGACGGGAGCCGTCCATGTCGTCCACCACGCTCGCGACCGATCAACCCAGGCCCTCGGCGCTGGGGCCGATGCTGGTGATCGGGCTGTTGTTCTTCATCTTCGGCTTCGTGACCTGGCTCAATGGGCCGTTGATCGCCTTCGTCAAGCTCGCCTTCCAGGTGGAAGACGTCTACGCGTTCCTCGTGCCGTTCGCCTTCTACATTTCCTATTTCGTGTTCTCGCTTCCGGCGTCGATGGTCTTGCGGCGCACCGGCATGAAGAAGGGCATGGCGCTGGGACTGTTCGTGATGGCCGTCGGCGCGATGGCGTTCGGCCAGTTCGCGACCATGCGCATTTTCGCCGGCGCGTTGGTGGGCCTGTTCGTGATCGGCGCAGGCCTGTCGCTGCTGCAGACGGCGTCCAATCCCTACATCAGCATCCTGGGACCGATCGAAAGCGCGGCACAGCGCATCGCGGTGATGGGCATCTGCAACAAGGTGGCCGGCATCCTCGCGCCGATCCTGATCGGCTCGCTGGTGCTGGCCGGCATCGGCGACATCGACGCGCAGGTCCACGCGGCGGCCACGCCGCAGGCGCGCGAAGCGCTGCTGGATGCGTTCGCCGCGAAGATCCATGCGCCCTACCTGGGCATGGCCGTGCTGCTGGCGCTGCTGGCGATGTGGATCGTGCGATCGTCGCTGCCGGAGATCCGCCCGGCCAGCGCCAACAGCGAGCAGGCGGATGATGCCGACACCAGCATCCTGGGCTTTCCACACCTGTGGCTGGGCGTGCTGTGCCTGTTCGTGTACGTGGGCGTGGAAGTGATGGCGGGCGACGCGATCGGTACCTACGGCGCCGGGTTCCACCTGCCGCTGGACCAGACCAAGTTCTTCACCGCCTTCACCCTGGGCGGCATGTTGCTCGGCTACGTGGCCGGCCTGGTGCTGATCCCGCGCATCATCTCGCAGCAACGCTACCTTGCGGTGTCGGCGGT
The DNA here is from genome assembly GCF_021117405.1 of Frateuria edaphi. NCBI lineage: Bacteria > Pseudomonadati > Pseudomonadota > Gammaproteobacteria > Lysobacterales > Rhodanobacteraceae > Frateuria > Frateuria edaphi. The sequence goes on from NZ_CP088251.1 coordinate 3,493,318, forward strand.
GCTGGGCGTGCTGTTCAGCGTGTGCGCCTATCTCACCCGGGGCTATGTCTCGGTCGGCTTCGTGGCGGCGCTGGGGTTCGCCAACGCGATGATGTGGCCGGCGATCTTTCCGCTGGCGATCAACCGGCTGGGCCGCCACACCGAGGCCGGCTCGGCGCTGCTGATCATGGGCATCGCCGGCGGCGCGGTGGTGCCGCAGCTGTTCGCACACCTGAAGACGCACTACGACTTCCAGTTGGTGTTCGCGGCGCTGATGGTGCCCTGCTACCTCTACATCCTGTTCTACGGCTTGCGTGGTTACCGCGTGGGCCTGCGTGATGGCGATGGCGCGCGCCCGCAGTGAAGGCACCGCCACGCCGGCGTGGCGGTGGGCTAGGATGGCGCGCCAGCCCTGCGGAGAACCCGTCGTTGCGTCACGCCACCATCAAGGACGTCGCCAAGCGCGCCGGCGTGTCGCTGAAGACCGTATCGCGGGTGATCAATCGCGAAGCCTCGGTACGCGAGGACACGCGCGAGAAGGTCGAGCGGGCGATCGAGGCGCTGGGCTACCGTCCCAACCTCTCCGCGCGCAGCCTGCGCGCGGCGCATTCCTATGCGATCGGACTGGTCTACGACAATCCGAACGCGCACTACGTCATCAGCATGCAGAACGGCGTGCTGTCGGCCTGCCGCGAGCGCGGCTTCGGCCTGCAGATCCATCCCTGCGATTCGACCTCGCCGCAACTGGCCGAGGAGCTGTGCGCATTGGTGCGCCGCTCCCGCCTGGCCGGCCTGGTGCTGGCGCCCCCGATGTCCGAGCAGCCGCAGCTGATCGCCACGTTGAAGGCCCACGACATCGCCTTCGTGCGCATCCTGGCGGCGCGCACCGATCCGGCCGACGGCTCGCCCTGCGTCTGGGTGGACGACCGCGACGCGGCGTATGCGATCACCGAGCATCTGATCCAGCTTGGCCACACGCGGATCGGCTTCCTGTGGGGCGAGCCGCATCATCGTTCCAGCCCCGAGCGCTACCAGGGCTATGCCGATGCACTCAAGGACTACGGCATCGCGCTCAACAAGAAGCTGATCCTGCCGGGACGCTACGCGTTCGACGACGGCTTCCGCGGGGCGCGCAAGCTGCTGGCGCTGAAGGAGCCGCCGACCGCGATCTTCGGCAGCAACGACGAGATCGCTGCTGGCGTGCTGGCGGCGGCACGGTCGGCCGGGCTGGACGTGCCGTGGGATCTGTCGATCGCCGGCTTCGAGGACAACCCGTTTTCCAAGCAGGCCTGGCCGGCGCTGACCACCGCGCGGCAGTCGACCGCCGAGATCGGGCGGCATGCGGCGTTGCGCCTGATGGCCGAACTGCAGCAGGGCGCATCGGCGCCGGATACCGGGAACGAGGGATTCGTGCCGGAGCTGGTGGTGCGCGGGTCGACGGCACCGCCGCGGAAAAGCTGAAGCTTCGTTCGGGCAGGACCTCCCGCCTCGTGCCCTCCCCGCCCAGAGGCTGGCGTGAGGTCTCCTCGCCGCCGCACACCCCTACTTTCTCCGAACGCCCACCCACCCTTCGGGCGCCCTCTCCCGGAAGGAGAGGGAACGCGCATGCGCATTTCCCCGGGATCCCCATGAAATCACCCCATGACACCCTGATGTACCAGGAGGCGCAGTCGGCCGCCGACGTGATCGCGCACCAGCTCGCCGCCAACGCCGGGCTGCTGACCGAGCTCGGCGAGCGGCTGCGCACGCAGCCGCCGCGCTGCATCGTCACCTGTGCGCGCGGCAGCTCCGACCATGCCGCCGCCTACGCGAAGTACGTGTTCGAGACACGCCTGGGCGTGGTCACCGCGTCGGCCTCGCCGGCGGTGAGTTCGATTTACGACGCGCCGCTGCAACTGGACGGTGCGCTGTTCCTGGCGATCTCCCAATCGGGCAAGAGCCCGGACCTGCTGCTCAGTGCCCAGGCAGCCAGGGCGGCCGGCGCGCAAGTGGTGGCGCTGGTCAACGACACCGATTCCCCGCTCGCGCGGTTGGCCGACACGGTGGTGCCCTTGCACGCAGGTCCCGAGCGCAGCGTCGCGGCCACCAAGAGCTACCTGGCCACCCTCTCGGCGGTGCTGCAGCTGACCGCCTGCTGGAGCGGCGACGAGGCGCTGCACGGCGCGCTCGACCGGCTGCCCGGCGACCTGCGCCAGGGTTGGGAGGCGGACTGGCGCGCGCTCGGGGAGGGCCTGCGCGAGGTACACAACCTGTTCGTGGTCGGCCGGGGCTACGGCTTCGGCGCCGCGCTCGAAGCCGCGCTGAAATTCAAGGAAACCTGCGGCCTGCACGCCGAGGCCTTCAGTGCGGCGGAAGTGAAGCACGGACCGATGGCGCTGGTCGGCACCGGCTTCCCCGTGCTGGTGTTCGCCCAGGAAGACGGCTCGCTGGAGGGCACCCTCGCGGTCGCTGCCGAGTTCCGCGCGCGTGGCGCGCGGGTCTGGGTGGCCGCGCCCGGCGCGAGCGGCCCCGACGCGTTGGCGCTGCCGGCCGGCGTGCCGGCGATCACCACGCCGCTGCTCGCGGTGCAGAGTTTCTATCGCGCAGCCAGCGCGCTTTCACTGGCGCGCGGCTACGATCCGGATGTTCCGCCGCACCTGCGAAAAGTCACGGAGACGTTGTGATGCTTCAGCCCCTACTCGCCCTGGTCCACGGTCGCGTGCTGACCGACGAGGGCCTGCGCGAGGATGTCGTGGTGCTCGTGCGCGAAGGCCACGTGCTCGCGCTGGCCGCGCCCGACGATCCGCGCGTGGCGCAGGCGCAACGCCACGACCTGGCCGGCGCGCTGCTGCTGCCCGGCTTCATCGACGTGCAGGTCAACGGGGGCGGCGGGCTGTTGTTCAACGACGCGCCCACGGTGGAGGCGCTGCGCGGCATCGCCCTGGCGCACCGGCGCTTCGGCACCACCGGCCTGCTGCCTACCCTGATCACCGACACCGCCGCCAAGATGCGCGCGGCGCTGGACGCCGTGGACGCGGCGATCGCGCAATCGGTGCCCGGCATCCTCGGCATCCACCTCGAAGGTCCCTTCCTCGCCCCCGCGCGCAAAGGCATCCACGATGCCTCGCTGTTCCGCACGCCCGACACCGATGACCTGCTCGCGCTCACCGCGCAGCGCCGCGGCGTGGTCATGCTGACCCTCGCGCCCGAGCAGGTGGCGCCGCCGGTGATCGCGCGCCTGGCCGAGGCCGGCGTGCGCGTGGTCGCCGGCCACACGGGCGCCGACTACGCCACCACGCGCGCCGCGCTGGATGCGGGCGTGTGCGGCTTTACCCATCTCTACAACGCCATGACCCCGCTCACCAGCCGCGAGCCAGGCGTGGTCGGCGCGGCGCTGGACGATCCGGCCAGCTGGTGCGGGCTGATCGTCGACGGCCACCACGTGCACCCGGCCTCGCTGCGCATCGCCATCAACGCCAAGCCGCCGGGCAAATGCGTGCTGGTCACCGACGCGATGCCGCCGGTCGGCAGCGCGCGCGCGGAGTACGTGCTCAATGGCCAGACCATCGTCGCGCGCGACGGCATCTGCATGAACGACTCGGGCGTGCTCGCCGGCAGCGCGCTGGACATGGCCGGCGCCGTGCGCAACACGGTCAACCTGCTCGGGCTGCCACTGGCCGAGGCATCGCGCATGGCCAGCACCTATCCGGCCGAGTGGCTCGGACTGGAACAGACCCACGGCCGCATCGCGCCCGGCCAGCGTGCCGACTTCGCCGTGCTGGACGACACGCTGCACGTGCGCGAGACCTGGATCGGCGGCGAACGCCGGATCGCGTGATCGACGGTCGACGCGGCCGGCCGAACTGACACCGGCGCCGCTGCCGCAACGACCGCGAGGCGCCCCCACGGCAATCCGTGCCGCAGTCCCGCGGCCGCGGTCCGGCATCCCGTCCCGATGGACCACAGCGACTACGGTCGCGACGGCGCGAGCCCCGCCGCCTGCAGGTCGCTGCCGGCGATGCGCAGGCTGCGCGCGAGATACTCGCGCAGCACCGGATCCAGCGGCTCGGGCGCGGCGCCGCCCAGATGGCGATGCAGCATCAGCACGATCAGGTAGAGCTGCGCCTCGCGCGCCACCGGGTCGGCGTTGGAATGTCCGGCATCGGCATCGACCAGCAGGCTCACGTCCTTGCCAAGTTGCTTCAGCCGCGCGGCGTAACCCAGCACGCCGCGGATCGCCACGCGGCGGTCTTCGCCACCGGCGTACAGCAGCAGCGGCCGGTTCATCTCCCGCGCATGGGCCAGCGGCGCCTGCGCATGCAGGCGCGCCATCGTGGCGGCGTCGCGGGGGTCGAGCGAAAGCGCGGCGAGCCAGGAATCGAGAGGGATGTAACGCGCCAGCGCCAGCGCCTCGGTGGTGCGCCCGACCCAGTCAAGGACCCAGGCGAAGTCCGGCGGCGGCACCATCGCCACGCCCACCTTGAACAGCTGCGGCTGGAAGGTGACGCCCAGCAAGGTGCTGTAACCGCCGAAGGACGCGCCGATGATGCCTACGCGATCGGCATCGCCGATGCCCCGGCCGAGCAGCCAGCGCGTGCCTTCGACGATGTCCTGCTGCACCCGCCCGTTGCCGAAGTCGCCCTGTGCCGCCATCGAATAGCGCCGGCCCAGACCGGTGGAACCGCGGAAGTTCGGTTCGAACACCGCGTAGCCGCGATTGACCAGCGCCTGCACGAAGCCACCGCCGAACTCGTCCGGGCGCGAGGCGTTCCAGGGTCCGCCATGCACCAGCACCACCAGCGGCAGGCGTGCCGGGTCGACGCCTGGCGGCAGCCACACGAAGCCGTGCAGGCGCATGCCGTCGGAGGCGTTCCACGCGAGCGGCAGCTTGCGCGGCATCGCCGCCTCGGGCAGCCACTGCGCGGGACGGCCGTCGCGATCGGCCAGCGGCGCAAAGGCGAGGATGTCGCGCAGCCCGCCGGTGCGCACGTCGTACAGGTGCCAGCGCGCGCCGTGCAAGGTGCTGGCCTGCTCCTGGACGAGCCAGTGCGTGGCGCCGATGGCGACCTCCAGATTGCGCCCCGGATAGCGTGCTTCGAGCGTGGCCAATGCGTCGTGCGCCGCCGCGTCGAGTCCATGGCTGGCCGCCACGGTGCCGCGGTAGCTGGCGATGCGCGGCGTGCCGTCGGCCGGGTCGAGCGCGAGCGTGTCCAGATCGGCCTCGCCGCGTGGGTCATCGTGCAGCGTGGTCAGCGTTCCATCCGGCTCCAGCCGGCGCAGGCCGTCGAAACCGTCGCCGAGGTCGCTGCGCAGGAGCAGCCGGCCCCGTGTGTCGACCAGCGGCAGCGGCGCGCAACGATGCAGCCCGGTACAGCGCAGGACCTCGTGCAGGCTCCCGGATGCATCGACGCGGTGGAACACCAGCGCCGCACCTTCCACGCGCTCGACGAAGGCCAGTCGTCCGCTGCGCTCGAGCGTGGCATCGACCAGTTGCCGCGCGTCTTCCCGCAGCAGCGTCCGATGCCCCTGCATGTCCACCCGCACCAGGCGCCAGCGCTCGGGTGCGTCCAGCGAGGCCGGTACGCGCTCGCGCAGCAGTACCGCGGCCGGCTGCAGCGGGTCGATGCGCAACAGCTCGCGCTGTTCGCGTCCGCCCAGCGGCGCGACCAGGCGCGAACCGCCCTGCCCCGCGGCAGCCACGGCGAACAGCTGGGTGGGCGAGGCGAGCAGCAGCCAGCGGCCGTCCTGCGACCAGTCGATCTGCCTGGCGTCGGTGCCGCCCAGCAGGCGCCGGGGTTCGCCGCCGTCGGCCGGCAACACCCACAGGCTGCGGTGGCCGGCCTGCTCGCGCAGGTAGGCGACCTGCCGCCCGTCGGGCGACAGCGCCACGGCCGGGGTCGCGCTGCGCACCAGGAAAGTGGCGCGGGGGTAGTGCGGCGCGACCGGACGGGCGCGTTCGCGCGCGACGGCCGCATGGAGCGCGTCGTCCGCTGCGCGGCAGGGCAGCGCCGGCAGCAGGAACGGCAGGACGCACAGGAGGCGCAGAAGTTGGATGGTCGAGCGCATGAGCGTCTCCTCGGGCGTCGGACGCTTCGTGGGTGGTGCGAGGCAGGAGCGACCCTTCACCCAACCCTTCCCCCTTCCTTGATGCGAGTCGGGGGAGAGGGCGCGGGTCCGGGCCGGCGGGAAAGCGGGCTACGCGGCGGCCGGTTCCAGGCGCGTGCGGGGCGCGGGCTCATGGGCCGGATAGAGCAGCCACAGGCTGGCCAGCGCCGGCAGGCCGATCGCGCCGCAGGCGACCACCCAGGCGACCTTCCCCAGCAACGACAGCGGGCGGAGGCGCACCAGCCACAGCGCGGCCAGCGACGCCACCAGCATCAACGCGCCGGCCAGCCACAGGATCGCCCGCGGCCTCGGTTCCGGGTTGGCGACCTGCATCGGATCGGGCGCGGCGAACAGGCCGGTCACGCCCTGGCGCAACGCATACAGCGCGGGCGAGGGCCACCACGACTGGTAGCGGAACCATGCCGGGTAGTCGAACGCGATCGGCCGCCGCGCCGCGAGCGTGACGCGGCCGTCGTCGTGCACCCAGGTGACGGTCTGGTACGGCGCGGCGCCCGCCATCGTGTAGTCGTAGTTGGTGTATGCGTTGGAGACCAGGTAGCCGTCGACCAGCTCGATCAGTTCCAGGTTGTGCAGGCCGCCGGGACCGCCGGGAATGGGCATGCGCTGGCGCGGACGGAGCAGGTTTTCGCTCGCCACCACGTCGCGGCCGTCGAAGAAATACAGCGCCCGGTTGCTTAGGGCGACCAGGTTCTCGCCGACCGGCGCGGTGGCAAGCAGCCACTCGCCGTCCGGCAACCGGATGCGCGGGAACACGCGGCCGGTTTCGCTCACGTAGTGGTAGAGCATGTTGCCGGCCAGCAGGCTGCGGTCTTCCTTCGGCTGGCCGGGGAGTCCACGGGTGGCCACGGCTGGCGCGGGGAACGCCGCGTTGGCGTCGCCCACGCCGAGCGTGCCGACGGCACGGCCGCCGGCGATGCGGTAGCCGGACAGGCGCATGCGGTCGTGGCTGAAGGTCCAGCGCACGCCGCGCGCCGGGTCGTCGAAGTCGACCGGCGCGGCATTGGTGAGCGCACCGCGAACCGGCACCTCGTCGAGATCCGGCGCGATCGCCACCACGTCCGACAGCGCCACCTGTTCGCGCCACAACGGCGCTTCCGGTGCGGTACTGGCCGCCAGCCCGGCGAGCATGCGCTGCTGCGGCGTCATGCGCTCGGTTTCGTTCTGGCCGCCGCGCGGCGGCGTGTCGGTGTTGTTCGGATGGGTGCCCTGCACCATCCAGATGACCTGCGCGCCGACCTGGACCACCACGATGATCGCCACATAGACGGCCATTTGCAGCGGCAAGGCCAGCAGCACGGTCGCCCCCAGGCTTCGCGGCGGCGCCGACAGATCCGGCTTGAACGACGCCACCGCCATCGCGGCAAGCCAAGCCAGGGCGAAGACCTGCATCAGCAACGCCCACGCACCGCTGGCCTGGCTGGCGACCGGCACCAGCAGCAGCACCAGCGCGGCGACCGCGCTGCGCGGGCGGCCCAACATGCAGCAGGCACCGGCGAGGTAGCCGCAGGCGGCCAGCGACCATGCCGCCAGCGGAAGCAGCCAGTGGCGCAGGTCGACCACGCGCGCGGTAAGCCCGGCCTGGTAGGCGGCGGCCAGCAGCACCGGCAGCGCCACCGCGACTGCCAGCCACACCAGCCCCGCGCCGAGCAGCGCGGTGGCGATGCGCCCCGGTGCGAGCGGGCGGTGCAGCAGGTTTAGCCACACGTTCGGGCGGCGATAGCTGCCCATCTGGTAAAGCCCCAGGAGCACGCCGGCCAGCACGTCGACACCACCGAATACGCGGTAGACGAAGATCGGCTGCTGGGCCAGGTCGACCAGGCGGGTGAAGAACAGCAGCACCAGCAGATGCACCGCGAACGCACCGAGCGCCCAGCCGCGGAAGCGCAGCAGCTCGGCCTTGATCAGGTCACGCATGTCGCCCTCCTCATGCCGCGGCCGGCATCGCGTGGTTCTTGGCCAGGAAGCCGTTGACCGCGCGGTCCAGGCTCACCGGCATGCTCTGCACCGTGCGCGCACCGGCGCCGCGCAGGAATTGCGCGAACGCCTCGTCCTGGTCGAGCACCAGGTAATGGTGCAGGCCGTCGATGCGCTGCACCTGCAGCAGGCCCGGCACGCTGGCCGGCGGCGGGCCGGCGAACGGAATGTCGGCGACCCAATGCGTGACGCGCGCGCAGAACTCCTCCGGCGCCGACATGTGCGCGAGGCGTCCCCGCTCGAGGATGATCAGGTTCTCGGCGACGCGCTCGATCTCTTCCATCTGGTGCGAGCAATAGATCACCGTGCAGGACTCGGCCGCGCTGGAATACATCAGCGATTCAAGGAAGGCGCGCTTGGCCACCACGTCCAGGCCCAGCGTGGGTTCATCCAGCACCAGCAGTTCCGGTGCCTGCGCGAGGGTCAGCGCGAGGTTGAAGCCGGCGCGCTCGCCGCGCGAGAGCTGCCCGACCTTCTGCTCGGGCAGCACGTGGTAGTGCCCGATCACCTCGTCGTAGGCGCGCTGGTTCCAGCGCGGATACTGGTGGCGCTGCATGGCGGCCACGGCCGAGACGCGCATCCAGTTGGGCAGCGTGTGTTCCTCGTTGACGAAGCCGATGCGGCCGCGGTCCTCGGGGGTCAGCCGCTGGCTGTCGCGTCCGAGGATGCGCGCGCTGCCGCTGGTCGGCGGCAGGAAGCCGAGCAGGATGCGGAACAGCGTCGACTTGCCGGCGCCGTTGGCGCCGACGATCGCGTGGATGCGGCCGGCAGCGATGGACAGGTCCAGCGCGTCGAGCGCGAGTTTGGTGCCGTACTGTTTGGTCAGGGCGCGGGTTTCGATGACGTGGTCGGTCATGGCTCAAGGGTTCTCGGGCAGGTCAGGCGCTTTTTCGGGACAACACCTGGAGCGCGCGGTCCAGCCGCGCCAGCGCGCGGTCGGGCGGGTAATCGAGCGCCGCCACTTCGTGCACGAAGGCCTGGATCGCCTCGTCCATGCGTCGGTCGCGCTCGCCGTTGGAGAGCCGCTGGCGCGGCCTTGCGACGAACAGGCCCAGTCCCTGGCGCGACTCCAGCCATCCTTCACTGGTGAGCTCGGCGTAGGCCTTGGCCACGGTGTTGGGATTGATCGTCAATTGCTGGGCCAGGCCGCGCACGCTGGGCAGCTGGTCCCCGGGGCTGAGTTCCGCGGTGGCGATCTTCATGCGCACGCCGTCGACGATCTGCTTGCTGATCGGGCGCGCGTCGCCGGTGGCGATCTGGAGCATCAGGGCCTGGCTGCGGGGCATCTTCGTCTGTCCTGTCTGTACTGTGTGTAGTAGTACAGTCGTCCTTGCGGCCTGTCAAGCGCCGCAGGCCGGGACAGGACAGCGCAGCGCCGCCCTTCGCTCCGTCGATCTGCTACGTTCCCGGCCCTGCCCGTTTGCTGCCGGACGTTTCCCGATGTCGCTCCGCCCGCTGTTGCCCCTGCTCGCCGCCGTCGTGCTCGCCGGTTGCGCCTCCAGCCCCATCGCGCCCGCCGTGGCACCCGATGGCACCCGCGCCGACGTGGCGATCCTAGAAACCACCGACGTCCATGCGAACGTGCTGAGCTGGGACTACTTCAAGGCCAAGGACGACCCAACGGTTGGCTACGAGCGCGTCGCCACGCTGATCCGCCGCGCACGCGCCGAATTCCCCAACAGCTTCCTGTTCGACAGCGGCGACACCATCCAGGGCACCGTGCTGGCCGACTACCAGGCAATGGTCGCGCCGCTCGGCTGCGCGCAGGAATTGGCCATCTACCAGGCAATGGACGCGGTCGGCTACGACGGCGGCACCGCCGGCAACCACGAGTTCAACTACGGCCTGCCGTTCCTCTCGCAGGTCACCGGCACCCCGATGGAGATCGACGGCAAGCGCACTGCGCATTGCTCGGGCCCGCACTTCCCGCTGGTGCTGTCCAACGTGTTCGACGCGAAGAGCGGCCAGCCGATCTTCAAGCCGTGGACGATGGTGAAAAAGACCATCGAGGCCTACAGCGCCGACGGCAGTCGCCTGCAGGTGCCGCTCAAGGTGGCGATCATCGGCTTCACGCCGCCGCCGATCCTCAAGTGGGACCAACGCAACCTGCAAGGCAAGGTCACCGTCAGCGGCGTGGTCGAGGCGGCGCGGCGCTACCTGCCGCAGATCCAGGCGCAGCACCCGGACCTGGTGGTGGCGATCCTGCACGGCGGGCTCAACACCGCGCCGTACACCAGCGACATGGAGAACGGCGGCTGGTACCTGGCCGGCGTGCCGGGCATCGACGTGCTGCTGCTGGGCCACTCGCATACCGAATTCCCGGGCCCGCGCTACGAAGGCATGAAGGACGTCGACGCCAGGCGCGGCTTCGTGCGCGGCAAGCCGGCGGTGATGGGCGGCTTCTTCGGCAAGGACCTGGGCGTGATCAAGTTGGCGCTCGAGCGCACGAACGGTCGCTGGACCATCGACCGCGACGACACGCACAGCGAGGTGCGCCCGATCTGCCCGCGCAAGAACCAGTGCGTGCCGGTCGACCCGACGATCGCGCCGCTGGTGGCGCAGGCGCACAATGCCACGGTGGCCTACGTGAACACGCCGATCGGTGAGGCGAAGCTGCGCCTGTCGAGCTATTTTTCCGACGAGGGCGACATGACCGCGCTGGCGGTGGTCAACGCCGCCCAGCGCGACTACGTGCAGCGTGAACTGCCCAAGCTGCACCCCGAACTGGCCGGCGTGCCGGTACTCGCCGCGGCGGCCGCCTTCCGCACCGGTTTCGGCGGTCCCGACGACTACACCGACGTGCCGCCCGGCCCGCTCACCCTGCGCAGCGCGGCGGACCTGTACTTCTATCCGAACACGCTCGCCGCGGTGAAGACCGATGGTGCGGGCGTGAAGGCGTGGCTGGAGAAATCGGCCGCACGCTTCAACCGCATCGACCCGGCCAGGACCGGCGAGCAGGCGCTGATCAACACCCACGTGCCGGGCTTCAACTTCGACCAGATCCAGGGCGACCTCGCCTACGTGATCGACGTGAGCAAGCCCGTCGGCGAGCGCATCGTGGAGCTCCGGTACCAGGGCAAGCCGGTGACGCCGGCGCAGCCGTTCATCGTCGCCACCAACAACTACCGCGCCAGCGGCGGCGGCAACTTCCCCGGGCTCGACGGCAGCAACACCGTGCTCGCTTCGCAGGATGGCGTGAGAGAGATCGTCGCCGCCTGGCTCAAGCGCATCGGCACGCTCGGTCGCGCCCAGCTGCCCGGCGCCTCGTGGCGCTTCGCGGCGCTGAAGACGCGCGGCGCGGTCACCTTCACCGCCGCTGCGGGCAAGCAGGCCATCGCCGCCGCCGATGGTGCGACGGGCATCCGCCAATTGCGCGAGAACGGCGACGGCACGGCGACTTACGCGATCGACCTGGCCGGGCCCGTGCCGCCCAAGGTCGACGGTCAGCCGCGCCATCGCCGTCGCCATGCCGGCCACTGAGCCTTCCCCATCGGTCGCCAGCGCCTTCGCCCCCGCCTGCGTGGGCAACGTCGGCGTGGGCTTCGACATCCTGGGCCACACGCTGGCTGGCGCCAGCGACCGCGCGCAGGTCAGGCGCATCGACGAGCCGGTGGTGCGCATCGCCGCCATCGAGGGCATGGTGCGCGACCTGCCACTGGAGGCCGAACGCAACACCGCCGGCGCCGCGTTGCTCGCGCTGCGCGCCGGACGGGCTCTTTCGCACGGCTTCGAGCTGACCCTGCACAAGGGCATCGCGCTGGGCTCCGGGATGGCCGGCTCGGCGGCCTCGTGCGTGGCTGCGCTCATCGCCGCGAACGCGTTGCTGGATGAGCCGCTCCCGCGCGAGGCGCTGTACGGCTTCGCGATGGACGGCGAGGCGGTGGCCAGCGGCGGGCGCCACGGCGACAACGTCGGTCCGCAGTTGCTCGGCGGCCTGGTGCTCGCGACCGCCACGCGGCTGGTGCGCATCCCGGTGCCGGCGGCCTGGCATTGCGCGTTGGTGCATCCGCATTGCGTGCTGGAAACGCGCCGCGCGCGCGCGGCGCTGGCTGGAAGTTACGCGCTGTCCGATTTCGTCACGCAAAGCGCCAACCTCGCGCAGGTGATCGCCGGCTGCTGGCGCGGCGACGCGGTACTGGTGCGCGAGGGCCTGAAGGACGTCCTGGTCGAACCGCGCCGCGCGCCGCTGGTACCCAACTTCCCCCGCGTGCAGCAGGCCGCGCTCGACCACGGTGCGCTGGGCGCCAGCATCTCCGGCGCCGGCCCCAGCGTGTTCGGCTGGTTCGAGGACGCACCCCGGGCGACCGCCGCCGCCGACGCGATGCGCGCCGCGTTCGCCGAAGCCGGCCTGGACAGCGACGTGCTGGTCGGCCCCATCGACGGCCCGGGCGCGCAGCTGCTCGCATGAGCGCGCTGCGCTACCTGAGCACGCGCGGGAGGGCGCCCGCGGCCACCTTGAGCGAGGCGATCGCCGCCGGCCTGGCGCCGGACGGCGGGCTGTACGTGCCCGAACGCCTGCCGTCGATCGACCTGGCCGCATTCGATTCGCTCGGCGACCTGGCCGCCACCGCAAGCACCCTGCTCGCGCCGTTCTTCGCCGGGGATCCGCTGGCCGACGCCCTGCCCGCGATCTGTGCCGAGGCGTTCGCCTTCGATGCACCGCTGCGCCCGCTCGCGCGCCCGGACGCGTCGCTGCTGGAGCTGTTCCACGGCCCGACCGCCGCTTTCAAGGACTTCGGCGCACGCTTCCTCGCCGCCTGCCTGCGCCGGCTGCGCGCGGCGGATGCGCCGCCGCTCACCATCCTGGTCGCCACCTCCGGCGACACCGGCGCCGCGGTGGGCGCCGCGTTCCACCAGGCCGGCCCCGGGCCGAGCGGCGTGCGCGTGGCGATCCTCTACCCCGACGGCCGCGTCTCGCCGCGCCAGGCGCACCAGCTGGGGAGCTTCGGCGACAACGTGCACGCATTGCGCGTGGCCGGCAGCTTCGACGACTGCCAGCGCATGGTGAAGGCGGCCCTCAACGACCCCGCGCTCAGGCGCGAGGTGCCGCTCAGTTCCGCCAACAGCATCAGCCTCGGCCGGCTGCTGCCGCAGATGAGCTACTACGCGCACGCCGCCCTGCGCTGGCACCGGAACCACCGCGCGCCGCTCGGTTTCATCGTTCCGACCGGCAACCTCGGCAACGCCCTGGCATGCCTGTGGGCGCGCCGCATGGGCCTGCCGATCGGCGACATCCGGCTGGCCTGCAACGCCAATCCCACGCTGCCGGAGTTCTTCGCCGGGGCCGATTACCGGCCGCGCGATGCCGCCGCGACCCTCGCCAACGCCATGGACGTGGGCGCGCCCAGCAATTTCGAGCGGCTGCGCTGGTCGTTCGACAACGACGACCACGCCCTGCGCCATGCACTCTCTGCCCGCAGCGTCGACGACGCCACCATACGCGCCACCCTGCTGCGCCACGCCCGCGACCATGGCGAAATCGTCTGTCCGCACACGGCGACGGCCCTGGCGCTGCTTGAGGAGGAGCCGCAAGGCGACGCACATCACTGGGCGGTGGTCGCGACCGCGCATCCGGCGAAGTTCGAAGCCGTGCTGGAGCCTCTGCTCGGCCAGGCGGTCCCGGTGCCGCCCGCGCTGGCCGCCATGCTCGGGCGTCCGTCGCAGGCGGCGCCGATGCCCGCGGAGGACCAGGCCCTCGCTCAGTGGTTGCGCAAGCTCGCCTGACCGGTCATCCGCGGAGCGGGAACCACGAGGGAGCCGAGGGCGTTCCGGCATGTGACGAACGGCATCCGGCCGAACGGGCTATTTACGGGAGGGCGGCAAAGCCCTGACGCTGCGCTTCGTCCACAGGCAAGGAGCGCACATGAAACAGTTCTTCCGCGATCGGCAGGGATCACTGCGCAACGGGTGGTGGATCCTCCTCTTCCTCGCCTTGTTCGTGGCGAGCCAGCCGGTCTACACCCTGGCGTCGAAAGCGGTGCAACGGCTCGGCGTGGACAAGCCGTGGCTCGCGCCCCTGCCGGTGGTCTTCCTGCTGCTGGTGACCTGGGCCTGTTTGCGATTGCGCAGGCAGCCCCTGGCCGCGGTCGGACTGCGACTGGACCTTGCCTGGGCGCGCGGGGCTTTCGCCGGGGCGGCGCTCGGGTCTGCGCTGATCCTGGCCGTGGCGGGCCTGATCGCGCTTTCCGGCGGCGTCCGCTTCCATCTCGATCCGGCCCGCAGCGTCCGCGCGCTGGCGATGGGCGCGTGGGCGTTCACATGGGTCGCGCTGCTGGAGGAGCTGCTTTTCCGCGGTTTCGTGTTCCAGCGACTGGTCGACGGCATCGGTCGCTGGCCCGGGCTGCTGGCGATGGCGGCGCTGTTCGCGCTCGCGCACTGGGGCAATCCCGGCATGGAGGGGCCGACGCTGGCCTGGGCCTCGATCGACACGGTGCTTGGCGCGCTCCTGCTGGGGCTGGCCTACCTGCGCACCGGCTCGCTGGCGCTGCCGATCGGCATCCATTTCGGATGGAACTGGGCGCAGGGCGCGCTGCTCGGCTTCGACGTGAGCGGCTTCGGCCAGGCCGGCTGGCTGCTGCCGGAAATGCTCGGTGGGCCGCAGTGGCTCAGCGGCGGCGCGTTCGGTCCGGAAGCGAGCATCTTCGCGGTGCTGGTGGACGCCGTGGCGGTGTGGCTGATGTGGCGCTGGAGCGGCAGCGCGAGCGCGCGTGAGGCCATGCTGGCGCCGTTGGGGTAATCCATACGGACGTCTGGACGTCCGCCGCCCGCCGGCTTAGAACAGGTCAATACTGCCGGTGCTCATCGACTCGGCCACCAGCGCACCCTGGCGGACCAGTTCCTCGTAGCCGTGGGTGCGGTTGCGGCCGTGCTCCTTGGCGAAGTACAGCGCCTTGTCGGCGCGGTCGATCACCGTCTCCGGGTAGTCGCCCATCGCGGCCAGCGCGTAGCCGACGCTGACGGTCACGTGGCCGACCTGCGGGAACAGGTAGCTCGCGACCCGCTCGCGGAAGCGCTCCAGCGCGCGGCGGGCCTCGGCCTCGTCGTGGCCGGCCAGCAGGATCACGAATTCCTCGCCGCCGAAGCGGAACAGCACGTCGCCCTGGCGGAAGCTGGCGCGCATCTGCTGCGCCAGCAGCAGGATCACCTCGTCGCCGTAGATGTGGCCGAAGGTGTCGTTGATCCGCTTGAAATGGTCGATGTCGAAGATCGCCAGCCATACGCCATCGGACGCGGCGCGCCCGGCGCGGCGTTCGTCTTTTTCCCTGGCCGCGCCCGGGCAGTGGAACAGCCGCTGCAGGTGGCGCTCGAAGGTGCGTCGGTTGTACAGGCCGGTCAGCTTGTCGCGTTCGCTCTCGTTGAGCAGGGTGATGTAGTTGGCGTAGATCCGCGCGAAGCCTTCGGCCAGTGCGTGGGCGCCGTCCAGCGGAGCATCCGATTCGAGCTGCAGCGCGCCCAGCGCGCGTCCTTCGTGCAGGATCGGCACGTATAGGCAATGGCCCTCGGCGTTCGCCTCGGCATGGCTTTGCTGCTGGTCCATGCAGTGCCAGACCGGGGCGAGCGCGGGATCGTCGGCGTCCGGCGCGCAGGCGCGCAGCGAGAACACGCCCTGCGCGTCGGCGGCACAACGCACCAGGCTTTCCACGTGCCGGCCGTCGACCGCGCGCTTGCACAGGACGACCGCGCGTGCCGGCGCCAGCTCGGCCAGCGACAGCGCCAGTCCGTGGTCGAGCGCGTCGATGTCGCGGTGATGGGTGAAGGCGGCCACCGAGTCGAGCAGGCGCGCCTGCGCCGGCGGCATGGGGCTTCGCAGCGTCGGCGCGGCCGCGGGCAGGATCCGCGCGGGCGCCGCATTCTGCGCAACGATGTCGTATGCCACGGACATACCCGGCCTCCTGCGGATAAAGGGGCGCTTGCCTTCCGGCCGTCGCTTGCACGACGGGTACCTTCGCTCGGGGTATCGGCCGCCACGGGGCGTGCTTGAGCGGCGTGTCCCGAACTGTGGCGCAGCACACCTTTTGCGCGCGCTTGACGGGTGTTGCGCAACGCTGGTGTCCCTCCATCCCCTCCTGGAGCCAGTGCCATGCCGAACAACCCCCAGCATCCCGAACCGCCGATCGCGCAGCCGGGCAAGCAGCGTCCGGAAGAGGAAATCCGCAACCCGGGCCACGCCAGCCCCGCCCGCGACGCCGACGCCGATCCACTCGGCAGCCCGCTGGACGAGAACGACCCGCTGGACCCGCTGCCCTGAGCCTTGCCTGAGTCTTCTCCCGGCCGGGTAGCCTTCGGGCGGACGAGGTTTGCGGGGAGAAAAGCGCCGTGCCGCCCAGATCCGGGCGAGGCGCCGGGCTAAACTGCCGCGCATGGCTCCTCCTCCCCGCAAGCGCCAGCGCCGCACGCCGCCGACCACGACGCGGCCGCGCCCCGCCGCACCCGTCCGCCCGATCCGTCCGGCCGACAGTTCGACGCGCGCCACGCGCGTGCTCGACCTGCTGCTGCGCCCGCTGCCGCCGCACTGGCGCGAAAACGCCGCCGACTATCTCGTGCTCACCCGCATGGATCGCCCGATCGGCGCGCTGCTGCTGCTGTGGCCGACCTGGTGGGCGCTGTGGCTGGCCGCCGGCGACTTCCCGCCGTGGGGCCCGCTGGTGATCTTCACCCTGGGCGTGTTCGCCATGCGCTCGGCGGGCTGCGCGATCAACGACTACGCCGACCGCAAGCTCGACCCACAGGTGGCGCGCACCGCCGGCCGGCCGATCGCCAGCGGCCGGGTCAGCCCGCGCGAGGCGCTGGTCGTGTTCGGCGCGTTGCTCGCGTTCGCCTTCGTGCTGGTGCTGTTCACCAACGCGCTGACGATCAAGCTGTCCTTCGCCGGCGCCGCGCTGGCGGCGATCTATCCGTTCACCAAGCGCTGGACCTACCTGCCGCAGGTCGTGCTGGGCGCGGCGTTCGGCTGGTCGATCCCGATGGCGTTCGCGGCGGTGACCAACACGGTGCCGCCGCTGGGCTGGCTGCTGTTCCTGGGCAACATCCTGTGGTCGGTGATCTACGACACCGAGTACGCGATGGTCGACCGCGACGACGACCTCAAGGTCGGCGCCAAATCCACCGCGATCCTGTTCGGCGATGCGGACGTGCCGATCCTCGGCATGCTGATCGGCACCTTCCTGCTGGCGATGCTGTTCGTCGGCCAGCGCGGGGAGCTGCCCTGGCCATACTGGCTCGGCCTGCTCGCCGCCGTCGGCCTGTTCGGCTACCAGCTTTGGCTGATCCGCAGCCGCGCCCGCGACGCCTGCCTGGCCGCGTTCCGGCACAACAACTGGGTCGGCCTCACCTTGTGGATCGGCATCGTGCTCGGCCTCGCCATGAAATGAAGCTGGGGTGGGGTGGGCTTCAGCCCACCGTTCCCGCTCCGTGGCGGTGGGTAGATGCCCCTCTTATGTCGATGGGCCGCGTGGTGAGGGAGTAGCCGTTCCCCGTCGCGTCGAAGGGCCGCGCGCTCCGAAGTCACCGCTGCCGCGACGACGGCGCCCGGGCCAGCGCCCACACGTCCACCCGCGCCACGCCCGCACGCTTGAGGACCCGCGCACATTCGGCCAGCGTCGCGCCGGTGGTCATCACGTCATCCAGCAAGACCACGTGCGGGGGCAGCGGCGCGCCGTCGCGCAGCGCGAACGCCCCGTGCACGTTGCGCCGCCGCGCCGCCGCATCGAGCTCGGTCTGCGCCACGGTGGCGCGCGAACGGAGCAGTCCGTCGTGGCGCACGGGAATGCCCAGCGCACGACCGAGCGGCCGCGCCAGCTCCAGTGCCTGGTTGTAGCCGCGCTCGCGCAGGCGCGCACGGTGCAGCGGTACCGGCAGGATCAGCGCCGGCCGCGCGACTGGCGGCACCGCGCGCTGCCACAGCCGGGCCAGCGTGCGACCGGCGGCCAGGTCGCGGCCGAACTTGTAGCGCGCCTCCAGCCGGTCCAGCGGCCAGCCGTAGCGGAACGGCGCCCACGCCGCATCCCACGGCGGCGGCTTGCGCTGGCAGGCGCCGCACATCGCCACCGCGCTGGGCAAGGGCAACGCGCAACACGCGCAACAGCTGGTATTGCGCGGCAATTCCGCGGCACAGGCGTGGCAGAGATCCAGGCCGTCACCACCGGCGTCGCCGCACAGCAGGCAGCGCCATGGCAACAGCCAGGCATGCAGGCGGGAGAGTGGACGGACAAGCGCTTCCATGCGCATCGGCGGGTTTCAGTCCTTGGGCTTGTACAGCGCCGCATCAAGGATCGACCACAGATGGACGATCCAGCCCATCCACACGAACCACAGCGCGACGGCGAGCACGAACATGATGATCGCCTTGAGCAACCGGCCCTGCACCAACTGGCCCAGGCCGGGAAGGAAGAAGCTGCACACCGCCGCGATGACGTTGCCGGTGCTGCCCTGACCTGCGCTCATCTGCCTGGCTCCGTGGGGTCGGTACGCCGATGGTAGCCGACGGGCGTGGACGCAAAGTCCGTCAACCTGATGCCCATCTCGTCGGTTGACAGACGCAAGGCCCCTTCCCACACTGCCGCGTCCCCACGCGGAGCCGTCGCCCTCATGTTCCCTGCCCCGATCCGCCACGACTGGACGCGCGCGGAAGTCGCCGCGCTGTTCGCGCTGCCGTTCAACGACCTGCTGCATCGCGCGCACACGGTCCATCGCGAGCATCACGACCCGAATGCGGTGCAGGTCTCGACGCTGCTCTCGATCAAGACCGGCGGTTGCCCGGAAGACTGCGCCTACTGCCCGCAGGCACAGCGCTACCAGACCGGCGTGAAGGCCGAGAAGCTGATGAGCGTGGAGGCCGTGCTCGAGCGCGCACGGGCCGCCCGGGACGCCGGCGCCAGCCGCTTCTGCATGGGCGCGGCCTGGCGCAGCCCCAAGGACCGCGACGTCGCGAAAGTGGCCGAAATCGTTTCCGCGGTGAAGGGCCTGGGCCTGGAAACCTGCGCCACGCTGGGCATGCTGAGCGGCGAGCAGGCAACCACGCTCAAGCAGGCGGGCCTGGACTACTACAACCACAACCTCGACAGCGCGCCGGAGTTCTACGACCAGATCATCCACACGCGCGACTACCAGGACCGCCTGGACACGCTCGATCACGTGCGCTGCGCGGGCCTGAAGACCTGCTGCGGCGGCATCGTCGGCATGGGCGAATCGCGCGAGCAGCGCGCGGGGCTGCTGCAGACCCTGGCGAACCTGCCCGAGCATCCGCAGTCCGTGCCGATCAACCAATTGGTGCAGGTCGAGGGCACGCCGCTGCATGGCACTGCGGCACTCGATCCGTTCGAGTTCGTGCGTACCATTGCGGTCGCGCGCATGCTGATGCCGGCCTCGATGGTGCGCCTGTCCGCCGGCCGCCAGCAGATGGACGAAGCGGTGCAGGCGCTGTGCTTCCACGCCGGCGCCAACTCGATCTTCTATGGCGAGAAGCTGCTGACCACCGGCAACCCCGACGTCGCCGCCGACCGCGCGCTGTTCGCACGGCTGGACCTGCATCCGCTGGAAGTGGTCGAACACTCGGGCACGGTGCACGCCGACATCCTTCAATCCGCCTGATCGCCGCCGTGCGTCCCGACCTGCTGCAGCGGCTGGTCGTCCAGACATCCGAACGCGCACAGGCGGACCTGCTGCGCCGGGCGCGCACCGTCGATCACGCCGAAGGTCCCTCGCTGGAGATCGGCGGGCGCCGCCTGCTCGCCTTTTGCTCCAATGACTACCTCGGCCTGGCCCAGCACCCGCAGCTGATCGCCGCCTTCAAGCGCGTGGCCGACGACGAAGGCGTGGGCAGCACCGCCGCGCACCTGGTCTGCGGCCACCGTCGCGAGCACGCGATGCTGGAGGAAGCGCTGGCCGACTGGACCGGCCGCGAGCGTGCACTGCTGTTTTCCACCGGCTACATGACCAATCTGGGCGTGATGCAGGCGCTGCTCGGCCGCGGCGACCTGTGCGTCCAGGACAAGCTCAACCACGCCTGCCTGCTCGATGGCGCCACGCTCGCCGGCGCCGTGCTTCGCCGCTACCCGCACGGCGATGCCGCCGCCGCCGCGCGCCAGCTGACCGGCGATGCTCCGGCGCTGCTCGCGACCGACGGCGTCTTCAGCATGGACGGCGACCGCGCGCCACTGCGCGAACTGGCCGCGCTGTGCCGTCGCGAAAACGCCACGCTGATGGTCGACGACGCGCACGGGCTTGGCGTGCTCGGTCCCGAAGGGGCCGGCAGCGTCGCCGAGGCGGGCCTGGGCCCGCGCGAGGTACCGGTGTTGATGGCCACCCTGGGCAAGGCGCTGGGTACCCATGGCGCGTTCGTCGCCGGCTCCGCCGCGCTGATCGAGGGGCTGACCCAGTTCGCCCGCACCTGCGTCTACACCACGGCCATGCCGCCGGCGGTGGCTGCCGCGGCGCTCGCGGCGGTGCGGCTGGCACGCGAGGACAACTGGCGGCGCGAGAAGCTCGTCGCGCTGGTCATGCGCTTCCGCACCGGTGCCGCGCAACTGGGCTTGCCGCTGGCCGCTTCGGACACGCCGATCCAGCCGCTGCTGCTGGGCGATGCCGCCAGCGCACTCGCCGCGGCACAGGCACTGGAAGCGCGAGGCCTGCTGGTGACCGCGATCCGTCCGCCCACGGTGCCCGCCGGACAGGCGCGCCTGCGCATCACGCTGAGCGCCGCACACGAGGAGGAGCATGTCGACCGCCTGCTCGAAGCGCTGGCGGCGTTGCCGCGGGGCGAAAGCGCCGCGCCGGTATAATCGGCGACTCGCCGCGCCCCTTCCCGCATGATCGTCAACGTTGCCGCCTACCGTTTCGTCCCGCTCGCGGACCTTCCCGCGCTGCGCGAATCCCTGCGCGCGCGCGCCGAGGCGCTGGCGCTCAAGGGCACCATCCTGCTCGCGCCCGAAGGCATCAACCTGTTCCTGGCTGGCACCCGCGAGGCGGTCGACGATTACCTCGGCTGGTTGCGCGGGGACACGCGCTTTGCCGACCTGCCGGTGAAGGAGTCGCTGTCCGACCAGGTGCCGTTCGGACGCCTGCGCGTACGGCTCAAGCGCGAGATCATCACCCTGCGCGCGCCAGTCGCGCCGCACCAGGGCCGCGCACCCGCGGTCGAGGCGGCCACGCTGAAGCGCTGGCTCGACCAGGGCCACGACGATGCGGGTCGCGAGGTCGTGCTGCTGGATACCCGCAACGACTACGAAACCGACGCGGGGCGATTCGCCGGCGCGCTCGACTACCGCGTGCCCAGCTTCACCGCGTTGCCCGACGCGGTCATGGCCGACCGCGAGCGCTATCTCGGCAAGACCATCGTCTCCTATTGCACCGGCGGCATCCGCTGCGAGAAGGCCGCACTGCATCTGAGCGAGCTGGGGTTGGGCGCGGTGCTGCAGCTCGAGGGCGGAATCCTGAAATACCTGGAAGAGACCGACGGCAGCCATTGGGAAGGCGAGTGCTTCGTGTTCGATGGAAGGGGTGCCGTGGACCGCCACTTGCGACCGGCGGAGTTCCCTCGTCCTTCCGGGGAGAGGGTTGGGGTGAAGGGCGGCTCTTGCGGGGAGCCCGCATCTGAAACCGCCGCGCCAGCAACCTTCGCCGCGAGCCCCGGTCCCTCATCCCAGCCCCCTCCCCCCTTTTCGGCAAGAGCCGGGGGAGAGGACGCAGAAGCCTCGTCATGACCCTGCATATCGACAAGGTGGGCCACGGCCCGCAGCCGCTGGTGTTGCTCCACGGCTGGGCCATGCACGGCGGCGTCTTCGCGCCACTGATCGAAACCCTGGCCGCGCGGTGCACGCTCTACGTGGTCGACCTCCCCGGCCATGGCCACTCACGCGCCTGCGGCCTGCCGCTGGAACCACGCGCGATCGCCCACGCCATCGCCGCAGTGACGCCGCCGGCCCCGTGGCTGGGCTGGTCGCTGGGTGGCCTGGTCGCGCTCACCGCGGCACTCGACATGCCCGACCAGGTGCGCGGACTGGCGATGCTTTGCGCCACCCCCAGATTCGTGCGCGGCGCGGACTGGCCGCACGGCAGCGACGCCGCCCTGGTGCACCAGCTCGCGACGGATCTCGAAACCGATTACCACGCCACGCTCGAGCGCTTCCTCGCGCTCGAAGCGATGGGCAGCGCCGACCCCAAGGCCGAGCTGCGCCGCCTGCGCGCGGAGGTGTTCGAACGCGGCGAGCCGGAGCTGCGCGTGCTGCAGGAAGGCATCGGCCTGCTCGAACGCAGCGACCTGCGCGCACGCCTGCCGCAGCTTTCGGTGCCGAGCGTATGGATCGCTGGTCGCCGCGATCGCCTGGTGCCGCCCGCCGCGATGGCCTGGTCGGCCGAGCGCTGCGGTGGACGCTTCGTGGAGATACAGGGCGCCGGCCATGCGCCCTTCATCGGTCACGCCGGTGCCGTGGCCGACGCCCTGCAGCCCCTGTTCGCGGAAACCCCGGCATGAGCACGTTCCATCTCGACCGCGCGCGCGTGCGCCGCAACTTCGCCCGCGCCGCGGCGACCTATGAGCAGCACGACGTGCTCCAGCGCGAGGTGCAGGCCGACCTGCTTGGCCGTCTGGACTTCTATCTGCAGGCGCCCGAGCGCGTGCTGGACGTCGGCGCCGGCACCGGCCGCGGCAGCGCGTTGCTGAAGAAGCGCTACCCGAAGGCCCAGGTGATCGCGGTGGACCTGGCGCAACCCATGCTGCACGCGGCGCGCAAACACCAGGCGCTGTTGCGGCCGTTCCAGCGCGTCTGCGCCGAGGCCACCGCATTGCCCCTGCCTGACCGCAGCGTCGACGTGCTGCATTCCAACCTGTGCTTCCAGTGGATCGACGACCTGCCGGCGCTGTTCGGCGAGTGCGTGCGGGTGCTCAAGCCCGGCGGACTGCTCGCCTTCTCCAGCTTCGGCCCCGACACGCTGAAGGAACTGCGCGCCGCCTGGGCCGCGGTGGACCAGCACTCGCACGTCAGCCGCTTCCTGGACATGCACGACGTGGGCGACGCGATGATCAACGCGGGCCTGCGCGACCCGGTGCTTGACGTCAACCGCTACACCCTCACCTACGGCGAGCCGCGCGCGTTGCTCAAAGAGCTCCAGGGCCTGGGCGCCACCCATGCCGACCGCGCGCGCGAACGCCACCTCACCGGCAAGAGCCACTACCGCGGCATGCTTGCGGCCTACGAGGCGATGCGTGTGGACGGGCGTATCCCGGCCACCTGGGAAGTGGTGACCGCGCACGCCTGGGGCCCGCCGCCCGGCCAGGCCCGGCGCACGCCCGAGGGCGAGATCGCGACCTTCTCGCTGTCCAGCCTGCGCGGCTCGCGCCGGCGCTGAAGCTCGGCGGCCGATATCCCCTGCCGGCGCGTCTGAGCTCCTGCGACGGAGCCCACGGCCGCGGACATACCGCGGCGGCGCGCGGCCGACGCGCCCCGCGAGCCGCACGACGGGCAGCAGGTGCGCGTTCATCCATCGCCCCGTCGGGAGCGAAGCGCCATTGACCCATGCGGCGCACCGCCGCGCGGCGCGCCAGGCCGTGTCGGGGCGGTCGGCGGAGTATTGTGTGAGGGCGCGCCGCTGGCGCCGTCTTCACCCGCGCGCGCCTATGGTGGGCAGCCTCATCCACTTCCGAAGGAGCCGCGATGGGGTTGCAAGGCAAGGTCGCACTGGTCACCGGGGCGGCACAGGGCATCGGTCGCGCCATCGCGCTGCGGCTGGCGCAGGAAGGGGCAGCGGTGGTGATCGAGGATCGCGTCGCCAACGACCTCGCCCGCGAAACCCTCGCGCAGGTACAGGCGACCGGCGCGCGCGCCTGCCTGATCGAAGGCGACGTCGCCCAGGTCGAGGCCGTCCAGCGCGTGATGGCCGAGGCGGTGGCGCAGATGGGCCGCGTCGACATCCTGGTCAACAACGCGGGCGTGGAGCGGCGCGCCGGCTTCCTGGACGTCACCGAGGCCGATTACGACCTCGTGCTGGACGTCAACCTCAAGGGCGTGTTCTTCCTCACCCAGGCATTCGCCCACCACGTGCGCGACCGCGGCGACGGCGGTCGCATCGTCAACATCAGCTCGGTGCACGAGGAACTCCCCTTCCCGCACTTCGCCAGCTACTGCGCCAGCAAGGGCGGCGTGAAAATGCTGATGCGGGACCTGTCGGTGGAGCTGGCACCCTTGGGCATCACCCTCAACAACATCGCGCCGGGCGCGATCAAGACGCCGATCAACGCGCACCTGATGAGCGACCCGGCGTTGGTGAAGGCGCTGATGAAGAACATCCCCCTGCAGCGGCTGGGCTCGCCCGAGGAGGTCGCCGGCGCGGTCGCCTTCCTGTGCGGCGACGACGCCCGTTACATGACCGGCAGTACGTTGTTCGTCGATGGCGGACTGCTGTGGAACTACGCCGAGCAATGAGCGACGACACCAAACGCAGGAACGAGGAAAACGCGGCCAACGTTCCCAAGGCCGATACGCTCACGCCGGCGGACCGCTACCAGGAACTGTTCATCGCGGTGCAGATGGGTGGCGTGTTCACCGACAGCAAGACCTTCGTCGACTGCGTGCCGCGCGGCGACCCGGAAGACATCCTGGAGTCCTACCGCGAGCGCTGCGACGACGAGGGCTTCGACCTGGCCGGTTTCGTGCACGCCAATTTCGATCCGCCCGAAGTGCACACGAGCCACTACAAGTCCCCGCCCGGGCAGTCGCTCAAGGCGCACATCGACAGCTTGTGGGACGTGCTCACCCGCCACCCGCGCCAGCATCCGCCCAACGCCTCGATCCTGCCGCTGCCCAACGACTACGTGGTGCCGGGCGGGCGCTTCGCCGAGCTGTACTACTGGGACTCCTACTTCACCATGCTGGGCCTGGCCGAGAGTGGCCGGCACGACCTGCTCGCCGCGATGGCGAACAACTTCGCCTTCCTCATCGACACCTACGGCCACGTGCCCAACGGCAACCGCACCTATTACCTCAGCCGCTCGCAGCCGCCGGTGTTCGCGCTGATGGTGGAACTTTTCGAGGACAAGGGCGTGTGCAAGGCGGTCGAATACCTGCCGCGCCTGCGCAAGGAATACAACTTCTGGATGGCCGGCGCCGAGGAGATGCGCCCGGGCGACGCCCGCGACCACTGCGTGTGCCTGGACGACGGCAGCATCCTCAACCGCTACTGGGACGAGCGCGACACGCCGCGCGAGGAGTCCTACCGCGAGGACGTGCTGACCGCGCGCAAGTCGCCGCTTCCGGCGCACCGCGTGTACCGCGAACTGCGCGCCGGCGCGGCGTCGGGCTGGGACTTCAGCTCCCGCTGGTGCGACGGCACCGAGCTGTGCACCATCCGCACCACCTCGATCCTGCCGGTGGATCTGAACGCGTTCCTGTACAAGCTGGAGCGGCAGATCTGCCTGCTCAACCACGCCGTCGGGCAGCGCAAGCAGGCTGAGAAGTTCCAGCAACGCGCGGAGGCGCGCAAGCAGGCGATCGAGCGGCTGCTCTGGAACGACAAGGCCGGCGCCTACCTCGACTACGACTGGCAGCGCGACGAGCCGCGCGAAGCGCTCAACAGCGCCGCGGCGGCACCTCTGTTCATCGGCTTGGCCAGCCGCGAACAGGCCCATCGTACCGCCCAGGCCCTGCGTGACCGGCTGCTGCGCCAGGGCGGCATGGGCACCAGTGAACAGGACAGCGGCCAGCAATGGGACCAGCCCAACGGCTGGGCGCCGCTGCAGTGGATGGCGATCCGCGGCATGCGCAACTACGACATCGACGCCAACGACATCGCCTGCCGGTGGCTGCGCACCGTAGGTGCGCTCTACAAGAAAGAGAGCAAGCTGGTGGAGAAGTACGTGATCACCCATGACGGCGAAAATGCCGAGGGCGGCGGCGGCGGCGAATACCCGTTGCAGGATGGCTTCGGCTGGACCAATGGGGTGACGCGGCGCCTGTTGCACGAGGATCCACGCAACGAGGCGAACGAGGCGAAGGCGGCGAGCCGGTCGTAGCGCCTCGCAGGGGGCTTTGGGCCCACCATCGGCCTTGCGGCAGCGCGCGATGGACCGAAACGCGCCCTGGCCATCCGCTCAGAGACCGAGCTTTCGCATCAGCGACTGCGCATCGAAGGGCGCATGCACCTTGGCGTCGTTGTCGAAGTAGCAATACACGTCGCGCGATGCGCGCCTTGGCGGCGGTCGCGTGCTCGCGCGCACCGCATCCTCCGGCTCGCCGCCCCGCGCCCATTCACGGATGCGTGCGGCCCAGCGCTCCAGCGCCGCGTCGCCGTAGCCGCTGGTATAGAGCTTCTCGTCGCCGTGCAGGCGCAGGTACATGAAGTCCGCGGTGACGTCCTCCAGGTAGGGCCAGCGGCCGGCGGTGTCGGCCACCACCAGTGCCACCTTGTGCCGGCGCAGCAGGGCGATGAACGCCTCGCAGATGAAGCTCTCGTGGCGGATCTCCAGCGCGTGGCGCAGGCGCCGCTTGCGGTCGGGCGCAACGCTGGCGCCGTGCTTCAGGCGATGGTCGTGCCGACGCGCCAGCGCGGCCGCCTGGTGGGTGTCGCGCGGCAACGCTCCCAAGAAGTGATCGAACAGCGCTTCGTCGAAGCGCTGGTTCGGCGGGCACTGCCACAGGATCGGCCCCAGTTTCGCGCCCAGCTCGAACAGGCCCGAGGCGAGAAAGTTGGCGAGCGGCCCGTCGAAGTCGCGCAGCCGCTTGATGTGCGTGATGAAGCGCGGCCCTTTCACCGCGAACACGAACCCGCGCGGCGTGGCCTCGTTCCAGCCCGCATAGCTGGCCGGCCGCTGCAGGCTGTAGAACGAGCCGTTGAGCTCGATGCTGCCGACCTGGCGCGAGGCGTATTCCAGTTCGGCCCGCTGCGGCAGGTCCTTCGGATAGAACACGCCGCGCCAGGGCGCGTAACGCCAGCCGGATATGCCGATGCGCAGTGTCGCCACGCTCCGTCCCGTCCGCGGAAACCGCCTTCCATGCAAGCGTCTGGCGGGTGACGCACTGGTGAATCGCTCCCTCGCGGGCGTCGAAGGTCCCGTGGGCTCCGTTCAAACCTGCCGGTGGCGGAAGCAGCCCACCAGATGGTCGTTGACCATGCCGGTGGCCTGCATCAGGGCGTAGCAGATGGTGCTGCCGACGAAGCGGAAGCCGTCCTTCTTCAGCGCCTTGCTCATGCGGTCGGAGGTGGGAGTGGTGGCGGGCACCTCGGCACTGGTGTGCCAGCGGTTGCGCACGGGCTTGCCATCGACGAACGACCACAGGTAGGCATCCAGGCTGCCGTGCGCCTCGATCGCCTTCAGCGAAGCGCGGGCGTTGTCGCGCGTGGCGGTGACCTTGAGGCGGTTGCGGATGATGCCCGGGTCGGTGAGCGCCTGCTCCAGTTCGCGCTCGCTCATGCGCGCCACGCGCGCGATCTCGAAGCCGTGGAAGACCTCGCGGTAGCGCTCGCGTTTGGCCAGCACCGTGCGCCAGGACAGCCCGGCCTGCGCGCCTTCAAGGCAGAGGAATTCGAACAGCAGGCGGTCGTCGTGCAGCGGCACGCCCCACTCGCTGTCGTGGTAGGCGCATAGCAGGTCGTCGGTGGCCCAGGCGCAGCGGTGCATGTGGATCCCTTCGATGGCAGGGCGCCAATGTAGCGCAGCGCGCGGCGTACACTGGCGCACTTTCCCGATGCGCTCCCCGATGTCGAACCCTTCTCCGCAGCGCAGCGCGCTGGCCGCCCTGGCCGGCACCATCCTGATCTGGGCCTACAGCTGGGTAGTGATGAAGCAGGCGCTGAACTGGGCCGGGCCGTTCGATTTCGCCGCGCTGCGTTACCTGCTTGGCGCGGTGGTGCTGTTCGCCGCGCTGGCCGTCAGCCGCCAGTCGCTGCATCCGCCGCCGCTGCTTCCCACGGTGCTGATCGGCCTTTGCCAGACCGCCGCGTTCCAGGGACTGGAGCAGTGGGCGCTGGTGGGCGGCGGCGCCGGGCACGTGGCGCTGCTCGCCTACAGCATGCCGTTCTGGTCGGTGCTGCTGGCCTGGCCGCTGTTGGGCGAGACGCCTTCGGCGCGGCACTGGCTGGGCCTGGCGCTCGCGGCGGCCGGACTGCTGTGCATCCTCGAACCCTGGCACGGCCTGGGCAGTCCGTCGAGCACGGTGCTGGCGCTGGCCGGTGGCGCGGCGTGGGCGGCCGGCACGGTGCTCAGCAAGCGGCTGTTCCAGCGCCACGCGGTGTCGGCGCTGTCGCTGACCAGCTGGCAGATGCTCGTCGGCGCGCTGGTACTCGGTGCGGTGGCGTTGCTGGTGCCCGCGCGACCGATCGCCTGGAACTGGGCGTTCGCCGGCGCGCTGGCCTACAGCGCGGTGATGGCTTCCAGCGTTGCCTGGGGCCTGTGGCTGGTGGTGCTCAAGCGCCTGCCCACGACGGTGGCGAGCCTGTCCAGCCTCGGTGTACCGGTGGTCAGCGTGCTGCTGGCCTGGCTGATCCTGGACGAGCGGCCCGATGCGATGGAATGGCTGGGTATCGCGCTGGTGCTGGCGGGCCTGGCGGCGGTGGTCGGTATCGGCGCGCGCCGCACCCGCGGCTGAGAGGCAGGGAAAGCCTCAGCCACCCATCCACACGCCGAAAGGTTGAGGTGGACGGAAGTCCACCTGCGGCCCCTCACCAGGGCAACGCGTCGAGGTCGACGTTGCCACCGGTGAGTACCACGCCCACGCGGCGGCCGGCGAAGCGTTCGGGAGCCTTCAGGATCGCGGCGAAGGCGGTGGCGCTGGAAACCTCCACCACCTGCTTGAGCTCCCGCCACAGCAGGCGCATGGCGGCGATGGTGTCCTCGTCGGTCACCGTGATGATGTCGATCCGATGCTGGCGCAGCGCGTCGAGGTTGGGTTCGCCGACCAGCGCGCGCAGGCCGTCGCAGATCGTATCGGGCACCACGTCGGTGACGCGCTCGCCGCGGGCCATCGAACGCGCGGCGTCGTCCGCCCCGGCCGGTTCGCCCGCATGCAGGCTGAGCGTCGGCCGCAGCGCATGCGCGGCGATGGCCACTCCCGAGGCAAGGCCGCCGCCGCCGACCGGCGTGACGATCGCCTCGATGTCCGGGACCTGCGCCAGCAGCTCCAGCGCGATCGTGCCCTGCCCCGCCATCACCTGCGTGTCGGCATACGGATGCACCAGCACCGCGCCGGTGTCCTGCACCAGCTGCGCGGTGGTCGCCTCGCGCGCGGCCTGGGTCGGTGCGCAGCGGTGCAGCACCGCACCCGCGCGCTCGATCGCCTCGAGCTTGGCGCGTACGGCGCCCTCGGGCACCACCACGTGGGCGCGGATGCCGCGGGTCCCGGCCGCCAGCGCCAGCGCGTTGCCGTGGTTGCCGGAGGAATGCGTGACCACGCCGCGCGCGGCGGCGGTCTCGTCCAGCGCCCACACCGCATTGCAGGCGCCGCGAAACTTGAACGCACCGCCGCGTTGCAGGTTCTCGCACTTGAAGTACAGCTGCGCGCCGGCCAACGCATCGAGCGCGTCGCTGCGAAGCACCGGTGTCACGCGCGCATGAGGCGCGATGCGCGCGGCCGCGTCCTGGATTTGGGCGAGAGTAGGCAAAACTGTCATGGGGTATCGATCTCCACGCCGCAGCGGAACATCCGTGCGGCACCGGGTTCAAGTCGGATGGCTTCGGCGCAGTCGGGCCGGTTGAAGGCGTCGGGCAGGCTTTCCATCGGTTCGAGCGCGAGCGAGCGACGCGCATCGCGTTCCAGCGTATCGCCGGTGAAGGCGAGCAGCACGCCGTGCTCCTGCCACACCGCGATGCCGATGCCGCTGGCCGGATCGCGCAACCGGGCGCGCATGCGGCCATCGGTGTCGGCCTGCAGGCCGACGTAGGTGTGGTTGAGTTCGATCGCGCCGATCGCGCGCGGCTGGCGGAAGTCGAGCGCCGGTACCTGCGCCAGCGGCAGGTAAGCGGCCTCGCCAGGTAGCGGTATGAAGTCCGCACCGGTGCCGATCACGCAGGCGGCGGGGATGGCGAGCTCCCATGAAGCCAGCGCACCATCGCCGACGCGGAAGTACGGATGCCAGCCGGCGAAGGCCGGCGCCGCGCGCACGCCGACGTTGCGCAGGGTCGTTTCCAGCGTCAGCCCGTCGACCGCCAGGGTGTAGCGCACGACCAGGTCGAGCGTGAACGGGTAGCCGGGCTGCGGCGGAATGGTGGTGGCGAACGACACGCGCGCCGCTCGCTCGCCCGCCTCCAGCGCGCCGATGGCGAAGTCGGCATCGCGCACGAAACCATGCCGGCTCGCGCGCGCCGCGCCGGCGAGGCCGGGCGAAAGGTCGTGATCGTTGCCGTCGAAACGATAGCGCGCATCGGCGACGCGGTTGGCGAAGGGTGCCAGCACGGCGAACCGCGAGCCCGGGCGTGCTGCCAGCTCCACCGCGTCGCGATAACCATCGGCGAACTGCACGAACCGGCCGCCCACGGTCGCTTCGATGCCCAGCACGCAGGCGCCATGCCGCGCGATGCGCACGCGGCGACCACGCGCGCTGTCGTTCAATACGACGACCGGCTGCGTGTCCAACCACTCGATGGCGACGTCGAAAACGCCCATGTCCCGTCCGGTCGCGAAAGCGCCGCATGTTAGCCTGAGCCTTCCCCCAGCGGCTTCTCCACCCCATGACTGCGCGCGACGAACAGACCCCCTCGCCCATCCGCCTTGCCGAATACCGACCACCCGCCTGGACGGTCGAACAGGTCGAACTCGAATTCGACCTCGGCATCGACGCGAGCGAGGTGCGCTCGCGCCTGCATCTGCGCCGCGATCCGGCGCAGGACGCGCCGCTGCGGCTTGACGGCGAGGGCCTTGAACTGATCGCCATCGTGCTGGACGGGCAACCGCTGGACGCGCAGGCGTATCGCTATCGCGACAACGTGCTGGAGGTCGACGGCGTTGGCGACGGCAGCGTGCTGGAAACCTGCGTGCGCGTGCGCCCCGCGGCCAACACCGCGCTGGAAGGGCTGTACCTGTCCGGCTCGCGCGAACACGGCTTCCTGCTGACCCAGTGCGAAGCCGAAGGCTTCCGGCACATCACCTTCTTCCCCGATCGCCCGGACGTGCTTGCGCGCTATACCGTCACGCTGCGCGCCGACCGCGAGCGTTTCCCCGTGCTGCTCGCCGGCGGCAATCCGGATGGCGCGGGCGAGCTGCCGGGCGAGCGCCACTGGGCGCGTTTCGTCGACCCGTATCCGAAACCCTGTTACCTGTTCGCGCTGGTGGCCGGTCGGCTGGACAAGATCGAGCGCGACTATCGCACCGCCGACGGTCGCGATGTGGCGCTGGTGATCTGGGCCGAGCCGGACGTGATCGCCTGCTGCCATTACGCCATGGACGCGCTGGAGCGCGCCATGCGCTGGGACGAACAGGCCTACGGGCGCAACTTCGATCTATCCGTGTTCCACGTCGTCGCCACGCACGACTTCAACATGGGCGCGATGGAGAACAAGGGCCTCAACATCTTCAACGCCAAGTACCTGCTGGCCGATCCGGACACCACGACCGACGACGAATACCGCGCGGTGGAGGCAGTGATCGGCCACGAGTATTTCCACAACTGGAGCGGCAACCGCGTCACCTGCCGCGACTGGTTCCAGCTGTCGCTGAAGGAGGGCCTCACGGTGTTCCGCGAGCAGCAGTTCTCGGCGGACATGAATTCGCCCTCGCTCAAGCGCATCGACGACGTCGCGCTGTTGCGCCGCGCGCAGTTCCCCGAGGACGCCGGTCCGCTCGCGCATCCGGTGCGCCCGTCGCAGTACAGCGAGATCAACAATTTCTATACCGCGACGGTGTACGAAAAAGGCTCGGAACTGGTGCGCATGCTGGCCGGGCGGCTGGGGCGCGAGGGATTCCGCCGCGGCATGGACCTGTACTTCGAGCGCAACGACGGTCGTGCCGCCACGCTGGAGGATTTCCTCGCCGCGCTCGGCCAGGCCAACGGCATCGATCTTTCACCCTACCTCGCCTGGTACGGCCAGGCCGGCACGCCGCGGGTGTCGGGTGAAGGCCACTACGATCCGGCCAGCCGCGCCTACACGCTGATCCTGCGCCAGCACACGCCGCCCTCGCCGGGCCAGCCGGACAAGCGGCCGCTGCCGATCCCGGTCAAGCTCGCGCTGTTCGATCCGGACGGCCATATGCTGCCGTTGCACGAGGGCGCGAGCGAGCAGGTGGTGGTGCTCGATGCGCACGAGCAGTCGTTCGTGTTCCCCGGCATCGAGCGCGCGCCGGTGCCATCCCTGCTGCGCGGCTTCTCGGCGCCGGTGATCCTCGACTACGCCTATGCGCCGGCCGAGCTCGCCTTGCTGCTGACCCACGACACCGACGGCTTCAACCGCTGGGAGGCGGCTCAGCAGCTGGCCTGGCGCGCCTATGCGGAGCTGCGCGACGGTCGTGGCCGAGAGGCGTTGGCGGTGTGGGGCGACACGCTCGCCGGGCTGTTCGGCCAGGCCGCGCTGGACCCGGCGCTGCTGGCCGACCTACTCACGCCGCCGGGCGAGGTGGAACTGGCCGAGCGCGAGACCGACGTCGATCCGGCGCGCATCCACACCCTGCGCCAGTCGCTGCAGCGCGAGCTTGCCGCCCGTATCGGCGCGCCCGTGCTGGCCGACCGTTACCGCGCGCTGACCGCCCAGGCGAGCGACGCACTGGATGCCGTCAGCCAGGCACAGCGCCGGCTCAAGCGCCGCGTGCTGGAACTGCTGGCGCTGCTGGATGCGCCCACGGCGCAGGCCTTCGCGACCGCCCAGTTCGACCGCGCCGCGACGATGACCGATCGCCTCGCCGGCCTCGCGGTGCTGGTGCGTAGCGGGGCTCCGCAGGCGGCCGATGCGCTCGCCCGCTACCGCGCGCGCCACGCCGACAACGCGCTCGCGCTGGACAAGTGGTTCGCAGTGCAGGCGCAAATCCCCGACGATCCCGCGCTGGCGCGCGTGCGTGCGCTGGAGGGCGATCCGACGTTCACCCTGAAGAATCCCAATCGCGTGCAGGCCCTGCTCGGTACCTGGGCGCGTGGCAATCCGAGCGGGTTCCATCGCGTCGATGGCGAGGGTTACCGGTTCCTCGCCGCGCGACTTGCGGAACTGGATGCGCTCAACCCGCAGGTGGCGGCGCGACTGGCGACCGCGTTCAACGGCTGGCAGCGGCTGGAGCCGGCGCGGCGGGAACAGGCGCACGCGGCGGTGGCGGGACTGGCGGAGCAGCGGCTTTCGCGCAACCTGGCCGAGATCGTCGGCAACATGCTCAAGGGCTAGCGGCGCCGCGTGGCCGCAAGGACGTTGCCGGACGGAACGCCCTCACGGCGCTCCGCCCGGCGACGGGGCGGTCAAGCGGCGAGCTGGCTCAGCGCGTTGCGCAGGCGGACCATGTGCGTTTCCAGGCGCGGGCGCAGGTTCTGGCGTTCCTGCTCGGTGCGCGCGGCCAAGTGTTCGATCGCCATCTGCACCTTGCCGATTTCGATCATCAGGTCGTGGCGCGGATAGACGGGCTGGAAGTCGAAAGTGCTGTTCATGACGGAACGCAGAGGATGGGGTTGGTGAAGCGGGCTCTGCAATGGCCGTGCCAGAGCGTGATCGTCGTCACATTCGGCTCTGGGCCTGGCCGGCCGGCTGACGCTCAGCGTCAGCTGCCTTACAAAAAAAAGCCGGAATTAGTCACTTTTTATTCACGGCCGTACTGGGAATATCGCTTCCGCAGTCGCGACGGATCGCGACGGCGCCTGCGACTTTCCGGTTTCTGGCGCCCGGCAACACGGTCATCCTGGATTCCCCCTGTTCCTGAGACCGCCGGGCGCCAGATCTAAGCACGACCAAGCCCCGCCATTGGCGGGGCTTGGTTTTTCCGGGGCGGGAAAAGGCGACGGCGCCGTGGGAATCCCCAGCGGCGCCGTCATGCTTCCTCTCCCGGTACGCGGTCAGGCCCCTGTCTGCCCAGCCTCGGCGCGCGGTTCGCGCAACGTCTGCCCATGGAAAGTGCACGCGAAGTGAAGCAGCAATCGTGCCAAGCTCTTGATTATGTTCGGGCGCAGACGCCAAAGCGCTAACATACGCACGTTCCGTCCTCGCACGCGCCAGGCGCCTTCTTTCGATGATCCATCCCACCCGCTACGACGTGATCGTGGTTGGCGGCGGCCATGCCGGCACCGAAGCGGCGCTGGCCGCGGCCCGCTGCGGCGCACGCACCCTGCTGCTGACCCACAACCTGGAGACCGTCGGTGCGATGAGCTGCAACCCGGCCATCGGCGGCATCGGCAAGGGACACCTGGTCAAGGAGATCGACGCGCTCGGCGGCGCCATGGCGCAGGCGGCCGATCGCGCCGGCATCCAGTGGCGCACGCTCAACGCCTCCAAGGGACCGGCCGTGCGCGCCACGCGCTGCCAGGCCGACCGCACGCTGTACCGCGCGGCGATCCGGCGGATGGTGGAATCGCAGCCGAATCTCGAATTGTTCCAGCAGGCCGTCGACGATCTGCTCATCGAGGGCGACCGCGTCGCAGGCGTGGTCACGCAGATGGGCGTGACCTTCCGTGCCGGCGCGGTGGTGCTCACTGCCGGCACCTTCCTCGCCGGCAAGATCCACATCGGCCCGGCGCAGTACGCCGGCGGGCGTGCGGGCGACCCGCCCGCCAGCGCGCTGGCGATGCGCCTGCGCGAACTGCCGCTGGCGGCCGACCGGCTCAAGACCGGCACGCCGCCGCGCATCGATCTGCGCAGCATCGACTTCGGCGGGCTGGAGGAACAGCCGGGCGACGATCCCGCGCCGGTGTTCTCCTACCTGGGATCGCGCGCGGAACATCCGCGCCAGGTCAGTTGCTGGATCACCCACACCTCCGAGCGCACGCACGAGATCATCCGCGGCGCGCTGGACCGCTCGCCGCTCTTCAGCGGGCAGATCGAGGGCACCGGCCCGCGCTACTGCCCCTCGATCGAGGACAAGGTGGTGCGCTTCGCCGACAAGGGTTCGCACCAGATCTTCATCGAGCCCGAAGGACTGGACAGTTTCGAGATCTATCCCAACGGCATATCCACCTCGCTGCCCTTCGACGTGCAGCTGGAGGTGGTGCACTCGATCGCCGGCTTCGAGCGCGCGCACATCACGCGTCC
This sequence comes from Frateuria edaphi, assembly GCF_021117405.1. Lineage (NCBI taxonomy): Bacteria > Pseudomonadati > Pseudomonadota > Gammaproteobacteria > Lysobacterales > Rhodanobacteraceae > Frateuria > Frateuria edaphi. The sequence goes on from NZ_CP088251.1 coordinate 3,528,509, forward strand.
GGGTTACGCCATCGAATACGACTACTTCGACCCGCGCGGCCTGCAGCCATGGCTGGAGACCAAGAACATCGGCGGGCTCTACTTCGCCGGCCAGATCAACGGCACCACCGGATACGAGGAAGCCGCCGCGCAGGGCCTGGTCGCCGGGCTCAACGCCGCGCGCATGGTCCGCGGCGAGGCACCCTGGTTCCCGCGGCGCGACGAGGCCTACATCGGCGTGCTGATCGACGACCTCACCAGCAACGGCACGCTGGAGCCTTACCGCATGTTCACCTCGCGCGCCGAGTACCGGCTGCACCTGCGCGAGGACAACGCCGACCTGCGACTGACCGAGCAGGGTTTCGCGCTCGGCGTGGTACCGCAGGCGCGCTTCGATGCCTTGCGCGCCAAGCGCGAGGCGGTCGAGCGCGAGACGCAGCGGCTGGCCTCGCTGTGGGCGGCACCAACCAATGCGCTGGGCGCGACGATCGAGCGCCAGCTCGGCATTGCGCTCAGCCGCGAAACCAACGCACTGGACCTGCTGCGACGCCCCGAACTGGACTACGGCAAGCTCGCCGCCGTCAGCGAACTCGGCCCCACCGTGGAACGCGAGGATGTCGCGGCGCAGGTCGAGGTGCAGGCGAAATACGCCGGCTACCTGGAGCGCCAGCGCGAGGAGATCGCGCGCCAGCGTCGCCATGAGCACACCGACATTCCTGTCGGTTTCGATTACGACAAGGTGCGTGGCCTTTCCTCCGAAGTGCTGCTCAAGCTCAAGCGCACGCAACCGGCCACGATTGGCCAGGCCGCGCGGATCAGCGGTGTCACGCCCGCGGCGATCTCGCTGTTGCTGGTGCATCTGAAGCGCCGCGCCTGAAGCTTGTCTTGCCCTCCTCTCCCGGGAAGAGGCCGGGGTTCGCGGCGCACTTGAAAGCAATCCTGCAAGAACGAGCCCCACCCGACGCCTCCCTCATCTTCGATAAGAGCGGGCGCGAGGGAGCAGTGTGCGGTGGCCCATGGCATCATCGCTTGAATCGAAATTTGCGGAGCGAGTGCATGGAAATCTGGATCGGCCGCGATGGCCAGCGCCACGGTCCCTACAAGGAGGAGGACGTGCGCCAGTGGCTGCGCAGTGGCCAGCTCGCCGCGGAGGACCTGGGTTGGTACGAGGGCCTGGCCGACTGGCAACCTTTGTCAGTGCTGTTCCCCGACGCGCTGGCCGCCACGCCCCCGCCGCTTGGGCCCGCGCCCGTGGTGCCGCCGCCGACCACCACGGCGGCGCTGGAGGATTACGCCGGTTTCTGGAAGCGCCTGGTCGCCTACATCATCGACGTGATCGTGCTCTACATCCCGCAGATGCTGATCATGAATGCGTTCGGCAACGAAGCGGCCCAGGCGAAACTGGAGCAGGTCATGCTCTCGGCCGGTTCCGATCCCCAGGTGATGCTGGCTGCCTACGGCCAGTACTACGAAACCATGCGCATGGGCATCGCGCTGACTGCCGTGCTGGTCTGGCTGTATTTCGCCATCTGTGAGAGTTCGGCCTGGCAGGCCACCGTGGGCAAGCTGGCGATGGGCATCCGCGTGACCGATCTGGATGGCGGGCGCATCGGCTTCTGGCGCGCGCTGGGACGCTACGCGGCTAAGATCCTCAGCTGGATGATCGTGGGTGTCGGCTTCCTGATGATCGGCTGGACGCGGCGCAGGCAGGGCCTGCACGACATGCTCGCCAACACCCTGGTGCTCAACGGCCGGGCCGGCGCATTCCACCACCCGGCACCGCGCAACGATGGATCTTTCCACGCCTGAACGAAGGGTGGGGTTCGGCCCACCATCGCCATCCCGCATGGTGGGCGAACCCACCCGACGAACCGCGCTGCGGTTGTTATGATCGACGGCTCCCTGCACCACTTGAAGCCGTTGATCACATGCTCAGCATCGAACACCGCATTGCCCAGGACATCGCCGCCAAGCCCGACCAGGTGCGCGCGGCGGTGGGCCTGCTCGACGAGGGCGCGACCGTGCCCTTCATCGCCCGCTACCGCAAGGAGGCCACCGGCGGCCTGGACGACACGCAGCTGCGCCTGCTCGAAGAGCGCCTGCGCTACCTGCGCGAGCTGGAGGAGCGCCGCGGCGCGATCCTCGCCAGCATCGAGGAGCAGGGCAAGCTATCCGATGCGCTGAAGAACGACATCCTCGCCGCCGACACCAAGGCGCGGCTGGAAGACCTCTATCTGCCCTACAAGCCCAAGCGCCGCACCAAGGCGCAGATCGCCCGCGAAGCAGGCCTGGAGCCACTGGCGACCGGCCTGCGCGACGATCCCACGCTTACCCCCGAAATATTCGCCGAATCGTTCGTCGATGCCGACAAGGGCGTGGCCGACGTGCGCGCGGCGCTCGATGGCGCACGCGCCATCCTGATGGAGTCCATCGCCGAGGACGCGCACCTGGTCGGTGAGCTGCGCGACTGGCTCTGGGACAAGGGCCAGATCCGCGCGAAGGTGGTCGAGGGCAAGGAGAACGAGGGCGCCAAGTTCCGCGATTACTTCGATCATGTCGAAGCGGTCGGCAAGATCCCCTCGCATCGCCTGCTGGCGCTGATGCGCGCGCGCAACGAAGGCGTGATCGAACTGGAGCTGCAGCCGGCGCTCGACGCCGAACAGGGCCATCTCGAGGGCGAAGGCCGAGTCGCCGCGCACGCCGGCATCCATGACCGCGGCCGCGCTGCCGATGCGTGGCTGCGCGAAACCGTGCGCCTGACCTGGCGCGTGAAGCTGCACCTGCACCTGACGCTGGACCTGTTCGGCCGCGTGCGCGAAGGCGCCGAGGACGAGGCGATCCGCGTGTTCGGCGACAACCTGAAAGACCTGATGCTGGCTGCGCCGGCGGGCGCCAAGACGGTGATGGGCCTGGACCCGGGCATCCGCACCGGTTGCAAGGTGGCCGTGGTCGATGCCACCGGCAAGCTGCTGGCGACCGAGACGATCTATCCGCTGGAGCCCCGGCGGCAGTGGAACGAATCGCTGGTCGTGCTGGCGAAGCTGTGCAAGCAGCACGACGTGGACCTGATTGCGATCGGCAACGGCACCGCCTCGCGCGAGACCGACAAGCTGGCCGGCGAGCTGATCAAGAAACTGCCGGATGCCAAACTGTCGAAGATCGTGGTCAGCGAGGCCGGCGCTTCGGTCTATTCAGCGTCCGAAACGGCTGCGAAGGAATTTCCGAACCTCGACGTCAGCCTGCGCGGCGCCGTGTCCATCGCGCGCCGCCTGCAGGATCCGCTCGCCGAACTGGTGAAGATCGAGCCCAAGGCGATCGGCGTGGGCCAGTACCAGCACGACGTCAACCAGGTGAAGCTGGCGCGCGCGCTCGACGCGAAGGTCGAGGATTGCGTCAACGCCGTCGGCGTGGACGTCAACACCGCCTCGGCCGCGCTGCTCTCGCGCGTGGCCGGACTTTCGCCGAGCGTCGCCGAGAACGTGGTCAAGCATCGCGACGCCCATGGTCCGTTCGCCAACCGCAAGGCGCTGCTGAAGGTGCCGCGGCTGGGCGACAAGGCGTTCGAGCAGTGCGCCGGCTTCCTGCGCGTGCCCAGCGGCGACAACCCGCTGGACGCCAGCGCGGTACATCCGGAAGCCTACCCGGTGGTCGAGCGGATCATCGCCCAGTGCGGTCGCGAGGTGCGCAACATCATCGGCGACACCGGCTTCCTGCGCGGCCTGAAGCCCGAGCAGTTCACCGACGAAAAGTTCGGCGTGCCGACCGTGCGCGACATCCTCAGAGAGCTGGAGAAGCCAGGCCGCGACCCGCGCCCGGAGTTCGTTGCGCCGAGCTTCGCCGAAGGCGTGGAGGACCTCAAGGACCTGCGTCCCGGCATGATCCTGGAAGGCCGCGTCACCAACGTCGCCGCGTTCGGCGCGTTCGTCGACATCGGCGTGCACCAGGACGGTCTGGTGCACGTGTCCGCGCTCTCGCACACGTTCGTCAAGGACCCGCGCGATGCGGTCAAGGCCGGCGACATCGTCAAGGTCAAGGTGATGGAGGTGGATCTTCCGCGCCAGCGGATCGGCCTGTCGATGCGTCTGGACGACGAACCGGGCCAGGCCCGCGGCGCCCGCCCCGGCGACGACAACCGTGGCACCCGCCCGCAGCGGGGTGCGCCGCCACCCAAGCCCGCCGCGCCGCCGGCCAACAACGCCTTCGCCGACGCGTTGCTGCGCGCGCGCGAGGGCAAACGCTGAAACCACAGGGACGCCCCTATCCGCGCTCGGAGTCCGTTCCGGGCGCGCGTGGGGCAAACGTCCGCGCTCGGGCTCAGGCCGGCTGGTAGACGACGGCCATCGCCCCGGAGCTGAAGGGGGTCACGCTGAGCAGCCGCAAATCGGCCGGACTGCTTAGTCCGGCAAACAGCGGCTGGCCCTGGCCCAGTGTCACCGGGTGGATGGCCAGTCGGTATTCGTCGATGAGGCCGGAGGTGACGAGGCTGCGGGCGAAGCGGGCGCCCCCGTGCGCCAGGATGTATTTGCCCGGCTGCTGCTTCAGCCGCTGGATTTCCTCCACCAGATCGCCGCGTGCCACCGTCGGCCTGGCCCAGGAGTCCAGGACCGCCACTGTCGGCGTGGCGCCATGCCTTTCCGCATTGCGCGCCTTTGCTTCGGCGAAGGCCCTGGTCGTCTGATCGCCCCGGGTTCCGTCGTCGAGCCCGTGCCTTGAGAAAATCACCTTGGGGATATCGTTCATCGGCCGTGCGAGCGGCATTTCCGAATAGGGCCAGAACGCCGCCATGTCGTAATAGCTGCCGCTCCCCATGATGTGCACGCCCGCGTCGCCGAGCGTATCGAGGACCCATCGGGTCGAATCGTCGCCGCCGGAGGTGCGAAACACCCAGTCGGCCTCGCCGTTCGGTCCGGCGACGAAACCGTCCAGCGAGACGGACATCTTCAGTACCAGCTTTCTCTTCGCTGCCGTCGTGGCCGTCATGACTTTTCCCCTCGCCTCGGTGGTTCGCAGGACGTAGGTGTCCTTTGCCGGTTTCTTGCCCTATGGACCGCGACGAGCGGCGCGACGATGTTTCGACACGACGCGCTTGGCCGCAGGGGATCGGATCGACAACGAGTCCACGCGATAGTTTGCCGGGGGACCGTTCGCCCTGGCCGCGCTCGGCGATGGCAAATCGCAGCCCGGCCTTTCCGCACCGCGCACACGCGATGCGCCGCAGCATGCGCTTCCGTATGGACTGCATTACCGTGACGCTCAAATAACGAAGGCCATCCCGGCCCCTCAAGGAGCGTCACCGTCATGCCCCGTACCCGTCTTGCCGGCGCCATCCTCGCCGGTCTGCTGTTCAGCGCGGCCGCCGCGGCCACCGATTTCGACCAGGTCGTCGTGTTCGGCGACAGCCTGAGCGACAACGGCAACATCTCGCTGGCGACCGCGCCCGGCGTGCAGCCGCCGCTGCGCTTCACCACCAATCCCGGCACCCTGGCCATCGAGAACGTCGCCAGCGCGCTTGGCCAGCCGATCGCGCCGTCCCTGACCGGGGGCTCGGACTACGCGTGGGGCGGCGCCGGCGTGCTCGTCAATTCCCCGGGCACGCCCGCCGCGGTGCCCACGCTGACCAGCCAGGTGGGCGGCTACCTGGCCGCCGGCACGGTCGATGCCAATGCGCTGTACTCGATCTGGGGCGGCGCCAACGACATCTTCTATCACGCCACCGCCGCCGGCGCGGGGGCCACCGCCCAGCAGCTGATCGCGCAGACAATTACGCAACAGGTCTCGCTGGCGATCGCCAACAACATCATTCCGAATGATCCGGCCGCGATCGCCGCCTTCACCGCGCAGATCACGCCGACCGTCACCGCCCAGGTGAACGCGGCGGTGCTCGCCGGCGCCGGGGTCAGCGCGTTCGAGACCGCGGAACAGGCACAGGCGGGCGTTGCCGCCGCGGCCCAGCAGGAGGTCAAGCTGATCGGCCAGCTGCAGGCGGCGGGCGCCAAGAACATCCTGGTGTTCAACCTGCCCAACATCGGCCTGACGCCTTCGGCGCTTGCCCAAGGTCCAGAGGCGGCAACCGCGCTGGGCGGCCTCGGCCTGGTCTTCAACGGCCAGCTCAACGCCGGCCTGTCGCAAATGGGCGTGGGCATCGTTCCGGTCAATGTCTACAGCCTGTTCAACGAGATCATTGCCGACCCGCAGACCTTCGGCTTCACCAACGTCAACGAGCCGGCCTGCGGCGCGGGCGCATCGTCGGTGCAGTGCGGTCCGGCCGGTTCGGGCCTGCCCTATACCTACCCCGATGGCGCCGACCAGAGCTACGTGTTCGCCGACGGCGTGCATCCGACCACCGCGGCGCATGCGGTGCTGGGCCAGTATGTGATGTCCATCCTCGAGGCACCGGGCCAGGTTTCGCTGCTGGGCGAGGCGCCGCTGGCGGCGACCGGCGCGCAGTACCGCGCGATCCGCAACCAGCTGCTGGCCGATGGCCAGGGCAGCGATACCCGCTTCTTCGCCAGCGTGGATTACGGTCGGCAGCGCTTCGACGCGACCGGTGGCTCGCCCGGCACCGACAGCGACAACGTCAACCTGACCCTCGGCACCGACGCGCGCGTGAACGACCACGTGTCGGTCGGCGTTGCGCTCTCGCTGGGCCAGAACAATGCCGATTTCAACGGTGGCGCTGGCGGCTACAAGATGCAGGACATTTCCGGCCTCGGTTACGCGCTGTACCACAACGGCGGCGGTTACCTGGGCGGCTTCGCCAGTTTCGGCCAGTCCAACTTCAAGGACATCAACCGGCGCATCCAGCTGGGCGCCGCCACCCGCAACGAGAGCGGCAAGGCGGATGGCTCCCATCTCGGCGCCGGCCTCGAAGGCGGCTGGTGGTTCGGCAGCGACGGCCTGAAGACCGGACCGTTCGCGCGCGCGGAGTGGCAGACGGCGAAGGTCAACGGCTACGCCGAGACGGGCAACGACAGCACCGCCATGTGGTTCGGCCGCCAGCAGCGCGACGCATTGCTCGAATCGCTCGGCTGGCGCCTGCAGGGCCAGTGGCAGGCCGGCGGCGCCACGCTGATGCCGTTCGTGGAAGTGTCCTGGAACCACGACGACAAGGCCGATGCTCGCGAGGTCCAGGCCGGCCTGGTCGGCATGCCCGGCACCTTCGCGCTCACCGGCTACGTGCCGGACAAGACCTGGCTTGGTGCCGATCTTGGCCTGTCCGCCCAGTTCAGCACGAACGTCACCGGCTGGTTCGGCTATCACGGCCGCTTCAGCGATGACACCCAGAAGGACGACAGCGTGAACCTGGGCGTCAAGATCGGCTTCTGACGCCGATCGCGCTTCCACGAAAAAGCCGCCCTCGGGCGGCTTTTTTTTTGGCCGGACGCCCAGATGGCTGGACGTCCATTGGGAGCAGGCGGAAGGCTTACTTGCCCTTGCCGCCCGTGGCCAGCTTGAGGATGTTTTCGGCCTGGTTCTTGAGGCTGGCGGCCTCGTCATCGCCAAGCGTGTCGGTCTTGCTGCCGGAGACGACCTGCTTGAGCACCAGATTGCCGTCCTTGTCCCAGCCGGCGCGCTCGGTCGAGCTGGGCTTGGCATCCTGGCTGGCCTTCTTCTGCTGCACCACCACCCACGGCTTGCCGTCGCGGTAGGCGTAGTCGGTGCTGGTGAAGCCCTTGTCGCCGTAATCGGCGCGGCCGCGGATGAACTGCACCTGCCCGTTCTGGCGGAACACCTGCCAGGCACGCGAGACGTCCTTCTCCAGCTTGGTGCCGTTGCTGATCTTCATGCCGCCGATCTGCTTCTGCACGGACTGGAAATCGGCCAGCTCCTTTTCGCCCGGGGTCTGCTCGGCGACCAGTTCGATCGTGACCTGGTTGGGCGCACCCTTGGTCAGTACCGGCGCCTGCAGCGCCATCTTGTAGTGACGCTCGCCGTCGGTCAGGTCGGCCTTGACCACGTACAGGTCGGCCGGGTTGACGTCGGCCGGGTTGAAGGTGAGCTCGAACGACTGCGGGAACTGCACCGGTGCGATGGTCTTGGTAGCCAGCGCGGCGCCGGCCTGGTCGGTCGAGGACACGTCGACCAGGTTGACCGTGAGCTTGGCGTCCGGCGAGACGGCGCTGTCGCCGCGCACGTTGATCGTGCCGCTGACCGAGTTCGCCTTCGCCGCGACGGCGGCATTGTCGCCCTTGCCCTGTTCGGGGGCGTTGGAGCCGTTGCAGCCAGCCAGTGCCAGCGCAGCTACCGACATCAGCGACCAGACCATCCTGCGCATGGGGAAACCTCTATTCAATTGAAAAGCATTTGCTTTGGGGAATGCACGCAAACCGTACGGCGTCTCGCGTACGTTTTCCGCGGGGGAAGTTCCAAGCATAGCGGAAAAAATCGCCCCCGGGCAAAAGTCAAGCCAGACTGATGGCAGCCCCGGCGACGTCCCTTTTGCCATTCACATGGCATAAACGCTGGCGAGGCACGCCAAAGCCCGCGGTAAGCACGGCGCGCTACGATGGCGCATGGCGGCTTCCGGTCGGCGGCTGCCAGTGACGCTTCCTGATGTCGGGAAAAGCCCATGAACCTCGCACCGCCCTCATCCCAATCCGAAAGCCCCGGCACCTTCGCCGACCGCATCAAACTGCTGATCCAGCGCGTCGGCAGCGCTACCGAAATCGCCCGCATGTGCGGCTTTTCCGAAGGCGTGGTGCGCAGCTGGCGCGACGGCAACACCGACCCCTCGCGCGCACGCTGCGTGACCCTTGCGCGCACGCTCGGGATTTCGTTGATCTGGCTGGTCGCCGGCGAGGGCGCGATCCTGACGGACGTGGACCAATCCGGCGCCGACGAGCAAACCAGCAGCGACACCACGCAGCGGCCACGCGCACGCCTGGACGGTGCAACCGGCCACGTTCTGGTCACCTCGAGCACCAGCGTGGACACGCAACGCCTCAACGCTGCGATGCGCATCCTGCAATCGGAACTGGAACTGGCCGGGCAACGACTTCCGCTGGCCGACCACACCGATCTTCTGGCCAAGCTTTACGAGGCCATGGGCCCGGGCGGCATTCGCGTGGATACCGACGCGATGCTGACGTTCAACCGCCAGCTGGCCGAGCGGATCGGGCGCACCGGCGCCTGATTCGGCCGATCATGGTCCGCGGTACGGGCATTCGAGTTCGCGGACGAAAACCGCGAGAGCGCACTTAGCTGTCTGTCGGAGAGTGGCCCGGCGCATCAAAGCCGACGACTACCGGGTCCAGGCACAGCTTTGATCGCCCGGAGCGCGGGAAGATGCGCCGGTCCCGATCCGACACTACAGACGCGCGATATCGGCGACCGCCGCGAACTGCGCTTTCAGGCTGGCCAGCAGGGCGAGGCGATTGGCGCGCACGCGGACGTCCTCGGCGTTGACCAGCACGCTGTCGAAGAAAGCGTCCACCGGCGCCTGCAGCTGCGCCAGGCGCGTGAGCACGGCGGTGTAGTCGCCGGCGGCACGCGGCGCGGCGGTATCGGCAAGGGCGGCGTCCAGCGCGTTAGCCAGGTCATGCTCGGCGGGCGAGTCGAAACAGGCCGGGTCGACCACGCCGCCTGGCGCGATGCCGGTTTCTTCCTCGGCCTTGCGCAAAATGTTGGCCACGCGCTTGTTGGCGGCGGCCAGACTGGCCGCTTCGGAACGACGGCCGAATTCCCCCACTGCACGCAGCCGACGGTCGAAGTCCGGCAGCGTGGCCGGTCCCACGGCCAGCACCGCCTCGAACTGCTCGGGAGTGAAACCCAGTTCGGCGTAGTAGCCGCGCAAGCGGTCGAACACGAACTCGGCGAGTTCGCCCAGCAGTGCGGCGCGGCGCGCGCCGGCATCGAACACCGCCGGTTTGCCATCCTTGCGCGGCTTGAGGCCGGCGGCCAGCGCCGTGTCCGGCAACAGGTCCAGCGCCTCGGCGAAACTGGCGCGCAGATCCAGCTCCAGGCTTGCCTCGACCAGCGTGCGCGCCAGGCCGAGCGCCGCGCGGCGCAGCGCGAACGGATCCTTGTTGCCGCTGGGCTTCATGCCGACGGCGAAGATGCCGGCCAGCGTGTCGAGTCGTTCGGCCACGGCGAGTACCTGGCCGACGGCGTCGGCGGCGATGGCATCGCCGGCGAAACGCGGCTGGTAGTAGCTGTCCAGCGCCTGCGCCACTGCCTCGCCTTCGCCCTGGCGCTGTGCGTAGTAGCGACCCATCACGCCCTGCAGTTCGGGAAACTCGCCGACCATGCGGGTCAGCAGATCGCACTTGGCCAGCGAAGCGGCGCGCGTGGCGGCGCCGGCATCGACACCCACGCGGCTGGCGATGACGCGGGCGAGTTCGGCCACGCGCACGCTCTTGTCCCACAGGCTGCCCAAGGCCTGCTGGTAGGTAACGTTCTTCAGCGGCTCCTGATAGCTCGCCAGCGGCGTCTTGAGGTCCTCGTCCCAGAAGAACTTGGCATCGGCGAAGCGCGGGCGGATCACGCGCTCGTAGCCCTTGCGGATCTCGGCCGGGTCCTTCGACTCGATGTTGGCCACGCCGATGAAGTGCTCGCTGAGCGAACCTGCGACGTCGAATACCGGCACGAACTTCTGGTTGGTCTCCATGGTGGTGACCAGCGCTTCGGGCGGCACGGCGAGGAACTCGCGCTCGAAGGCACAGGCGATCGCCGCCGGCCATTCGGTGAGGTTGGCGATCTCGTTCAGCAGGGCATCGTCCAGGCGCGGTTCGCCGCCGGTCTGCCCAGCGGCGCGGGCCACTTCCGCCTGGATGCGTTCACGACGCTCGAGCGGATCGGCGAGCACTTTGGCCGCGCGCAGCGCGTCGAGCCAGCCGTCGGCGTCGGTCACATGCACGGGATTGGGATGCATGAAGCGGTGGCCGCGCGACTTGCGGCCGCTCTTCAGGCCCAGCACCTCACCGTCGATGATGTCCGCGCCATGCAGCATCACCAGCCAGTGCGCCGGGCGCACGAAGGCGTAGTCGTGGTCGGCCCAGCGCATCGGGCGCGGGACCGGCAGGCCCCTGAGCGCCTCCTCGACGATCTCCGGCAGCAGCGCGGCCAGCGACTGGCCGGGCTTGACCGCGCGGAACACGAACCACGCGCCCTTGTCGGTCTCGAGCTTTTCCAGCTGGTCCACCTCGACGCCGCAGGACTGCGCGAAGCCGGTCAACGCCTTGGAGGGCTGGCCCTGTGCGTCCAGCCCGGCCGTGAGCGCCGGACCGCGGCGTTCGACATGCTGTTCCGGCTGCGTGGCAGCGACCGCCGGCACGTACACGGCCAGCCGGCGCGGCGTGCAGTAGGCGCGCGCCTCGTCCAGCCCGCCTTCGATGCCGCGCTTGCCCAGGCCCTGGACGATTCCGTCCAGGAACGCCTGCGACAGTTCGTCGAGCGCCTTGGGCGGCAGCTCCTCGGTGCCCAGTTCGATCAGCAGCGATTTGGCGGCGCTCATGCGGCCTGCTCCTTGGAAACGTTCTTCAGGCCGGGAAAACCCAGTTTCTCGCGCTGCGCCACGTAGGCTTCGGCGACGGCACGCGAGAGCGTGCGCACGCGCAGGATGTAGCGCTGGCGCTCGGTCACGCTGATGGCACGGCGGGCGTCGAGCAGGTTGAAGGTGTGGCTGGCCTTCATCACCTGCTCGTAGGCCGGCAACGGCAGTCCGGCGCCGATCAGCTGGTTGGCGGTGGCTTCGCACACGTCGAACCAGCGCAGAAGCTCCGGCACGTTGGCGTGCTCGAAGTTATAGGTGCTCTGTTCCACTTCGTTCTGGTGGAACACATCGCCGTAGGTGACCACACCACGTGGACCGTCGGTCCAGATCAGGTCGTAGACGTTGTCCACGTTTTGCAGGTACATCGCGAGGCGCTCGAGGCCGTAGGTGATCTCACCGGTCACCGGACGGCACTCGAGGCCGCCGGCCTGCTGGAAGTAGGTGAACTGGGTCACTTCCATGCCGTTGAGCCAGACCTCCCAGCCCAGGCCCCAGGCGCCGAGCGTGGGCGATTCCCAGTTGTCCTCGACGAAACGCAGGTCGTGCACCAGCGGATCGAGCCCGAGCTCCTTCAGCGAGCCGATGTACAGCTCCAGGATGTTCTCCGGGTTGGGCTTCATCACCACCTGGTACTGGTAGTAGTGCTGCAGGCGGTTGGGATTTTCGCCGTAGCGGCCATCGGTGGGACGGCGCGAAGGCTGCACGTAGGCAGCCGCCCAGGGCTCGGGCCCAAGCGCGCGCAGGAAGGTCGCCGGGTGGAAGGTACCTGCGCCGACCTCGGTGTCCAGCGGCTGCAGGAGCACGCAACCTTGCGCGCCCCAGTAGCGGTTGAGGGTCTGGATCACGTCCTGGAAAGTGCGCGCTGGCATGGCGATTGGCCCAACTACAAAGCGCGTTAGTATAGCCAAAGCCCGCGCAGGCACTGGTCCGGCGCCGCTCGAACGCACCCGTGGGAGCCCGTCTTCGATGGCCGCATCACCGCAAATCGCATCCCTGCTCGGTCGTCGTGGCCGGCTGGGGCTGGACGACGTGCTGGCCGCGCTGGTGGTGGACGGCTACGTCGCCGCCGATGATGCCAAGAACGTGCGCATGGGCGTGCGCGCGGGACGCAGCACGGTCGAGCTGCACCCGCTTGTGCTGATCGCCAACGCCAAGCTGGCGAACCTGCGCGAACCGGGCCGTCCGCTGAGCCTGGAAGCGCTGACCGAATGGCTGGCCGGCCAGGCAGCACTGCCCTACCTCAAGATCGATCCGATGAAGATCAACGTGGCGGCGGTGACCCAGGTGGTCAGCCATGCCTATGCCACGCGCCATCGCATCCTGCCAGTCGCCGCCACGCCGTCCGAGGTGACCTTCGCAAGCTGCGAGCCGTTCGACGCGGCCTGGGCGGGCGACCTGGCGCAGATGCTCCGCCGGGACGTGCGCCGGGTGGTGGCCAGCCCGCTGGACATCAACCGGTACCTGGCCGAGTTCTACGGCGTGCAGCGCTCGATCCAGATGGCGCAGGACGCCAAGGGCGCCGGCTACGACAGTTCGGCTGCGATCCTCAATTTCGAGCAGTTGGTGGAGCTGGGCAAGACCGGCGAGGTCGGCGCGGACGACCGCCATGTCGTGCACATCGTCGACTGGCTGCTGCAGTACGCCTTCGAGCAGCGCGCGTCGGACATCCACCTGGAGCCGCGGCGCGACGCCGGACAGATGCGCTTTCGCATCGACGGCGTGATGCACAAGGTGTTCGAGTTGCCGCCGCCGGTGATGACCGCGGTGACCGCGCGCATCAAGATCCTGGCGCGCATGGACGTGGCCGAGAAGCGACGCCCGCAGGACGGTCGCATCAAGACGCGCTCATCCGCCGGGCGCGAGGTCGAGCTGCGCATCTCGACCATGCCCACCGCCTTCGGCGAGAAGGTGGTGATGCGCATCTTCGATCCGGACATCGTGGCCAAGGATTTCTCGCAGCTGGGTTTCTCGCCCGAGGAAGGCGAAATCTGGCGCTCGATGGTCGAACGCCCACACGGGATCGTGCTGGTGACCGGCCCGACCGGCTCGGGCAAGACCACGACGCTGTATTCGACGCTCAAGCACCTGGCGCGGCCGGAGCTCAACGTCTGCACGGTGGAAGACCCGATCGAGATGGTCAGCCCCGAGCTCAACCAGATGCAGGTGCAGGCCTCGATCGACCTGGACTTCGCCGCCGGCGTGCGTACGCTGCTGCGCCAGGACCCGGATATCATCATGATCGGTGAGATCCGCGACCTAGAAACCGCGCAGATGGCGGTGCAGGCGTCGCTGACCGGCCACCTGGTGCTGTCCACCCTGCACACCAACGACGCACCGAGCGCGGTGACCCGCCTGCTCGACCTGGGCGTACCGCATTACCTCATCCAGTCCACGCTGACCGGCGTGGTCGCCCAGCGCCTTGTGCGCACGCTATGCCCGCACTGCAAGCGCGAGGCACAACAGGATCCGCACACCTGGACCGCGCTCACGCACGGTTGGTCGCTGCCGGCGCCGCATAGGGTTTTCGAGCCGGTCGGCTGCCTGGAGTGTCGCAATACCGGCTTCATGGGTCGCACGGGCGTCTACGAGATGCTGCGCCTCAGCTCGCGCCTGCGCGGCCTGATCTCGGCCCAACTCGACTTGGCCAGGCTTGGCGAGGCTGCGCTGGCCGAAGGCATGCAGCCGCTGCGCATATCGGCCGCGGCGCAGGTGGCCAAGGGCTTGACCACGGTGCAGGAAGTACTCACGGTATTGCCACCGATCGAACATGAAAGCCAATCCTAGGCTTTAGGCATCCAGACGTCCGCATGAAACCTATCCTGATCATTCGCACTGGCCGTGCGCCCGATGCCATCCGCGCGCGTCACGGCGATTTTCCCCATTGGTTCCGCCTCTGCGCGGCACTGTCACCCGTCCGCCTTCAGGTGGTCGACGTCGCCGCCGGGGAGAGCCTGCCCCCGCCGAGCAACGTCGCTGGCGCATTGATCACCGGTTCGGCCGCGATGGTCACCGAACGAGCCGCCTGGAGTGAACGTACCGCTGGCTGGATCCGCAATGCCATGGATGCGCATCTGCCGCTGTTCGGCGTCTGCTACGGCCACCAGTTGATGGCGCATGCGCTGGGCGGTCGCGTGGACTACCTGCCGGGCGGGCGGGAAATCGGCACGCTGCCGATCGAGCTCACCGCAGCTGCCGGCCACGATCCTCTTACCGCCCGGCTCCCCACCAGTTTCCGCGCCCATACGACGCACGAACAGAGCGTGCTGGAGCCGCCACCCGGCGCCACGGTGCTGGCGCGCTCGGCGCGTGATCCGCACCATCTGCTTCGCTACGCCCCCAATGCGGTGAGTGTGCAGTTCCACCCGGAGTTCAACGCGGACGTGATGCGCGCCTACATCCATCGCAAGCGCGAAGCGATGCGGAACGAAGGCAGCGACCCGCACCGGATCTGGCGCGAAGTGGCCGCCACGCCAATCGCACGCCGGGTCATGCGCGGTTTTGGCCTGCGCCATGGGCTCAGCGCGGCCTAGGCACCCGTCAAGCGCAAGGCGAAGCGGGCAAGCGGGCAGTCTTGTCGAAGCGTTCGGCCGGCAAGACACACCATCCGGTCAGCGGGTGCTGCTCATCTTGGTTTTGTCGGCATCGGGAAAGGCGTCACCTTCTGGCCATCGTTCGCGTCGCGGATGACCAGCGTGCCCTTGCGTTCGACTTCCTCGATGCGAACGATCGACTGCATCGGCAGATGAAGCACCTGCGTATCGGCGAATTCGTCGCGCAGGCGTTCCTCGGTGGGGTCCACCAGCAAGCCCGAGCCGGCCGGCTCGAACACCAGTTCGCCGACTTCGGTGAAACCCCACAGCGCACTGGTGTCGACGTGCCGCGCGTACAGCTCGTAGCACTTGCCCAGGTGCAGGAAGGTCACCTTGTAGAGTTTTCTGGTACGCATGGCGCGCAGTTTAGCCGCGCAGGCGGCGCGCAATCGCTTCGCGCGAGAACAGCGCGAACAACATGCCGAACAGGAATCCGGCGATGTGTGTCCACCACACGACCGCTCCGTAGCTCGGGCCGGCGTAGCTGAAGAGCAACTGCAGCAAAACCCAGATACCGATCAGCAGGTAGGCTGGCACGCGTACGAATTCGAGGAACAGACCCAGCGGCAAAACCAGCCCCAACCGCGCCCGCGGGAACAATGCCGCGTACGCGCCGAGTACCGCCGAGACCGCACCGCTGCAGCCAATGATCGGCAGCCGCACGCCGGCAAGCGTCAACGCGCCCACCAGATTGGCGACGATCCCACCCGCGACGAACAACGAGAGAAACCGGGCCGAGCCCAGCGTGCGCTCCGCCGGCAAACCGAAGATCACCAGGAAGAGCAGATTGCTCAAGAGGTGGATCCAAGCCACATGGATGAACAGCGCCGTGAATAGCCGGAGCAGAGCCGGGTCGCCCATCTGGCGCCACAGCGCTTCGCGCGTGTCGAAAATGTTGGCCGGGATCGTGCCCCACTCCAGCAGGAACGAGATCCGCTTTGGTGGCGCCATCAATGCCAGTGCCACGAAGCTGGCCACGCACACGAGCACCAGCAGCAGCGTCGCCCACTGCATGGTGGAACGTCGCCGTGTCTCCACATGAACGAACAAGGCTGCGTCTCCCTCGGCGCCGCGTCGTAGTCCTTTGCATCATAGAGGCATGGGGCGGCCAGATGACAAAGGCGCTCCGAAAGGCGCGATTGCTCGAAGCCAAAGTGCAAGGCCCGGCTCGGGGGCGCTTTTGCGGCTGGCGCCTGTTGAACACGGAAAAGACGCAACATCCCCGTTTCCGCACATTATCGACAACAACGCCTACCGCGGGCATGGCGGGAACAGCTGCCCCGCGGTCCTGCAGGAGCGCACCTGCGTGCGCCTGCCGTTGAAAGGCCGCGGAAAACGCATCGGATGCGCGGAACGTCCGTGTAGGGACTCGGCCGCGGTGTGCCGTCCATCGACGCGCCGGCCAAGCGGTGGGTCTCCCTGTCCCGACCTTCGATGTTGGCGGTGGGATTGCCCGCCGGTGACGGGCCGCGACCACAGCTGCCGGTCGAACGCTGGTGCGCGACTGCGGGCAGTGAGGGATGGTGGCCGGTAGTGGCAGCCGGTGCATGGCGGTCGCGCCAAGGGGCGCTCCTACAGGGGTAACGGTCCAACATCGGCGGGCCGGCCGCCTTGGCAATGATCGGCGGTGGCGTCCGACGCGCGCCGGTCGCGCATGCGGTCGGGACCGTTGCAGGACCGTGCGAACCATTCGCAGGTGCGCCTGAAGCGCCGCACGAACGCAGGCAAAGAAAAACCCCCACCGTTGCCGATGAGGGTGTTTCAGGATAAAGCCCCTGGCGGTGACCTACTCTTGCATGGACAAGCCACACTACCATCGGCGCGGCTGCGTTTCACTTCCGAGTTCGGGATGGGATCGGGTGGGACCACAGCGCTATGGCCGCCAGGGAAGGGGTTGAAGCAGCGCTATCAAGCGCCGGCTTCAAAAGGGGTAAACGAGTGACAAGCGAGTTGGTGAATCGAGATGTATCGGCAAAGACATTCGAAGCGTCTTGGGGTTATATGGTCAAGCCGCACGGCGCATTAGTACGCGTAAGCTCAATGCATTGCTGCACTTCCACATCGCGCCTATCAACCACCTAGTCTTGATGGTGCCTTAAGGAGAGTCAAGCTCTCGGGAGATCTCATCTTGGGGCGTGCTTCCCGCTTAGATGCTTTCAGCGGTTATCACTTCCGTTCGTAGCTACCGGGCAATGCCTCTGGCGAGACAACCCGAACACCAGCGGAACGTCCACTCCGGTCCTCTCGTACTAGGAGCAGCCCCCCTCAAATCTCCAACGCCCACGACAGATAGGGACCGAACTGTCTCACGACGTTCTGAACCCAGCTCGCGTACCACTTTAAATGGCGAACAGCCATACCCTTGGGACCGGCTACAGCCCCAGGATGTGATGAGCCGACATCGAGGTGCCAAACACCGCCGTCGATATGAACTCTTGGGCGGTATCAGCCTGTTATCCCCGGAGTACCTTTTATCCGTTGAGCGATGGCCCTTCCATACAGAACCACCGGATCACTAAGACCTACTTTCGTACCTGCTTGATCCGTCGATCTTGCAGTCAAGCACGCTTATGCCTTTGCACACAGTGCGCGATGTCCGACCGCGCTGAGCGTACCTTCGTGCTCCTCCGTTACGCTTTGGGAGGAGACCGCCCCAGTCAAACTACCCACCATACACGGTCCCTGACCCGGATTACGGGCCTAGGTTAGAACGTCAAGCACTTCAGGGTGGTATTTCAAGGATGGCTCCACGCAAACTGGCGTCTGCGCTTCAAAGCCTCCCACCTATCCTACACAGAAGAACTCAACGTTCAGTGTAAAGCTATAGTAAAGGTTCACGGGGTCTTTCCGTCTTGCCGCGGGAACGCTGCATCTTCACAGCGATTTCAATTTCACTGAGTCTCGGGTGGAGACAGCGCCGCTGTCGTTACGCCATTCGTGCAGGTCGGAACTTACCCGACAAGGAATTTCGCTACCTTAGGACCGTTATAGTTACGGCCGCCGTTTACTGGGGCTTCGATCAAGAGCTTCGCCTTGCGGCTGACCCCATCAATTAACCTTCCAGCACCGGGCAGGCGTCACACCCTATACGTCCACTTTCGTGTTTGCAGAGTGCTGTGTTTTTGATAAACAGTCGCAGCGGCCAGGTTACTGCGACCCATCAGAGCTCAGTCACGCACGTGACCACCCCGATGGGCGCACCTTCTCCCGAAGTTACGGTGCCATTTTGCCTAGTTCCTTCACCCGAGTTCTCTCAAGCGCCTTGGGATTCTCACCCTGCCTACCAGTGTCGGTTTACGGTACGGTTTTTCTTAAGCTGAAGCTTAGTGGCTTTTCCTGGAAGCGTGGTCTCAGTCACTTCGCCCAATAGGGCTCGTCTCGGTGCTCGGCATAGAGAATCCCGGATTTGCCTAAGATTCATGCCTACCGCCTTTCCCCCGGACAACCAACGCCGGGTAGACCTAACCTTCTCCGTCCCCACATCGCACTTAAGAAAAGTGCAGGAATATTAACCTGCTTCCCATCGACTACGCATTTCTGCCTCGCCTTAGGGGCCGACTCACCCTGCGCCGATGAACGTTGCGCGAGGAAACCTTGGGCTTTCGGCGTGGGGGCTTTTCACCCCCATTATCGTTACTCATGTCAGCATTCGCACTTCCGATACCTCCAGCAGACCTCTCGATCCACCTTCGCAGGCGTACGGAACGCTCCTCTACCGCGCACACAAAGTGTGCACCCCGAGCTTCGGTGTCTAGCTTAGCCCCGTTAAATCTTCCGCGCAGACCGACTCGACCAGTGAGCTATTACGCTTTCTTTAAAGGGTGGCTGCTTCTAAGCCAACCTCCTGGCTGTCTATGCCTTTCCACATCGTTTTCCACTTAGCTAGAACTTGGGGACCTTAGCTGCGGGTCTGGGTTGTTTCCCTTTTCACG
>NZ_CP088251.1:3552500-3769403 GCF_021117405.1 Frateuria edaphi
TGCCCGCCTGGGCCAGCGCGATGCGGCCCGATCCGCAGCCCGCCGCCCACACCCTGTTGCCGCTCACGCTGCCGAAGGTTTCGCCGGTGGTCGCGTCCACCCGCGCGATGGAAGACTGGCATGTGGTGCAGGTACAGCCCGGCCAGACACTGTCGGATATCTTCCAGGACCAGGGCCTGACGCTGGCCGACCTGCAGCGCGTGATGGACGCGGCCGGCGCCGCCAAGGGCGCGTTCCACAACATTCGCCCGCATCAGGAATTCGACTTCCTGCTCAGCGGCGACGGCAGCCTGAAGGGCATCCGCTTCGACAAGGATGAAGCCAACCGCGCGGTGGTCCGCTTCGACGGCGATCAGGCCACGCTGAACATCCAGCCGCGCGCGATGGAGACTCGCGAACACGTTTCCCACGGCACCATCACCAGTTCGCTGTACGCCGCCGCGGCCAGGGCGGGCATGAGCCAGGGCATGGTCGGCAAGCTGGCGGACCTGTTCAAGTACGACATCGACTTCGTGCAGGACCTGCGCGACGGCGACAGCTTCACGGTCATCTACGATGACGTCTACCGCGACGGCAGCTACTTCGCCGAGGGCGATATCGTCGCCGCCGAGTTCGTCAACCAGGGCCATCGCTACACGGCGTACCGCTTCAAGAAGGCCGACGGCCGCTACGGCTGGTTCAGCGAGGACGGCCGCCCGATCCAGAAGTCGTTTCTGCGCATCCCGGTGGACTTCACGCGCATTTCCTCGCGCTTCAGCGCCGGCCGCATGCACCCGATCCTGGGTCGCATGCGCGCACACAAGGGCGTGGACTATGCGGCCCCCAGCGGCACGCCGATCCATGCCGCCGGCGATGGCGTAATCAAGTTCAAGGGCTGGATGCGCGGCTACGGCAATTTCGTGGTGATCCAGCACAACACGAACATCAGCACGGCCTACGGCCACATGTCGCGCTTCGCCAAGGAGCGCGTGGGCCAGCACGTCAGCCAGGGCCAGGTGATCGGCTACGTGGGCATGACCGGCCTGGCGACCGGCCCCCATCTGCACTACGAATTCCGCGTCAATGGCGTGCAGCGCGATCCGCAGACGGTGACCCTGCCCAAGCCGCAGCCGCTGCCGGCTGCACAATTGGCCCGCTTCGAGAGCCAGGTCGTGCGCCCGCAGCTGGCGCGCCTGAAGGCAATGGACGCCAACGTCAAGCTCGCCCAGCTGCACTCGGCCACGCGCAACGACGACTGACGCCGGCCCTTGGCTACCGCGGATGACGCATCGGCCCTCTATCTGGGGCTGATCTCTGGCACCAGCGCCGACGGCATCGACGTCGCGCTGGTGTCTTTCGAACAAGGCTTGCCGCGACTGCGCGCGGCCCTCACCCACCCGTGGCCCGCTGCCTTGCGCGAGCGCGTGCTGGCGTTGGCGCAGGACCTGACCGCTTTCAATCTGGACACCTACGGGCGGCTGGATGTCGCCGTCGGGCGCCACTTCGCCGATGCCGCACAGGCGCTACTGGAGATCAACGCGATCGCCCGGTCCGCCGTACGCGCGATCGGCTCGCACGGCCAGACGGTGCGCCATCGCCCAGGCGGCGAGGCGCCCTTCACGCTGCAGATCGGCGATCCCACGGTCATCGCCGAGAACTGTGGCATCGACGTGGTCGCCGATTTCCGCCGCGCCGATGTCGCGGCCGGCGGCCAGGGCGCGCCGCTGTTGCCGGCAGTGCACGCCATGTTGCTCGGCCAGCCGGGGGCCACCCGCGTGGTGCTCAACCTGGGCGGCATCGCCAATATCACCGTGCTTGGGCCTGAAGGGCAGGTGCTCGGCTTCGATACCGGCCCCGCCAATGGCCTGCTGGATGCCTGGTGCCTGGAACAACGCGGCGAGCCGTTCGACCGCGACGGCGCGTTCGCCGCTGCGGGCAAGGTGGACGCGCCGCTGCTCGAGGCCCTGCTGGCCGATGCCTACTTCGCGCTGCCACCGCCCAAGAGCACCGGCCGCGAGCATTTCCACCTCGCCTGGTTGTTGCGCCAGCCGCGCGTGGCGCTGTTGTCGCCGGCCGACGTGCAGGCCACCTTGCTGGAATTGACGGCGCATACGGTGGCCGACGCGATCGAGGCCCATGCGCCCGCGGCGACGGACGTACTGGTGTGCGGCGGCGGCGTACACAACTCTCGATTGATGGCGCGACTGGCCGAGTGGTTGGCGCCTCGACGCGTGGCAAGCACCGCCGAGCACGGCATCGATCCGGACTATCTGGAAGCGGCGGCGTTCGCCTGGCTGGCGCGCCAACGGGTACTCGGGCTGCCCGGCAACCTGCCGGCGGTTACCGGCGCGCACGGCCAGCGGGTGCTCGGCGCGCTGTACCTGGCTCCGCGGGAATGATCGCGGCGGTTTAGCTCAGCTTCGCAACGCGGGCGGGCGCCAGCTGCGTCGGTCGAGTCAGCGAAAGCGCCTGGATGGCTTCCTGGAAGGCCGCCTTCTCGGTCAGATCCCAATGCCCACCCAACACCAGGCTGCCCGGGTCGAGCATGGCCTCGCTGGAGATCTGCCCGGCGGCGCTCAGGCCCAGGCCGTGCCGCAAGGCATGCAGCACGACATCGTTGATGGACCAATGGCGGTCCTTCGCGAGCATCTTGATCCGCTCGGCCATCAAGCTGTCGATGTGTCGTATGACGAGGTCCGGCACGTGCGTCGCTCCGTGTCACGCATGCCCAGCTGGCAGCGCATGGTGGCACAGACCCGTGGGGTTTGCAGCAGGCCTCTCGGCACGCCCGGCACCCCTACCCGGGCGGCCCCGGTGCCGGTCGCCGAAGCTAGCCTTCGGCCTGTTCGGCGGCGCGGAAGCGGCGCCACAGCAGGACATACAGCAACATCGCCGGGATCAGTGCCACCACCGTGAGCACGAAGTAACCGCCATAGCCCGCGGCCGTGGCGATGCCGCCGGCGAAAAAGCCCAACAGCTTGCCCGGCAGGTTCACCAGCGAGCTGAGCAGGGCGTACTGGGTCGCGGTGTGCTGGCGGTTGACCAGCATCGACAGGAACGCCACCGTCGGCGGGCCCAGCATCCCGAGCGTGAGGTTCTCGGCGGAGATCACCAGGGTGAGCGCCACCAGGTTGCCCGGGTGGCTGATCAGCACGAGGTAGAACAGGTTGCTGCAGCCGCAGAGCACGATCGTCACGCCCAGCGAACGCCACGCACCCCAGCGCGCTACCGCCGCGCCGCCAAGGAACACGCCGACGATGCCGATCCAGACGCCGTAGATCTTGGTGATCGCTCCGATCTCGGTCTTGGAGAACTGCATGTCCCGATAAAACGGGCTCATGATGCCGCCGATGGTCGCCTGCTCGGGAACCTTGAACAGCAGGATGAACAGCAGCACCAGGCCCGCCGCCTGCCAGCCATAGCGCCGGAAGAAATCGGCAAACGGATCGACCACGCTCTCGCGCATGGCCACGCGCCAGCTCTCCGGGCGCGTGCGCAGCACGTCCGGCTCGCGCGCCAGCAAGGTGGTGGCGATCGGAATCGCCATCGAGGCGGCCATCACGAGGTAGACCACGGACCAGGGCACATGGTCGGCCATGATCAGCGCCACCGCACCGGCCAGCAGTAACCCGATGCGGTAACCCAACGCGTAGGTCGCCACCAGCGCGCCCTGCACGTGCGATGGCGCGATCTCGATGCGGTAGGCGTCCACCGCGATGTCCTGCGTCGCGCCGAAGAACGCCACCAGCAGCGTGGCCGCCACGAAAGGCCACAACTGGCTGGGCGTCAGCAGCGCCATGGCCAGCAGCCCGGCGGTGACGCACAACTGCGCGAACAGCAGCCAGCCGCGGCGCTGGCCCAGCCGCGCGAAGCCGGGGATCCGCCAGTGGTCGAGCAGTGGCGCCCACACAAACTTGAACGCGTAGGTCAGACCCGCGCTGGCGATCATCGTGATCTCCTCCAGCTTGATCCCGTTTTCCTTCAGCCAGTACGCCAGCGTGCCCGCCACCAGCAGGAACGGCAGGCCCGACGAGAATCCCAGCAGCGCCATCGTGCCCGCCGCCGGTTGCGCGAAGGCGCGCCAGATCGACGGCTTGGATGGTGCAGCGGCGACCGGCTCAGTCGGCATAGTCGACCGTGTACGGCGCATGGTCGGAGAAGCGCTGTTCGCGGTAGACGGAGCAGGCGCGCATGCGCTCGCGCAGGCCCGGCGTGCAGACCTGGTAGTCGATGCGCCATCCGACGTTGTTCTCGCGCGCCCGGCCACGGTTGGACCACCAGGTGTATTCGACCGCATCCGGCTTGATCGCCCGGAAGCTGTCGACCCAGCCGCGGGTATGGAACAGCAGGTCCAGCCAGGCGCGTTCGGCAGGCAGGCAACCGGAATTCTTCTGGTTGGACGTCCAGTTCTTGATGTCGTTCTTCGTGTGGACGATGTTCCAGTCGCCGCAGATCACGTAGTCGCGGCCGCTGTTGAGCCACTCATCGAAGATGGGTGCCAGGAAATCCATCGCCTTGAACTTGAACTGCTGGCGTTCCTCCCCCGAGGAACCCGAAGGCACGTACAGCGAGACCACCGACAGGTTGCCGAAGCGCGCCTCGATGTAGCGTCCTTCGCAATCGAACGGCTCCCAGCCGAGCTCGGTGAGCACCGCGTCGGGCTCGCGCCGCGCGTAGATCGCCACGCCGCTGTAGCCCTTCTTGCAGGTCGCGTCGCGATAGAAGCAATGGTGGCCGTCCGGGCGGAACATCGCATCGGTGAGCTGGCCTTCCTGCGCCTTGGTTTCCTGCAGGCAGACCACGTCGGCCTGCTGCGTGCGTAGCCAGTCGAACACGCCCTTGCTGGCGGCCGAGCGGATGCCGTTGGCGTTGAGCGTGACGATTCTCATGCGGGGCGGACTCTTCGGCTTGGGGAACCCATGGATAATAGCCGTCGATTCCCGAATCTCCATGCCGACAACCCATGCAACCCTACCAACGCGACTTCATCGAACTGGCGCTCGCACGCGACGTGCTGCGCTTCGGCGACTTCACACTCAAGTCCGGCCGCCAGAGCCCGTACTTCTTCAACCTTGGCCGGATCGATTCCGGCGCCGCGCTGGCGCGGCTGGGCGAGGCCTACGCCGCCGCGCTGGTGCGTGCAGGGCTGCCGGTGGACATGCTGTTCGGCCCGGCCTACAAGGGCATCGCCCTGGCCGCCGCCACCGCCATCGCGCTGGCCACCAGCCACGGCCGCGACCTGCCCTGGGCGTACAACCGCAAGGAAGCCAAGGACCACGGCGAAGGCGGGCTGCTGGTCGGCGCACCGCTGGCAGGACGCGTGCTGATCGTCGATGACGTGATGACTGCCGGCACCGCGGTCCGCGAGTCGCTGGCGCTGATCCGTGCGCATGGCGCTACCCCGGCCGGCGTGCTGATCGCGCTGGACCGGCAGGAGCGTGGCCAGGGCGAGCTTTCCGCCGCGCAGGAAGTGGCTCGCGACCATGGCATCCCGGTGATTGCCATCACCGGCTTGGACGAGGTGCTCGCGTATGCCGGCGAGCGCCCGGAGCTGGCCGCCGAACACGCGCGCCTGCTCGACTATCGCGGTCGCTACGGCGTGTCCGCATGACCCAAGTGGCGAACGACGTCACACGCCCGACCGCGCCCTTCGTCCACGCTTTAGGCGGTTGCCGCACGGTGGCTATACTGCCCGCCAGGAGGGGGTATCCATGCGCAAGCTCGTTTACGTCGTTGCCATCGCCCTGGCGACGACGGTCCTGACCGCCCACGCCCAGAAGGCCGCCGGCATCCGCTACCACTGGCGCGACGCCAAGGGCCTGTCGCATTACAGCGACAGTCTCACCGCCGAGGCCATGAAATACGGGTACGACCTGGTCAACGACCAGGGCTACGTGGTGCGCCACGTCGAGCGCCAGCTGAGCCCCGAGGAACGCGCCGCCGCGGACAAGGTCGCCGCCGAACAGGCCGCCCAGCGCCGCGCGGAGGAAGCGCGCCGCCGCGCCGACCTGCAGATGCTCAACGCCTATGGCGACGAGGCCTCGCTCAAGCAGGCGCAGCAGGAGGAACTGGACAGCATCGACCAGCAGATCAACACCACGCGCCTGAACCTGCACAGCCAGGAAAAGACCCTGGCCGACCTGCTCGGACGCGCCGCGGATATCGAGCGCGCCAAGGAGAAGGTGCCCAAGTTCCTGGTCGACAGCATCGCCGACCAGCGCAATGTGGTTTCCAGCCAGCGCGGTACGCTGGAGCGGCTGCAGGATCGGCGGGACAAGGCCGAAAAGGATGCCGCACAACAGCTGGAGCATTACCGCGCGTTGAAGAAGTCGCAGGACGAGCAGCGGCACTAGCAGCTGCCGCGCCATGCAGGCCTTTCGCGGGGTGCCCTCCGCGTGCCGCCGGAACGGCAGTTGCAGGCGGATCGATCGAAAACATCTGCTCGCGAAGCGCCTTTACGAAGCGCATGGTGCCGTCAGGAAATGCCGCCTCCGCGGCGCAGGAGAATCTTCCATGCAGGCGCGCACTGTGCGCGACCGGTAGTCCCACGGTCGCGCACAGATGCGCGGAAGCAACGGTTTTCGGCGAGCGGTGGGCGGCCCACCGCTGCCGTCGTCAGAACGGCAGCTTCAGGCCCGGATCGACCAGGAACAGCTGTTCGCGGAACGCCTGCTGGATGCGCTTGAGCGCCGCCGGGTTATCCGCATCGAAGCGCAACACCAGCACCGGCGTGGTGTTGGAGGCGCGCACCAGGCCCCAGCCGTCCGGCCAGTCGGCGCGCACGCCGTCGATGGTGGTCAGCGTGGCGTCGCCGAAGGTGGCCTTGTCCTTGAATTTCTCGATGAAGCGGTAGTGCTCACCCTCTTCGAGCGGAATCTTCAGCTCCGGCGTGGAGACGCCCTTGGGGCAGGTGGCGAAGACCTGTTCCGGCGTGCGCCCCTCGATGTCGCCGGCGAGGATCTCCAGCAGCCGCGCGCCGGCGTAGATGCCGTCGTCGAAGCCGAACCAGCGCTCCTTGAAGAAGAAGTGGCCGCTCATTTCGCCAGCCAGCTCCGCCTGCGTCTCGCGCATCTTGGCCTTGATGAGCGAATGGCCGGTACGCCACATCAGTGGGCTGCCGCCAGCCTCGAGCACCTGGCCCTTCAGATGACCCGTGCACTTGACGTCGTAGATGATCGTGGCGCCCGGCTGGCGCGACAGCACGTCGCGCGCGAACAGCATCAACAGACGGTCGGGGTAGATGATCTCGCCCTCCTTCGTGACCACGCCCAGGCGATCGCCGTCGCCGTCGAAGGCGATACCCAGGTCCGCGCCGGTCTGGCGCACGGCATGGATGAGGTCGTCCAGGTTGTGCGGATCGGATGGATCCGGATGATGGTTCGGGAAGGTGCCGTCCACCTCGCAGTACAGCGGCACCACTTCGCAGCCGATGCCCTCGATCACCTGCGGCGCCAGCGCGCCTGGGATGCCGTTGCCGCAGTCGACCACGACCTTCAGGCGCCGCTCGGCCTGCACGTCGGAAATGATCCGCTCGATGTAATCGGGCACGACGTCGACGTGGCGCAGGCCGCCCTGGCCGCCTGCCTCCAGCGCGCCGCTGGCGATGCGCTGGTAGAGGTCCTGGATCGCGCCCTCGGACAGGGTCTCGCCGCCGACCACGATCTTGAAGCCGTTGTAGTCCGGCGGATTGTGGCTTCCGGTTACCGCCACGCCGCTGCCGGTATTGAAGCGGTAGGCCGCGAAGTACACCACCGGCGTGGGCACGGCGCCGATGTCGATCACGTCGATGCCTGCCTCGCGCAGGCCGTCGGACAGCGCGCCGGCGAGCTCCGGCCCGGACAGGCGGCCGTCGCGGCCGACGACGATTTCCGACAGCCCCTTCTCGCGCATGAGCGTGCCGATCGATTGGCCGAGCAGCCGCGCCACCCGCGCCGTCAGGGTCTTGCCAACCACCCCGCGCACGTCATACGCGCGGAAGATGCTCGGGTCGACGGCGTCGGCCGGGCTCTCTGCGGGCGGCATCGCGCCAGGGCGTACCACCGGCGGCGCGGGCTCATGCTTGGCGGGAACTACATCGGACACCATCATCTCCTTGGGTTGGACTTCCTGGCGCGGGGCCAGTCGACCCCGCAACCAGAACAGGTAAAGGCCGCCGCCGATGCCCAGCAGCGCCAGCAATGCCGCCAGCGGCCAGGCGCGCGGCAGCAGGATGAAGGCCGCCGGCAACGCCGCCCTTACGCTGAAAGCGCTGCCCGGTACCGGGGTGGCCTCGTCCTCCGCTTCGGCCGACGAGGCGCCACGCGAAAGAAGGCTGAGCTCGCCGCGATCGTCACCCTGGCGCAGGTCGATGCGGCCGCCACCGGGCGCAATGGACTCGAAACGGCGTTGCAGTGGCGTGAACGGCAATTCCACCCAGATCCAGGCCTGGGGGCGCTGCGCCGGGCCCAGCGGTTGGACCAGGCTCAGCCGCCGCACGCCTTTTTCCGACACGGTCTGCATGGGCAGGCTGTCATCGGCCTGCGCACCCATCAGTTGCGCCGCCTTGGCGTAACCGAACTCGCGATAGTTGGCGTGCAACACCTCGTCCAGGCCTGCGCTGTAGACCTCGACATCCAGCGCTTGCGGCAGCCGCGCGCGCAATGCCTCGGCCAGCTGCGCGCGGTCGCCCTGCACGATCGCCGGATCGAGCGCCGCGACCGCCTGGGCGACCTGCTTGCGCTCACCCGCGATCTCCGACGCCAGCACGCGCACGGCCTCGTCCTGGGCGGCGTGCACGCGCGCCACGTCACCGCTTTCGCTGGCGATCAGCCAGGTCTGCCAGGCGCAGAACAGGCCCAGCAGCAGCAGCACGGTGCCGCCAGCCAGCGGCAGCAGGCGCCGCCATGCCTCGGCGCTGTCGGCACCCCGTCCCCTTGCGATGTTTCTCGCCATCTCGCCCCCGCCAATCGCAACTCAGTTGATGCCTGGCTTCACTTGATGCCGGTCGAGCCGAACCCGCCGACGCCACGCCCGGAAGGCGCGAATTCCTTCACCACTTGAAGCCGCGCCTGCGCCACCGGCACCAGCAGCAGCTGGGCGATGCGGTCGCCCACGCCGATGGTGTACGGCGCGTTGGACCGATTCCAGCAGGAAATCATCAGCGGACCCTGGTAGTCCGCATCGATCACGCCGACCAGGTTGCCCATGACCAGCCCGTGTTTGTGGCCCAGTCCCGAGCGCGGCACGATCAGCGCGCACCAGTTCGGGTCGCCGATGTGGATGGCGATGCCGCTGGGCACCAGCACGCTCTCGCCGGGCGCCAGGGTGACTGGCGACTCGATCGCCGCGCGCAGGTCCATGCCGGCGCTGCCGGCGGTGGCCGCCTCGGGCAGCGGAATGGTATCGCCCAGGCGCGGGTCCAGGACCTTCAGTTCGACGTCGATCATGCGCGCGCGGCCCGGTGGCGCGTCGCGATGCATTCGACCAATCGCGCCGCCAGTTCGCGCTTGGACGCGCGCGGCAGATCCTCGCCGCCACCGGGCCAGAAGACACTCAAGGCGTTGTCGTCGGCCTCGAAGCCCAGGCCTGCGCCAACGCGATTGGCGGCGATCATGTCCAGGCCCTTGCGGGTGAGTTTGTCCTGCGCATACGTTGCCACGTCGTGCGTCTCGGCGGCGAAGCCGACCAGGAACGGGTGCGGCTGCATGGCGGCGAGATCCTTGAGGATGTCCGGATTCTCGGCCAGGTCGAGCACCAGCGGGGCGCCGTCGTGTTTCTTGAGCTTGCGTTCGGCCACCTGCGCGGGGCGATAGTCGCCTACCGCGGCGGCACCGACGTAGACGTCCGCCGAGATGGCGGCGCCGAGCACCGCCTCGCGCATCTGCGCGGCGCTGCGCACGTCCACGCGGCGCGCCACGCCGGGGGGCGTCGGCAGGCTGACCGGGCCGGCGACCAGCGTCACCTGCGCGCCCGCGGCAGCCGCCGCCTCGGCCACCGCGAAACCCATGCGGCCGGAACTGCGGTTGCCGATGAAACGCACCGGATCGATGTCTTCGTAGGTGGGTCCGGCGCTCACCACAACCTGCAGGCCGGCAAGCGCGCCATTGCCGAAGGAGGCAGACAATGCGTCGCGCAGATCGGCAGGTTCCAGCATGCGGCCCGAACCGATGTCGCCGCAGGCCTGTTCGCCCGCGGCCGGACCCAGCACGGTTACCCCGCGCGATCGCAGCACGGCCAGGTTGGCCTGCACCGCCGGGTGTGCCCACATCTGCTGATTCATCGCCGGCGCCACGTACAGCGGCGCATTGCTGGCCAGGCACAGCGTGGTGAGCAGATCGTCGGCGTGGCCATGCGCCAGGCGGGCCAGAAGGTCGGCGCTGGCCGGAGCGATCAGCACCCGTTCGGCCCAGCGCGCCAGTTCGATGTGGCCCATCGCCGCTTCCGCGCCCTCGTCCCACAGCGATACCCGCACCGGCTGGCCGGACAGTGCCTGGAACGTGGTCGTGCCGACGAAGTGCGTCGCTCCCTCGGTCATCACCACGCGCACCTCGGCGCCCTGCTCGCGCAGCCGGCGCACCAGTTCGCAGGACTTGTAGGCGGCGATACCGGCCGAGACGCCGAGCAGGATGCGACGTTGGGCAAGACTCATGTAGGACGGGCCTGACAACCGGGCGATGCGCTAGCTTACCGGATTCATCAAAGGCCACTGCTGCCACCGGTCGCACTCCGACAGGCAGGATCGACCGGATGAGCATCCGACACTGGCCCAGCGGCGAACGTCCGCGCGAAAAGCTGCTGGAGCACGGCAGCGCCACCCTCTCCGACGCCGAACTGCTGGCGGTGCTGCTGGGCAGCGGCGTGCCCGGCAAGGACGCGATCGCGCTGGGTCGCGAACTGCTCACCGAGGCCGGCGGACTGGGCGCGCTGCTCGGTCGCGCCGATGGTCCCGGTCCCACGCCCGGCCTGGGACCGGCCAAGCGTGCGCGCATCGCCGCGGCGCTGGAACTGGCCCGCCGCAGCCTGGCCGAGCAACTGCGGGCGCTGCCCAGCCTGGGCAGCCCGCGCGACAGCGGCGACTACCTCTCCGCCCGCCTGCGCCATTTGCCATACGAGGTGTTTGGTTGCCTCTATCTGGACAACCGCCATCGCGTGCTTGCCTTCGAAGAGTTGTTTCGCGGCACCGTGGACGGCGCCAGTGTGCATCCGCGCGAGGTGGTACGTGCGTGCCTGAAGCACAACGCCTGCGCGGTAATTTTCGCGCACAACCATCCAAGTGGCGTGGCCGAGCCCAGCGCCGCCGACCGCGCGATCACCCGGGAGTTGCGCGAGGCGCTGCAACTGGTCGGCGTACGCGTGCTCGACCACCTGGTGATCGGGGCCGGCGCCCCGGTCTCGATGGCCGAACGCGGCCTGCTTTAGTCCGTCGTCCGCCCACAAAAAAGGCGGCGCGCTGGGGAAAGGCGCGCCGCCGGGAAGCGTACCTGCCGGGGAGAAGGCGGGGTACGGGAGTCAGCGTGGCATCCGTCCATGACAGGCCGATGACGACCAAAGGCCTTGACAGTCGCGAAATCATGCGAAACCAGTTATGCACAGCACGACTGGATCGGCCTTGCCGGCCAACAGCTGCCGATCCGCATAAGACAGCGTTCGCAATCCGTTGTTTTTAAAGGCTTGTGATCTTTACAAGCCGTTTACCCCTCGCCGCACCGCCCGGTCGCGGCACCTTGACGCCGCTTTCCCCACAGACTTATCCACAGACTTGTCCCGGCTCGGGCGAGGGCGCACGGCCGACAAGACAATGCCCTCGCTTTGTCCGCCACTGCCCGGTTCGCTGCCCCGGCAGCGAAGATCGATGGCTGACCGGCTCTGCTAGGATTGTTGGTTCCCATCGCCTACCGATCCCACGCCGTGAAACAAGCGCTGCGCGACCTGCTGCTGCAGGCCATCCGGACCCTGCAGGACCAAGCCGTCCTGCCCGCCGACCTCGAGCTTCCGCCCTTCGTGGTGGAGCGCGCGCGCAGCCGCGAGCATGGCGATTTCGCCACCAATGCGGCGATGCTGCTGGCGAAGCCCGCGCGCGCCAAGCCGCGCGAGCTGGCCGAAAAGCTCGTCGCTGCCCTGCCCCCCAGCGCGCTGGTGGAAAAAACCGAAATCGCAGGCCCTGGCTTCATCAACTTTTTCCTGAGCGCGGGCGCCTACCACGCCGAAGTGCGACGCATCTTCGCCGAAGGCGAAGCCTATGGCCGCAACGCCGTGGGCTCGGGCACCACCGCGGGCGTGGAATTCGTCTCAGCCAACCCGACCGGCCCGCTGCATGTGGGCCATGGCCGCGCCGCGGCGATCGGCGACTGCCTGGCTCGCCTGCTGGAAGCGACCGGCTGGAGCATCAAGCGCGAGTTCTACTACAACGACGCCGGTGTGCAGATCCAGAACCTCGCGATCTCGGTACAGGCGCGCGCCCGCGGGTTGGCCCCGGGTGACGAAGGCTGGCCGGAGGACGGCTACCGCGGCGACTACATCGCCGACGTGGCGCGGGCGTACCTCGCCGGCGAATCGGTGGTGGCCGACGGCCACACCGTTACCGGCGCCAAGGACCCGGAAGACCTCGAAGCCATCCGTCACTTCGCCGTCGCCTCGCTGCGCCGCGAACAGGACCTGGACCTGAAGGCTTTCGGCGTCGGCTTCGACACCTACTTCCTGGAATCTTCGCTCTACACCGACGGCAAGGTGGACGAGACCGTGCGCGAGCTGGTCGCCCATGGCCACACCTACGAGGACGGCGGCGCGCTGTGGCTGCGCACCACCGACTACGGCGACGACAAGGACCGCGTGATGCGCAAGTCCGACGGCACCTACACCTACTTCGTGCCGGACGTCGCCTACCACCGCTCCAAGTGGCAGCGCGGCTACACCCGCGCGATCACCGAGCTGGGCTCGGACCACCATGGCTCGCTGGCGCGCGTGAAGGCCGGCCTGCAGGCGCTCGACTGCGGCATCCCGAAGGGCTGGCCTGAGTACGTGCTGCATCAGATGGTCACCGTGATGCGCGGCGGCGAGGAGGTGAAGATCTCCAAGCGCGCCGGCAGCTACGTGACCCTGCGCGACCTCATCGACGAGGCCGGCCGCGACGCCACGCGCTACTTCCTGATCTCGCGCAAGGCCGACTCGCAGCTGGTGTTCGACATCGACTTGGCCCGCTCGCAGAGCAACGACAACCCGGTCTACTACATCCAGTACGCTCACGCGCGGGTCTGCTCGGTGCTGCGCCAGGCCGGCGAGAAGGGCTTTGCCGTCGACCTCGAGCAAGGCCAGGCCGAGCTGGCACGGCTGGACAACGAGCACGAGCAGATCCTGCTCACCGAACTGTCCAAGTACCCCGAAATCGTCGACGCCGCCGCCGCCAACCTCGAGCCGCACCTGCTCGCCGGCTGGCTGCGCGAACTGGCCAATGCCTTCCACACCTACTACAACTCGCACCAGTTCCTGGTCGAGGACGCCGCCCTGCGCAACGCGCGCTTGGCGCTGGTAGTGGCCACGCGACAAGTATTGAAGAACGGGCTGGGCCTGCTGGGCCTTTCCGCCCCGGAGAGCATGTAATGGCAGCACGCAAGGGCAAGGGCCGGCAGGCCGTACGCAACCGCAAGGGCGGCTTTCCCGCCTGGGGCTGGGCCGTGATCGGCATCGTCGTGGGTGTGATCGCGATGGTGGCGCTGACCCGCCGTTCGATGTTGCCGATGGCGCCGAACGGCCCGCAGCCGAACCCGCAGGCCACCGCGCAGGGCGACGGCGACAAGGGCCTGGCGCCGGCCGAGAGCGCGCCGAAGAAGCCGCAGTACGACTTCTACTCGGTGCTGTCGGAGAAGGAAGTACGCATCCCCGACGAGCAGATCAGCGCCCAGGCGCGTGCCGAGCAGCAGCAGAAGCAGCAGGCCGCGCAGCAGGCCGCGGCAGCCGCGGCGCAGCAGCAACAGGCGGCCAACGCCAACGCGCCGGCCGCGGTCACCGAAAACATCCAGGCGGCACCCGCCTCCGCGGTGCCGCCGCCGGCCGCTGGCAGCGGCTACCTGCTGCAGGTCGGCGCCTTCCCCGCCGCCACCGACGCCGAGGCGCTGAAGGCCAAGCTGGCGCTGCAGGGTTTTGTCGCCAACGTGCAGACCGTGCAGGTCGGCAGCCAGACCTTCCACCGCGTGCGCCTGGGGCCGTACCGCTCGGCCACGGAGCTGGAGTCGGTGCAGAACCGCCTGGCCGGCGCGGGCTACAAGGCGATCGCGCTGAAGGAAGGCCGCTGACATGAGTGCCAGGGTCGCCTGGATCACCGGCGCCACCTCCGGCTTCGGTGCCGCGACCGTGGACCGCTTCATCGCGGGCGGCTGGCGCGTGGTGGCCAGCGGCCGCCGCGCCGAGCGGCTGCAGCAGCTGGTCGACCGGCACGGCGCCGATCGCGTGCACACGCTGGCTTTCGACATTCGCGACGAAGCGGCCATGCGAGCCGCATTCGCGGGCCTGCCCGCCGACTTCGCGGCCATCGACCTGCTGGTGAACAACGCCGGCCTGGCGCTGGGCACCGTACCGGCGCAGCAGGCGGATCTCCGGCAATGGAAGCAGATGATCGACACCAACGTCACCGCGCTGGTGACGCTGACGCGCCTGCTGTTGCCCACGCTGATCGAGCGGCGCGGCGCGATCGTCAACATCAGCTCCACCGCGAGCACCTATCCCTATCCGGGCGGCAACGTGTACGGCGGCACCAAGGCCTTCGTCTCGCAGTTCTCGCTGGGGCTGCGCGCGGACCTGCACGGCACCGGCGTGCGCGTGACCTCGGTGGAACCGGGCATGGCCGAGACCGAGTTCACCCTCGTGCGCACCGGCGGCGACCAGGCTGCCTCGGACAAGCTCTATGCCGGCGCGCAGCCGATCACCGCGGGCGACATCGCCGAGACGCTGTGGTGGATCGCCAACCTGCCAGCGCATCTCAACGTCAACCGCATCGAACTGATGCCGACCAGCCAGGCGTTCGGCGGCTTCCAGGTTCACCGCGAATAGCCGCAAGGTGGGCTTTTCAGCCCACCCTGCGAAAGCCCGTCACTGCATATGCCAGCCGTGGCTGACCACGAAGCTCTGGCCGGTCAGCGCCGCGCTGGGGAAGGTAGCCAGGAACAAGGCGGTCTGCGCCACGTCTTCCAGCGTGGTGAACACGCCATCGACCGTGTGCTTGAGCATCACGTTGCGGATCACGTCCTCTTCGCTGATGCCGAGCTCCTTCGCCTGTTCCGGGATCTGCTTCTCCACCAGCGGCGTGCGCACGAAACCCGGACAGATCACGTGCGAGCGCACGTTGTGCGGCGCGCCTTCCTTGGCAAGCGTGCGGGCCAGGCCCAGCAGGCCGTGCTTGGCGGTGACGTAGGGGGCCTTGAGCACGGAGGCCTCGTGCGAGTGCACCGAGCCCATGTAGATCACCACGCCGCCGCGGTCGCCCCGGTACATGTGTTTCAGCGCCGCGCGGGTGGTGAGGAAGGCGCCGTCCAGGTGGATCGCCAGCATCTTCTTCCAGTCGGCGAAGGCGAAGCTTTCGATCGGGTTGACGATCTGCACGCCGGCATTGGAAATGAGGACGTCCAGATGGCCAAACGCCCGTACCACCGCTTCGGTACCGGCATCCACGGCGTGCTCGTCGGTGACGTCCATCGCCACACCCATCGCACGGCCGCCGGACGCGTGGATCTGCGACGCCGCGGCTTCGGCCGCCTGCTGGTTGATGTCGGCGATCGCCACCATCGCGCCTTCGCGTGCGTAGAGCTCGGCGATGGCCTTGCCGATGCCGCTGGCGGCGCCGGTGATGAGGGCGACCTTGCCGTCGAGACTGGCCATGGCTTGTGCTCCGCAGGGGGGAGTCCGGGATTGTAGGCTGCTCGCGGGCAGTCGCCATCGGACCTTCGTGCAAGGCGGTCTCTCTGCGGCGCGCAGCTGCGCGCGACCGGGAGTCCACGGCCGCGCGCTGCCCCACCTGGAAGGGGGTCAGTCGGCCAGGTAGGTGTACGCGGTGAGCCCTGCGTCCAGGTCCCGGTACAGCGCGTCGCCCGGCTCGCCCTCGATCCCCGCCGCCGCGATGCGCTCCCGGTAGCTGTGCCGCAGCGCGGCCAGGTCGTACCCGACGTAGTCGAGCATCACGTCGGTGGTATCGCCGCGGCGCACATGGTCGAACACGTAGCCTTCGCCGTTGGCGCGCACGTTCACCGCGTCGGTGTCGCCGAACAGGTTGTGGATGTCGCCCAGCGTCTCCTGGTAGGCGCCCACCATGAACAGGCCCAGGCAGTAGTCCTCGCCCGGGCGGGGGCGATGCAGCGGCAGGCTCACGTCCACGCCCTCGGCGTCCACGTAGTGGTCGATGCGGCCGTCCGAATCGCAGGTGAGATCCACGATCACGCCACGCCGGGTGGGAGCTTCGCCCAGGCGCGTGACCGGCACGATCGGGAAGATCTGGTCGATGGCCCAGATGTCCGGCACCGACTCGAACACCGAGAAGTTGAGGAAATACTTGTCCACGAGCTTCTCGTCCAGCTCGTCCAGCAAGGCGCGATGCGCGCGGTCGGCAGGCGACAAGCGCCCGCGCACCGCGTTGGCGACCAGGTAGAACAGCTCGTCCAGCCGCGCGCGATCGGACAGGCCGAGCTGGCCCAGCGCGAACAGCGACTGCCCCTCGGCCAGGTGGTGCTGCGCCTCGTGGTAGAGCTCCAGCGGCGGGCGGTCGCCCAGCGCGGCATGCACTTCGCGCAGGTGGCGCAGCACGGTCGGCTCGCCCTCGCGTGGCGGCGGCAGCGCGCCGGTCGGCACCTCCTCCACCTCGGTCACATCGGACACCAACACGGCGTGGTGCGCGGTCATCGCGCGACCGGCCTCGGTGAGGATGTGCGGCGCGGGCAGGCCTTCGGCGGCCACCGCGTCGGCCAGTGACTGCACGATGGTCAGCGCGTACTGCTCCATCGAATAGTTGATCGAGTTGTGGCTGCGCGAGCGCGAGCCCTCGTAGTCCACGCCCAGGCCACCGCCGACGTCGACGATGTCCAGCGGCACGCCCTTGCGCGAGAGCTCGACGAAATAGCGCGTCGCCTCGCGCATGCCGTTGGCGATGTCGCGCACGTTGGAGATCTGCGAACCCATGTGGAAGTGCTGCAGCCTGAGCGTGTGTTTCAGGCCCGCCGTGTCCAGCGCGGCCACCAGCTGAAGCACCTGCACCGGCGAAAGCCCGAACTTGCCCTTGTCGCCGCCGGTGTTCTGCCATTTGCCGGCACCGATCGAGGCCAGGCGCACGCGCACGCCCAGCAGCGGCTCGACGTCCAGCGCCTTCGCTTCGGCGATGACGTGCTCGAGCTCGGAGAGCTTTTCGATCACGATGAACACGCGCAGGCCGAGCTTGCGCCCGATCAGCGCCAGGCGGATGTACTGGCGGTCCTTGTAGCCGTTGCAGATCACGATCGAGTTTGGCCGCGCCAGCGCCAGCACCGCCATCAGCTCGGGCTTGGAGCCGGCCTCCAGGCCGAAGCCTTCGCTCCCCGCGGCAACCAGTTCCTGCACCACGCCGCGTTGCTGGTTGACCTTGATCGGGAAGATCGCGGTGTAGCCGCCGGCGTAGCCGGTCTCCCCGATCGCCCGGGCGAAGGCGCCCTGCATGCGCTTGAGGCGATCGGCCAGGATGTCGGGAAAACGCACCAGCAGCGGCAGGCGCAGCCCTTGGGCGCGGGCCTGCTCGACGATCTGCGGCAGCGACAGCGAGGGGCCGTTGGCGCCGCGCGGGCGCATCACGATGCCGCCTTGGGCATCGATGTCGACGTAGCCGTCGCTCCAGTAGGGCACGGCATACAGTTGACGGGCGTCGTCGACGGTCCAGGACGTGGACATGGCAAGGGTCTCCTTCAAGGCAAACGGGATCCATGCACGTCGCAGCGGCGAGCCTTGACGCATTGCTCGATCGAGCAGAAGGCCCACCGGCCGGAAGCCTCGCACGCCGCGGGGCCGGTCAGGCTCTCGAGGGCGGCTCGTGGCCGGCCCGGGCGCATTGTAGCGGCGGTCGGTGGCAACAGGTGGTCAACGCGCACATTGCGTGCGCACGGTTGCCGCTACAATGCCGCTCTTTTCTCGTCTCCCCATGCAGGACAGCACCATGTCGCAACTCAGCTGGTTCACCGAGGCTCACCAGGCCTCCGGCTCTTCCATCGGCTTCCGGGTGGAAAAACTGCTGCATGCGGAGAAGACCCCGTTCCAGACCATCGAGGTCTACCAGACCACCGACTGGGGCAACCTGATGGTGATCGACGGTTGCGTGATGCTGACCAGCCGCGACAACTTCCTCTACCACGAGATGATGACCCACCCGGCGCTGTTCACCCATGCGCGCGCCAAGCGCGTGGTGATCATCGGCGGCGGCGACTGCGGCACGCTGCGCGAGGTGCTCAAGCACGAGGAAGTCGAGCACGCCGCGCAGGTGGAGATCGACGAGCGCGTGACGCGCCTGGCCGAGCAGTATTTCCCCGAGCTGTGCGAATCCAACGGCGACCCGCGCGCGGAGCTGCTGTTCATCGACGGCATCAAGTACATGGCCGAGGCCGAGCCCGATTCGCTGGACCTGATCATCGTCGACTCGACCGATCCGGTCGGCCCGGCCGAGGGCCTGTTCAACGCCGCCTTTTACGCCAGCTGCCACAAGGCACTGCGCCACGGCGGCATCCTGGTGCAACAGAGCGAATCGCCGCTGGCGCACCTGGAGCTGATCAAGTCGATGCGCTCGGCCATGCGCACCTCCGGCTTCGGCGCGGTCAAGACGCTGACCTTCCCGCAGCCGTGCTACCCGACCGGCTGGTGGAGCTGCACGATGGCGCGCAAGGGCGCGGACCTGTCCGGCTTCCGCGAGCGCGGCGCGATCAGCAAGGGTTTCCCGACCCGCTACTACAACGCCGATACGCATCGCGCGGCGCTGGCCCAGCCCGAATTCATGCGCGAGTCCTTGGGCGAATAGTGGCCGCAGGGTGGGCTTGAGCCCACCATCCCGCATTACCGCAACGGTGGGCTGAAGCCCGCCCTGCGGGATCGGGTCAGAACATCTTCTGGCGCACCTTCGGCACCAGCACGAGCACCAGCGTGGCGATCGGTCCGAGCACCAGCGACAGCAGGAACCACAGCAGGCCGCTGCGGTTCTTGCCCTGGGCCAAACCCGCGTTGATCAGCGCCAGCGTGCCCCAGCCGACGAACCACGGCGCGGCCTGGGCATCGGCCAAACTGCTAAACGAATTCACGGCATCTCTCCGGTCGTTGCGGGGTGCACGCAAGCGCGCGTCGGGGAAGCGACCATGCTAACCATCCCCACCCGCCCGTGCGCGTCGCGTCGGCCGGCGGATCAGGCTGGCTTAATCCATGCCGGCTATGCTGCCGCTTCATTTCGCCCCAAGGAGAACGCGATGCCGGGACTGCGTCAACTCGCCCTTGCCCTGGTCTGCACGGTCGGCGTCGGCATCGCGCCGTCGCCCGCACTGGCGAAGAAGGCCCACGCCTCCGCGCAGGAAGCGCGCACCAAGGCGCTGGTCGCCTTCCAGCGCGACCTGGTCAGCGTGCTGGCGCCGCGTGCCGATGCGTTGCCGCTGCTTGGCGCGGCATTGCTCGCGCGACCGTTGCCCGACCAGCCGAAGTGGAACGACTTCCACAGCCTGATCGCCCGCGCGGTGGCCGCACCGGGCCACGGTCCGGCCCAACGCTGGGTCCAGCTGGCCGACTGCGACGCCAAGGCCGATGCCTGCCCCAATGCCGACGCGCTCTCGGCACTGGTCGGGCAAGCGCCGGACAACGCGGCCGTGTGGCTGCTCAAGCTCGGCCAGGACCTGCGCAACGACAAGCGCGACGACGCTCGCGCGGATCTGGCCCACGCCGCGCAAGCCAAGCTCTATGACGACTACACCGGTACCAGCCTGCAGGCGCTCGCCAGCGGCGTAAGCGTGCTGCCGCCCCCGGATGCCACGCTCGACCCGCACGCCGGCGCCGGCGCGGCCGGCGTGCAGGCCATGATCGTTTTCGGCGTCGCGGGCACGCAGCCGCAGCCGGGCCTGCGCGCCGCCGCGGAACTGTGCCAGGCGGCCGGCGAGGACCAGGCGCTGACCGCCGATTGCCGCCAGCTCGGCAAGACCCTGGAATGGGGTTCCAGTCCGCTGGCCCGCTCGCTCGGCCTGCACCTGCGCGAGGTGCTCGCCAGCGACGGGGACGAACGCGCGCAGGCCCAGCGCGAGCGCCGCGACCTCATCTGGCAGGTGCAGCAGTTCACTCAGCTGGCCGCGCGGGCGCAGGCCGACAAGGCGCAGGCACAGCATCTCCTGTCGCTGGCCCGCCACGGCGGCACCGAGATGAGCCTGATCCTGGCCGCACTGCGCGATGCCGGGATGCCGACGACGGCGCCGGCCGACTGGAAGCCGCACAAGGCGGAAGACGACGCGCACTGACCCGGCTCTCTCAACGCGAGGGCATCCAACGCATCGCGTCCCTCCGGAATTTGCCCGGCTCCGCGCTACTCGCGGTTCCCCTGCCCACCAGCTACGCTTGCCCCACCTTTGGCGAAAAGGGGCGATCCGATGCTGACCGTGCTGGTGGCATGCAGCAAAGGCGGTTGCGGCAAGAGCACGCTGGTCACCCAGCTGGCCTCGCACTGGGCGCAGGAGGGCAAGCACACCGCGATCGTCGACACCGACCGCCAGGGCTCGAGCTTCCGCTGGGCCGCGCTTCGACCCGACGGCATGCCAGGGGTGCTGGGCCTGGAAGGACGTCGCGGCCTGCACAGGCTGCCGCCGGATACCGAACGGGTACTGATCGACACGCCTGCCGGCAGTGGCGAGCGCGAACTCGAACCGCTGCTGGAGGTCGCCGACGCGGTGCTGGTGCCGGTGCTGCCCTCCTCGTTCGACCTGCACGCGACACTCGGTTTCCTCGATCTGCTCGCGGCCGTCCCGCGGATCAAGCGCGGCAAGCTGCCGGTGGCGCTGGTCGGCAACCGCCTCAAGCCCTGGACCCACGCCAGCCAGGATGCACTGGCGCAACTGGCCGAGTCCTCTTCCTTCCCGGTCGTTGCCGAACTGCGCGACAGCCAGGCCTACGTCCTGCTCACCGCGCTGGGCAAGGGCATCTTCGACTATCACTCCGAACAGGTGCGCAGCCAGCAACAGGACTGGCTGCCGCTGCTGCGCTGGCTCAAGCGCCAACATTGAGGAATGCCATGCAGGAACTGATTCTTTTGCGACACGCCGAGGCCCAACCGGCAACCGGCGACGACGACCACGACCGCTCGCTCAGCCCACGCGGCGAACAGGAGGCGCTCGCGGCCGGCCGCTGGCTCGCCTCCCACGGCGCGCGGCCCGACCGGGTCCTGTGCTCGCCTTCCCTGCGCACCCGCCGCACGGCCGAACTGGCGATGCGCGCGCTGGTGCCGGACGCCGCGGTCGGCCTCGCTGAGGAGGTCTATGAGGCCACCCCGGGCGAGTTGCTGGCCCTGCTCGACCAGCACGCCGACGCGCGCTGCGTGCTGCTGGTGGGACACAACCCGGGTATCGAACGGCTGGTCGCACTGCTGGTGGAAGGCCGCTCGGACGAGTTCCGCGGCATGCCCCCGGCGGGATTGGCGGTGCTGCACCTGCAGGGGGCGCTGGAGCCGGGCAACGCGCGGCTGGATGCATTCTGGTCGCCCTGATGCGCCTGCCTGTCGCGGCCGTTCTGCTGGTCCTCGCCTTCGCCGTCCATGCCGCGCCCAAGCGTGTGTGGCACCTCCAGAGCCCACCCTCGCACGTCGATTTCGGCGTGCGCCTGCTCTGGCTGCACACGATCCACGGCCGTTTCGAATCGGTCGCCGGCACCGTCGAACCCCGTGGAGACGACCGTGTGGTGGTCGACGCCAGCGTCGCGGTGGACAGTCTTGCGATGGACTCGCAGCGATTGCGCCACTGGGTGCTCGACGAGGAGTTCTTCGACGCCGCGCAGTACCCGACCCTGCATTTCGTCTCCGAGCCGGTGCCACGCCGTGCGCTTGACGACGGCGGTGCGCTGGAGGGGCAGCTGACGATGCGCGGCGTGACCCGTCCGGTGCGCTTCGAACTGTTGCCGGCGCGCTGCACCGCCGACGCCTGCATGGTCGAGGCGCGCGGGGAGCTCGAGCGCAGCGCGTTCGGCATGCGCGGCCATCGCACCGTGCTCTCCGACCACGTGCAGCTCGCGCTTGCGATCGCGATCACGCGCGCACCGGACTAAAGGCGCGCGCCGCGTCGCGGCTGAACCGGGTCGCGCATGCCTCGACGTGCGCGGCCGCCCCCGTATCATGCGCGGCATGCCGCTGCGCCATTTCACCCTGATCATCCTGTTCGTCGCCACCGCACTGCTGGAGGGTTGCACGCTGTCGCGCGCGCAGATCCGCCGCGCCGACGCGGTGGTCGCGGCGACCACGCCGACCACCTCCAGTTGCGACCGCGCCGACCATTGCGCCAGGCCCTCGCCCCTGCTCGAGGGGGCGCGGCAGGCCCTGGCCGCCTCCACGCCCGGCCATCCGCGCCATCTGGTCGCGCTGCTCGGAGACAGCGAGCCGGCGATGGTGGCGCGGCTGGATCTGATCCGTGGCGCACGCCGCACGATCGACGTGCAGACCTACATCTGGGATCGGGACGACGCCGGCCAGCTGGTGCTGGACGAACTTGTCCAGGCGGCCCGCCGTGGCGTGCAGGTGCGCATCCTGGCCGACCAGCTGTCCTCCTTCGGCGACCTGGCGCTGCTCGACCGCCTCGCCCGCGCCAGCCCGAACCTCCAGGTGCGGCTGTACAACCCGACCTTCCACGAAGCGACCACCTCGCCGCTGGAGTGGGCCGCCGGCATCGCCTGCTGCTTCTTCAAGTTCAACCAGCGCATGCACAACAAGGTACTGGTGGTGGACGACACGGCCGGCATCACCGGCGGGCGCAATTACCAGAACCGCTACTTCGACTGGGACGACGATTTCGACTACGTCGACCGCGACGTGCTGGTCGGCGGTCCCGCCGCGCAGGCGATGGCCAGGAGCTTTGCACTGTTCTGGCGGCACAAGCGTGCCGTGCCCTTGACCCATCTGCGCGACGTCAACCACTACATCCTGGCCCACCCGGCCGCCCCCGGCTGGCCGGCGCCGAACTACGACCATCCGCAGCGCGTCTATCGGGTGGAGCAGGAGGCCAGCGACGATGCCTGGCTGCGCGCGCACGTGCTGGCCGATAGCTTGCAGACCGACGCGGTGGAGTTCTTCAGCGACCTGCCTGCCAAGACCGACCAGCCGCTCAAGCGGCAGGCTCGCCAGTTCACCGCGCACGTCATGCAGATGGTCGGTGCGGCGCGCCAGGAGGTGGTGCTGCAGACGCCCTACCTGGTACTGAGCCGCCGCGCGCGCCGCCTGTTCGAGCGCCTGCACGAGGCAACCCCCCCGCCGCGCATCGTGGTGTCGACCAACTCGCTCGCGTCCACCGATGCCTTCGCGGTCTACGCGGTGTCCTACAAGCACCGCAAGCGCTACCTCAAGGACTACGGCTTCGAGATCTACGAGCTGAAGCCGCATGCCGCCGATGCCGCGGCCGCGAACGCGTTTGCCAGCCTG
Source organism: Frateuria edaphi (assembly GCF_021117405.1). Lineage (NCBI taxonomy): Bacteria > Pseudomonadati > Pseudomonadota > Gammaproteobacteria > Lysobacterales > Rhodanobacteraceae > Frateuria > Frateuria edaphi. Next base: position 3,576,091 of record NZ_CP088251.1, read on the forward strand.
GAATGGGTCGGCGACGGCGAGCACGCCAGTGGCGATCCCGCGCGCGATGCCTCGCAGCGCTACGTCGGCACCGAAAGCCGCGGCCTGCTCGGCAGCCACGGCAGCAGTCAGCGCCCGGCGCCGCTGGTCAGCGAGGGGCGCCGCTTCGCCCTGCACGCCAAGTCGATCGTGGTCGACGATCGATTCGCGATGGTCGGCTCGCACAACTTCGACCCACGCTCGGACCACTACAACACCGAGGCCGGCGTGATCGTCTACGACCAGCGCTTCGCCCAACAGCTGCGCCAGGCGATCCTGCGCGACACCCAGCCACAGAACGCCTGGGTGATCGCGCCCCGGCGGCCGGTAGTGCCGGTGCTGACCAAGCTCAACCAGGCCATCGGCGATCTTTCCGAAAGCCTGCCGTTGTTCGACTTCTGGCCCTACCGCTACGCCACCAGCTACCAGCTCAAGGCCGGCTGCACACCGATGCGACCCAGCGACCCGGCGTTCTACAGCTGTTACGAGCCGGTTGGTGATTTCCCGGACGTGGCGCTCTCGCCGAAGCTGATCTACACGCGGCTGATCACCGCGTTCGGGTCGAGCGCAAGCGGGATTCTGTAGCGACGTCTCGATTCCCTCGCCCCGAAGGGGGCGGAGGTAAAGGTGCGATCCCGCACGGCGTTATGACGCGAGAGCCACTCCCTGAGCCCGACCCGCTCACGGGAGCGGCGAAGGGGATCGATTCAAGGTGGCGTGGCCGGCGCCGTGCTGTCGAAGCGCATCGGCAGTTCGCCCTGTACGCCGGTGGCGCCGGCCGGTACTGCAAAGCGCCAGCGCCTGACCGTGGCCAGTGCGTGCGCATCGAGCACCGGGTCGCCGCTGGAGCGTGCGATGCCGGCGGCCTTGACCCGACCGCCGCCGTCGGTGTCGATTTCGAGCACCACGCGGCCGTCCAGGTGGCCACGCAGTTCGGCCCACGAGGAAGGGCCCGGCGGCGTATCGAGCGGCACCAGTTCCACGGGCAGCGTCGGCGCCGGATGCGCCACGGTTTCCGATTCCGGTTGCGCGCCGATCACGCGCGGCGTGGTGTGCGCGCGATGACGAAGCGGCGTGCGATGGCGTGGCGCGACGACGCTTGCCGCCGCGCGCGGCGGCGGCCCGGTCCAGTCGTCGGTGAAACCGCTCAACCAGTCGGTGCCCAGGATGCCGATGAACAACCCAAGCACGCTGAGGATCGTGGTGACGCGCAGGCGCGGCATGGCGACACGCTGGACCTCAGCGCTCCAGGATCGCGACCACGCCCATGCCGCCGGCGGTGCACACCGAGATCAGGCCGCGGCCGCTGCCCTTCTGCGCCAGTTCCTTGGCCAGCGTGGCGACCAGCCGCGCGCCGGTGGCGGCGAACGGGTGGCCGGTAGCCAGGCTGGAACCGTGCACGTTGAGCTTGGCCGGATCGATGCTGCCCAGCGGCGCATCCAGGCCGAGCCGGTTGCGGCAGTAGTCGGCGTTCTCCCAGGCGCGCAGCGTGCACAGCACCTGCGCGGCGAAGGCCTCATGGATCTCGTAGAAATCGAAGTCCTGCAGCGTGAGGCCGTTGCGCGCGAGCAGCCGCGCCACCGCCACGGTCGGCGCCATCAGCAGGCCCTCGCCATGGACGAAGTCGACCGCGGCCACCTCCGCATCGCGCACCCACGCCTGCACCGGCAGGCCCCGTTTGGCCGCCCAGTCCTCCCCAGCCAGCAACACCGCGGCGGCGCCGTCGGACAGCGCGGTGGAGTTGCCGGCGGTCAGCGTGCCGTGGCCAGAGCTGCGGTCGAACGCGGGCTTGAGCGTCGCCAGCTTCTCCATGCTGGTGTCGGGCCGGAGGATGTTGTCGCGCTTGACCCCGCGGAAAGGCACCACCAGGTCGTCCATGAAACCCGCGTCGTAGGCGGCGGCGAGCTTCTTGTGGCTCTCCAGTGCGATCCGGTCCTGCGCCTCGCGGCCGATGTGCCACTCGCGCGCCATCTTCTCGCAGTGATCGCCCATCGACATGCCGGTGCGCGGCTCGGCCACGCCCGGGAACGAGGGTTTCAGTTCCCCCAGCGAGAAGCCCCGCGTGGCGGCGGCAAGCTTGTCCTGCCAGCCCTTGGCGCGGTTGATCGAGAGCAGCCGCTTGCGCAGGCGCTCGCCGTAGACGATCGGCACGTCGGACGTGGTGTCGGCCCCGGCCGCGATGCCGGCCTCGATCTGTCCCACCGCGATCTTGTTGGCCACGATGATGGCGTTGTCCAGCGACGTGCCGCAGGCGCGCGCGGTGGTGATGCCTGGCGTGGTGGGCGCCAGGCCCGAGCTCAGCAGCGCCTCGCGCGCGAGGTTCCAGTCCGAGGAATGCTTGATCACCGCGCCCAGCGCCACCTCGCCAAGCTCCACGCCGTGCAGTCCGTAGCGTTCCACCAGCGCGCCGAGCACCTTGACCGACATGCCGAAGTTGCCGACGTCGGCGTAGGCGGTGTTGTTGCGGCAGAACGGGATGCGCACACCGCCGATTACACCGACGCGCTTCGTGGTTGTTTCCATGTCGAGGGCGGTCCTGGGGTCTGGAATCTCCAAAGGCTAACCCGCAGGCCCATGCGGCGGAAGCCCAAAAGCGTGAACGGGGGGCGCTCCGTATAATCGACGGTTCCCCGCTGTCTGGAATGTCCGATGGATGCGCAGCCGCTGATCGCCCTGCCTGCGGTACTCGCGCTGGAATGTTCGCCCGGTTCCTCGCCCGCGGCCATGACGCTCAGCCGCGACCAGGCCGATGCCCTGGCTGCGCTGATTGCCGAGGACCTGCACGCGCTGGTGCCGCGCATTGGCGAGGCACGGCTGGCGCTGGCCGGCGCGCTGTTCGATCCGGTCGAACTGCTGCGTCCGGGCTTCCCGGTGTGGGCCACGCTGGACGACCTGGCCCGCCGCGTCCCGCGCGGCCATCTGGAGAACGTCGTGGCCTTCGGCAGCCACGAGGAGCAGATGCCGGCGCCGACGCTGGTGCCCGAGCCGGGGCACGCCGGTGGTGCCTTGCGCCTGCTGCCGCTGTCGGTGCTGGCGCCCGAGGCGCTTGCCCGGGACCTGGCCCAGGACATGGAAGTGCAACTCGTCGGCCGCGGCGAAGCCGGCGCGCGCACCGCCGACTGGTTGATGCGCACGCTCGGCGTGCAGCTCGAGCACGCCCGTTACCTCAGCCGCAACGACCTGCTCGCGCTGACCTGCGTGCAATACGAGCACGTCAACCTCGCGCCGCTGTGGACCCTGCTGGAGGCCGCGTTGCTCACCCCGTACCAGCCCGAAGCCACGCTCAGCGCGCGCGGGCTGCCGCTGCGCTATGCCGAGGGTGCGGTGCATGCGGGCGCACCCTCGGCATGGCTGGCGCGCCAGCCTGGCGAGACGGCGGATCGTGCGCACGGCTTCGCGGGGCTCGTGTTCGAACTGCGCCAGTACGCCGCCCTGCTCCAGGCGCATCACCTGCCGCTGAAGCTCGAACAGGGCGAGGCGGACGCGGGCTGGTTGCTCGAAACGATGGCCGTACCGGACCCGGCACTGGCACCGCCGGCCCTGTTCGCGCACGAGGCGCCGGGCCTGGGCATCGTGGCCATCACCGCCGCCCAGGCCGGCGCCGATGGCCACGCGCACCTGCTCGTGCACGGTTATCCGCTGGCGCCGCAGGCATTGGGTCCGCTGGTGGCGGTCCTTGCCGCGCGCTACGGCATCGAGCCCGCGCTGCAGGCGATGGGTCACGTGGCACTGGACGCTAACGGGCTCACCGCGCCGTCGCCGTCGAGGCGCTGACCGGGTCCCGCATGCAGGAACGCGCGTGCGCGACCGCGACGCGCAGGGGGCGCGCACAGGTGCGTCCGGCAAGAAAACCCAAGTGCCGGCCGGTTGTGGCATCCACCCGGCGGCAGGCGCATGATGGACTCCAGAGCAGGGGTGCGCGCTCGGGGGAGTCCATGAACCAACCCCGTTCACCGGACGAGTCATTGGCCGACCCGCCCGACGATGCCGGCCAGTCCGTCAGGAACTGGCCCGAGTACGTACTGCGTGGCGTGCCCGCGCTGATCGCCTACTTCGATCCGGACCTCAACGTGCGCTACGCGAACGAGCCGCCGCGGCGCTGGCTGGGCGTGGCGCCCGAGGGCCTGGCCGGCCGCGCGGTCGCCGAGCTGCTCGACGAGGCCAGCGCAGCGCGCGCGATCGAGGCCCTGCAGGCGGCGCTGGGCGGCCAGCCCCGTACGGTCGACGGGGTGCTGTTCGCCGGCCGCGCGCACCGCTACATGCACGCCAGTTTCCAGCCCGACGCGGATGCGCAGGGTCGCGTGCACGGCGTGTTCGCCGTCTTCATCGACATCACCGAACGACACGCGCTGGAACTGAAATTGCGCGAGAGCGAGCAGCGCTTCTTCGGCGCCTTCCAGCACGCCGCGGTTGGCATGGCGCTGGTGCGACCGGATGGCCGCTTCCTGCGCGTTAACGAGGCGGTCTGCCGCATGCTCGGTTACAGCGAAGAGGAATTCCTCACCCTGAGCATCGCCGACGTCACCCACCCGGACGACTACGGCAACGACCTGGCGCAGATCGAGCAGATGCTCGAGGGCCGCACCGATGCCTACCAGATGGAGAAGCGCAACCTGCACAAGGACGGCCACGTCGTGCACTTCCAGCTCAGCACCTCGCTGGTGCGCGACGAACATGGCAAGCCGCTCTACTTCGTCTCGCAGGTGGAGGACATCAGCCAGCGCAAGCAATACGAGGAAGCGCTGTTCCGCGAACGCGAGCTGGCCGAGGTGACGCTCAACTCGATCGGCGACGCGGTGATCGCAGCCGACCTGGAACTGCGCGTGACCTCGCTCAATCCGATCGCCGAGGGCCTCACCGGATGGACCGCGGCCGAGGCGCGCGGTCGACCGATGGACGAGGTATTCCGCCTGCGCGACGCACGCACCGGCACCGCGCTGGAGAACCCGCTGCGGGCGGCGATCGAGCGCAACGCCATCGTCGACCTGGAGGGCAAGGCGGTGCTGCTGCATCGCAACGGTTTCGAAACGCCGATCGAGGATTCCTCCGCGCCGATCCACGACCACGCCGGCCACGCCATCGGCGGCGTGCTGGTGTTCCGCGACGTCAGCGAGACCCGCGCGCTGGCGTTGAAGATGATCCACCTGACCCAGCTCGACACGCTGACCGGCCTGCCCAATCGCAGCCAGATGCAGGGACCGATCGAACAGGCGGTGGCGACCGCGCGACGCCGCCAGCAGCGCTGCGCCCTGCTCTACATCGACATCGACCATTTCAAGCAGATCAATGACCAGCACGGCCCGGCCAACGGCGATCGCGTGCTGCGCGCTTTTGCCCAGCAGCTGCGCCAGGCGCTGCACGACGACGACCTCCTGTGCCGCCACCACGGCGACGAATTCGTGGTGCTGCTGCCGCAGGTGGAAGCGCCCGGCCAGGCCGCCAGCGTCGCACAGCGGTTGATCGCCCATGGCGAGCGCACCACGGTGGCCGGCCTGCCCGAGCTGGTGCTGCACATGTCCGTGGGCATCAGCCTGTGCCCCGACGACGCGGCCGACGCCGACGAACTGCTGCGCAATGCCGACAGCGCCATGTACGAGGTCAAGGTCGGCGGCCGGCACAGCTATCGCTTCTTCACCGCCTCGATGAACGAACGCGCGTCGCTGCGCCGGCGCATCGAAGCCGAGCTGCGCCTGGCGATCGCGCGCGAGCAGCTGTCGCTGCACTACCAGCCCAAGGTGGACGCCATCGACGGCCGCATCGTCGGCGCCGAGGCGTTGTTGCGCTGGTACGACGCCGACGGCAGCGAGCGCTATCCGCCCGAGCAGTTCGTGGCGGTGGCCGAGGACGTGGGGCTGATCGTGCCGATCGGTGCCTGGGTATTGCATGAGGCCTGCCGCCAGGCCGATGTATGGCACCGCGAGGGCATGGGCGTGCCGATCGCAGTCAACGTCTCGCCGCTGCAGTTCCAGCACGCCACCTTCCTCGCCGAACTGCAGGCGGTGCTGGCCAACTGTGCGCTCGACCCGGCCCTGCTCGAACTGGAACTGACCGAACGCACCGTGATGGCCGGCGGCGATGCCACCATCGCGCTGCTCCAGCGCATCAAGCGTTGCGGCGTGCGTCTTTCGCTGGACGACTTCGGCACCGGCTACTGCAGCCTGTCCTACCTCAAGCACTTCCCGGTCGACGCGCTGAAGATCGACCGCGCCTTCGTGCGCGACGTGGAGAGCGATCCGGACACCGCGGCGATTACCCAGGCGATCATCGCGATGGCGCGCAGCCTGGCCAAGACCGTGGTCGCCGAGGGCGTGGAGACCGAGGCGCAGGCCGACTACCTGCGGACCGCCGGCTGCGAACAGCTGCAGGGCTTTTTGTTCGGCGCGCCGATGACCGCGACAGCCTTCGGCAAGCTGCTGGCCGAACAGCACCTGCGTCGCTGGGCGTCGGATTCCCCGTGACCGCGGGTGGGCTACGGCCTAGGTGCGCGGCAGGGCTTCCTCGTACATGAAGTAATGGCAGGGTTCCATGCCGAGTTCGGCGTAGGTGCGCTGGGCACGCTGGTTCTCCGTTTCCACGTACAACCGCAGCCCGACCGCGCCGGCGGCCCGCGCCTTATCGCGCACCGCCGCGTACAGCGCGCGGAACACGCCGCCGCGGCGCGCGGCGGGCACCACGTAGACGCTCTGGATCCACCAGAAGTCGCCGCAGCGCCAGTCGCTCCACTCGTAGGTGACCAGCAGGCTGCCGACCGGCATGCCGTTGCGCTCGGCGAGCAGGTAGAAGCCGCGGCGCGGTTCGTCGAACACGCCCTCGACACCACGCGCGAGCATCGCACGGTCGAGCGTCTTGGCTTCGGTCTCCTGCGCCATGGCGGCGTTCCAGTCGACCAGGTTGGGGATATCGGCGCGGGTGGCGAGGCGGATGGTGGGGGGTGCGGGCATGGGTCCTCCGGGGCTGGCGGGGATTATCGGCCAACCACGAGGCGCAGGCCGGCGTTCCCGCGAGCCCCGCCCCTCACCCTGCCCGTTCTCCTGAAGGAAGAGGGCTCCAGATCACGCAACTCCACCCTCTCCCTCAAGCCCGCTCCCTCTTCCCTCCGGGGAGCGGGCTGGGGTGGGGGGCACGCTGGCCTCGGACCTGTCATCGGGAGCGCTTGCGCGATGCACCCAGCTTCCGCGTCAGTGTATTGCGCCCGACCCCCAGCGCCGCCGCCGCGTGCTGCCGATGTCCGCCATGCGCCGCCAATGCCGCCTCGAGCAATGTGCGATCGAGCGCCTCGCGGGCACGCGCGTGGATGTCCGCTTCGCCGCGCGCAAGCGCTTCACTCGCCCACGCGTGCAAGGCGCCGGTCCAGTCGCCGGCCGCGATCGGCGCGGCGGCCGCGCCCAGTTCGGCCGCCTGGATCTCGGCGCCAGGCGCGATTACCGCCAGACGGCGGCACAGATTTTCCAGTTCGCGCACGTTGCCCGGGAAGTCGCGCTGTTCCAGTGCCTTGAGCGCCGCGCGCGCGAACCGTTTGGGCGGCAGTTTGAGCTCCTGCGCCGCGGCGGCGAGGAAGTGCCGGGCCAGCACCGGAATGTCCGCGCGTCGCGCGCGCAGCGGTGGCAGTTCGATGCGCACCACATCCAGCCGATGTTTGAGGTCCGCGCGGAACTGACCCGCCGCCACGCGCGCATCCAGGTCCTGGTGCGTGGCGGCGACGATGCGCACGTTGCCGCGGATCAGCTCGCGCCCGCCCACGCGGTAGAACTCGCCGCCGGCCAGCACGCGCAACAGGCGCGTCTGCAGCGCCAGCGGCATGTCGCCGATCTCGTCCAGGAACAGCGTGCCGCCCTCGGCCTGCTCGAAGCGGCCGGCCGCGCGCCGCGCTGCGCCGGTGAACGCGCCCGCCTCGTGGCCGAACAGTTCGCTCTCCAGCAACTCGCTCGGGATCGCCGCCGTGTTGAGCGCGACGAACGGCTTGCCGCGCCGCGCGCTCTCCTCGTGCAGCGCGCGCGCCACCAGTTCCTTGCCGGTGCCGGTCTCGCCGGTAACCAGTACGTTGAGGTCGCTCGCCGCGACGCGACCGATCAGGCGGAACACTTCGCGCATCGGCGCGCTTTCGCCGAGCAGCGCATGCATGGGCGTGGCGAGTGAGGCCGCCGGGGCCGCTGGCTGTTCGGTCAGCGCGCGGCGCACCACTTCCACCGCGTGGTCCAGGTCGAACGGCTTGGCCAGGTAGTCGACCGCGCCCGCGCGGTAGGCGGCCGCGGTGGTGGCGACATCGGTGTAGGCGCTCATCACGATCACCGGGCCGATGCCCTCGGCGCGGAGGCCGGCAAGCAGGCCGAGGCCGTCCTCGCCCGGCATGCGCACGTCGGTCAGCAGCAACGCGGGCCGCGCCTCGCGCAATGCCGCTCGCACCGCCGCCGCATCGCCGAATTCGCGCACCCCCAGGCCCACCTCACGCAGCGCTTCGGCCAGCACGTAACGGATGCTGCGGTCGTCGTCGACGATCCAGACCTCGGAAGTCATGGGCTACCCCCGCGCAACGTCAGGAGCACGCACGTGGGCTCCTGCAAAAGAGAAATGGCAGATCGCGCCGCTCATCCGTGCTCCAGCGGCAGCCACAGGGTGAAGGTGGTGGCGCCCGGCGCGCCTGCGTGGCGCAGCTCGCCGCCATGCGCGTGCGCGATCTCGCGCGCCAGCGCGAGGCCGAGGCCGGTGCCTTCCGCGCGACCGGACACCAGCGGCTCGAACAACGTGTCGCGCAAGGTGGCCGGTACGCCGGTGCCATCGTCGATTACGTCCAGCCGCAGCGCGGTGCGCAGCACCCGTTCGCCCACGCGAACGCCATGCTCCGCGCGCGTGCGCAAGGTCAGGGTTCGCGCGCCCGCTTCGCGTGCGTTGCGCGCCAGGTTGAGCAGCAGTTGCTGCAGCCGGTCGGCGTCGCCGCGCAACTCGGGCAGGCTGGGGTCGTAGTCCTGGCGGATGGCCAGCGGCGACGGCTCGGCCTCCAGCAACGCCACCACCCGCTCAAGCACCGCATGAAGGTTGAGCCCCTCGCGCGGCGGCGCGCCGGCGGGACGCAGCAGGCGGTCGGTCAGCGCGGCCAGCCGGTCGGCTTCGGCGATCACCATGCCGGCCAGCGCCTTCAGGTCGGCCTCCGCGACGCGCCGCTGCAACAGCTGCGCCGCACCGCGCAGGCCGGCCAGTGGATTCTTCACCTCGTGCGCGAGGCCGCGCAGGCTGGCCGACACCGGGGAATTCTCGGCGGCGGGTGGGGCGAGCACGTGCACTTCCAGCAACAGGCGTTCGGCATCGAGCGGCTGCAACGAGATGTTCACACGCCGCTCCGGGTCGCCCAGGCGCAGGTCCCGCCATTGCACGACGCGCTGCTCGTCGCGCGCGCGCGCCGCCAGCGTCGCCACCATCGGCTCACCCAGCAACGCCGCCAGCGACTGGCCGATGGCGCGGCGCGGCCCCAGATCCAGCGCGTCGGCGAGCGCGGGGTTGAGCCAGGCCAGGCGCAACTGCGCATCGACCAGGCCCAGTCCGGTCGTCGCCTGCTCCGCCCATGCGCGCCAGTCGGCCTCGTTCATTGCACCATGATGGGTGTTGCGCCTTGTTGGTGCAACGGCGCGCGGTCCTCCAGCCGGTCCTGGAACAGGCGGCTGAGAGACGACCTACGCTGGCGCTATCGCGACGAGCCCCAGCGAGCGTCGCGCGCTGGGGCCACAGCTGCCGGCAAGCATGGTTTTCGAATGGGAGGATCTCCTGCCAACGCCCATGCGTCGCCTCCGGGCTTACTTCGTCACCACCTCACGATGCATGGGCGCCAGCGTGGCCAGCAGCTTGTTCTGGGCGCGGGACGGAATGCCGTGCTTGTCCATCGCCTTCTGCAGGTCTTCCACCAGCGCGTTGAACTGGCTGCGATGGATGTCCAGCCCGCGGTGGATCCGCTCCATGTTCTTGCCGGTGTAGGTGCACGGCCCATCGAGGATCACGCAGAACTGGTCGACCAGTTCGGCCTTGACGTGCTCGCGGTCGACCGGCTCGAAGAACGGCCGCGTGCGTGGGTCGGCCATCAGGTTGGCCATGAAGTCGTCCATCAGCGCGACCAGGCCGGCCTTGCCGCCGAACTGGTCGAACACCGGCTTGAGCGCCGGGTCGCGCGGGGCCGGATCGGCCACCGGGTGGGAGGCCGGCATGGCGCTCTGCGCCCGGGCCGCCCCGGCGGCGAGGACGGCGGCAAGGAACAACGGAAGAAGTGTCTGCTTGAGCATGGGGTTGTTCCTTGTCAGAAGCCGAGCTGGACGGAGGCGTAGAGGCCGCGCTGACGATCCCCGGTCACGATGCGGCCGAGGTCGGCATAGGCCAACGTGAGCGACACGTGCTTGGTCGGCGCCCAGGCGACGAAGGCGTCGTACCAGTCGTCCTCCTTGGCGATGCCGAGGTTGTCCGGCTTCATGCGGTATTCGGCGCCGATCGCCCACTGCCGACTGAGCAGATAGGCCGCCGAGGTTTCCAGCTCGGCCTGGTACCCGTCGTGCCTGTCGCCGCCGAAACCCAGGATGCCGATCTGATTGGCCTTGGTGAAACGCACCGTGGCGTTCACCAGCAGGCTCTGCGCCAGGAACAGCTTGGTCGCATCGATGTAGTAGTCGGTGCCCTGCGAGCGCGTGGCGCCGACGAACTTCACGATCGCGTCCTGGTTGTTCTTCTTGTGCTGCGCGCCGACGGAGACCTGCGGCAGCCAGCTGTCCTGCTCCAGCACTGCGTCGCCGAACAGGCGCACTTTCACGCCCACCACGTCCTGCCTGAAAGTGAAGCCGCGGCCAAGGCCGAGCGCCGCGCCGACTTCCTCGGTATCGAAGCGCTGCTGTGCGTAGGAAAGCTCGACGCGGTTGTACAGGCCGACCATCACGCCGGCGTCGTCCAGGTGGTAGTCGGGCAGGTTCACCCGCGTGTAGAAGGCATTCGCGCCGATCTGGTCGCGCGTGCCATAGCCGCCGATCACCGCCCACGGCGTCAGGCCACCGCCGGCGGCGCCCTCGACCTGGCTCACGCCGCCAGTAAGCAACAGCTTGCCGCTGCTGCCGGCATCGTCCGCCATCGCCAGGCCCGGTGCGGCCGCCGCGACGAGAAGTGCGCCGAACAGGCGGGCGCGATTCCCCCGTTGGTATTGCATGGTGTCTCCCTGTCCGTGGCACGCGAGCGCGCCGTTGGAGGAATTACGGACGCGTCCCACGATCGGATGCAGCGGTGTCGATCGCCGGGCACGCCGGCGTGCGACGGCGACGACGGTTCGGCCACCCGGGCGGGCGTACGGTCGGCCCTGCGCGATCCGGGGAGGACACGGCCATGACCCAACTCATCGTCTGTTGCGACGGCACCTGGAACACCCTCGAACACACCGACCAGGGCCTGCCCGCGCCCACCAACGTGGCCAAGCTCTACAACGCCGCGGTGAAGGACGAGCAACAGCTGGCCTACTACCACCCCGGCGTGGGCACCAACGGCGGCTGGCTCGACCGCATGGTCGGCGGCGGCACCGGCGCCGGGCTGGAGCGCAACATCATGAGCGCCTACCAATGGCTCGCCGTGCGCTACCACGAGGGCGACCGCATCTTCCTGTTCGGCTTCAGCCGCGGCGCCTATACCGTGCGCAGCCTGGGCGGCCTGCTCGCCCATGGCGGCCTGCTGGACCTTTCCGATGCCACGCTCGCCCCGGCCGAGGTGTGGTCGCGCGTGGAGCAGGTGTTCGAGGCCTACCGTTCCGGCAAGCCGTTTGCCAACCCGGACGGATGGGCTTTCCACGGCGTACCGCCCGGGCAGCCCACGGCGGGCACCATCGGCGTGCACTTCATGGGCGTGTGGGACACCGTCGGCGCGCTGGGTATCCCGCTGGAGCTGTCGGTGCTGCGCTTCATCGGCGACCCGCGCCGCTACCAGTTCCACGACACGAAGATCAGCCTGATGATCGCCAACGCCCGCCATGCGGTGGCGATGGACGAGCGCCGCGCGGATTTCATGCCGACGCTGTGGACCCATATTCGCCGCCCCGACCGGGTGCACCAGGTGTGGTTCCCCGGCGTGCACGGCGACGTCGGCGGCGGTTACGCGCAGGCCGGGCTGTCCGACATCGCGCTGGCGTGGATGCTCGACGAGGCGGCCGGCTGTGGCCTGCGGCTGCGCGACAACACGCGTGCGCAGCTGCGGCCCGATCCGCAGGGTGTGCTGCACGATTCGCGGCAGGGGATGTTCAAGCTCGGCCGCAACCAGCCGCGGGCGGTGGCGCAGATGGACAGGACCAGTGTGCTGGCCGGCCTCCTGCACCCGAGCGCCCTCGCGCGACAGGCCGACCCACCCCTTGCGCAGGGCGACTACTGGCCTACCCGCACGCTCGCCGCGGGCACGCGCGTGAGCATGGACGTGTTCGCCTCCACCCACTGGAACGCCACCGGGCTGTATCTGGAGGCCGGTGTCACCTACCGCTTCGGCGCCTCCGGCGAATGGCTCGATGCAAGCGCGAAGTTTTCCCCCGCCGGCGGCGAAGTGGATGGCCACCATGCCTCCGACATCGCGCGCCTGGCGGCCTCCGCCCTCGGCTCGATGGAGCACGTCTTCAACATGGCCAGCCACGGCGACAGCGACTTCTGGTTCACCCGCCGCGTGGAGTCGGCGCCCTGGTGCGCACTGATCGGCTTCGTCGCCAATGGCGAAGGCGACGACCGCGGCGAGACCTTCGTCATCGGCGAGGGCTGCCGCTTCACCCCGACCGCCAGCGGCTACCTCTACGCCTACGCCAACGACGCCTGGCAGGCCTACGCCAACAACCACGGCAGCGTGGCGCTGGCGATCGAGCGACCCTGACCTCTTCGCGGAGCCTGCAAAAAAAGACGGGCGCCGAAGCGCCCGTCCCGCCGAACCATCCCGCCACGCTCAGATCGCGTAATACATCTGGAATTCCAGCGGATGCGTGCTGGCGCGGTAGGCGGTGACTTCCTTCATCTTCACCTCGATGTAGGCATCGATGAAGTCGTCGGTGAACACGCCGCCGGCCTTGAGGAACTCGCGGTCCTTGTCCAGCGCGGCGAGCGCCTCGTCCAGGCTGGCGCAGACCTGCGGGATGTTCTTCTCCTCTTCCGGCGGCAGGTCGTAGAGGTCCTTGTCGGCCGGCGCGCCCGGGTCGATCTTGTTGATGATGCCGTCGAGGCCGGCCATCATCAGCGCGGTGAATACCAGGTAGCCGGAGTTCATCGGATCGGGGAAGCGCACCTCGATGCGGCGGCCCTTCGGGCTGGACACGTACGGGATGCGGCAGCTCGCCGAGCGGTTGCGCGCCGAGTAGGCCAGCATCACCGGCGCCTCGAAGCCCGGCACCAGGCGCTTGTAGCTGTTGGTGGTCGAATTGGCGAAGGCGTTGATTGCCTTGGCATGCTTGAAGATGCCGCCGATGTACCACAGCGCCATCTGCGACAGGCCGCCATAGAGCTCGCCGGCGAACAGGTTCTGCCCGTCCTTGGCCAGTGACTGGTGCACGTGCATGCCCGAGCCGTTGTCGCCGACGATCGGCTTGGGCATGAAGGTGACGGTCTTGCCGTTCTGGTGCGCCACGTTCTTGATGACGTACTTCATCGTCATCAGCTCGTCGGCCTTCTTCACCAGCGTGTTGAACTTGACGCCGATCTCGCACTGGCCCGCGTTGGCCACTTCATGGTGATGCACCTCGACCACCTGGCCGAGCGACTCGAGCACCTTGCACATGTCCGCGCGCAGATCGCCCAGCGAATCGACCGGCGACACGGGGAAGTAGCCGCCCTTCACGCCCGGGCGGTGGCCGGTGTTGTTGCCGTCGTACTTGTAGCGCGAGGACCACGCCGCCTCTTCGGAGCCGATCTCGTAGAACACGCGGCCCATGTCGTTCTGCCAGCGCACCGAGTCGAAGATGAAGAATTCCGGTTCGGGGCCGAAGAACGCGGTGTCGGCGATGCCGGTGGACTTCAGGAACGCCTCGCCGCGCTTGGCGATCGAGCGCGGATCGCGGCCGTAGGCCTGCATGGTCGAGGGCTCGAGCACGTCGCAGTGCAGGATCAGCTGCGTGTGCGCGGAGAACGGATCCAGGTGCGCGGTGTCCGGATCGGGCAGCAGCACCATGTCCGACTCGTTGATGCCCTTCCAGCCCGGGATCGAGGAGCCGTCGAACATCTTGCCGTCCTCGAAGGTCGACTCGTCGATGGCGTGCGCCGGGAAGGTGACGTGGTGGTGCTTGCCGAGCATGTCGGCGAAGCGCAGGTCGACGAACTCGACGTCGTGTTCGGCGATCAGGTCGAGCACTTTCTGGGCGGTCATGGGCGAGCCTCGGAGCGGGAAAGGATGCGGCCGTTACTGCAATGCCCGTGCCAGCCGTACGCCCTGCGGGAGCGCACCTTGTACGCCACCACCATGGCGCTTCGGAGCGGGATCGCGCTCGCGCACAGGGCGCGCTCCCACGGGCATGTTGCACCTCTTTGGCACGACTTATTGCACCATGATGAGTCAATTCGGCCTCACGCCGCCGTGCCCGCTTCCCCGTAAGCTATGCCGCTTTACCGTTCGCCGGAGAGCCCTTAGTGAGCGACCTGATCCGCGTCATCCTGCTCGGCATCATCGAGGGCATCACCGAGTTCCTGCCGATCTCCTCGACCGGGCACCTGCTGATCGCCGAGCAACTGGGCCTGGGCCAGCGCTCGGACCTGTTCAACATCGGCATCCAGGCCGGCGCGATCCTGGCGGTGACGCTGATCTACTGGAAGCGCCTGTGGCAATTGCTGACGCAGTGGCGCGACCCGGCCAACCGCGATTACCTGGCCAAGCTCACGGTGGCGTTCCTGATCACCGCGGTGCTGGGCTTCATCGCGGTCAAGCTCGGCTTCACCCTGCCCGACACGGTCACGCCGATCGCCTGGGCACTGGTCATCGGCGGCTTCTGGATGCTGGGCGCCGAAGCGGTCGCCGCGCGCAAGCCGGACCGGCGCGAGGTGACGTGGACGGTCGCGGTGCTGGTCGGCATCGCGCAGATGCTCGCCGGCATCTTCCCCGGCACCTCGCGCTCGGCCGCCACCATTTTCGCCGCGCTGCTGGCCGGCACCAGCAACCGCGCCGCGGCCACCGAGTTCGCCTTCCTGGTCGGCATCCCGACGATGTATGCGGCGACCGGCTACGAACTGCTCAAGGTCGTGAAGAACGGCGGTGCGGCGCACGAGGACTGGAGCGCGCTGATCGTCGGCTTCGCGGTATCCGCGATCGTCGCCTTCGCCGCGGTGAAGTGGTTGCTCGGCTACATCCGCACGCACCGCTTCACCCCGTTCGCGATCTACCGAATCGCGCTTGGCGTGGCGCTGCTGCTGTGGTTGCCCTCGGGCGGCTGAAGCCTCCCGCCGGCCCGGTCAACCCGGCGGGCCAGCGACCCATTGGACCGGACTGTCCAGCGCGATGGCCTGCCCGGAGAGATCAGGTGTTTCGCGGGCGTCTGCGGCAGGGTCTTTCGGCCGGTTGGCCTCGGCCTCGGCGATGCCCGACGGATTCCGCGTCCTGAAGGTGACCGGGATCTGCATGCGAGTGGCGACGGGTTTGCCGTCGACAAGCTCGGGCAGCGCGCGGCTGAGGCGTATCGCCTCTTTCACCGCCAGCGCGAACTGTTTTCGTGCGAGCGGACTGCTGAACTCGGAGTCGACCAGCTTGATGTCGGTCAGGCTCCCGTCCGGTTGCACCGTGGCCGCCATCGTCAGTCGCCCGTCGCCCTGCTCCATCGGCCATCGGGGCGCCCGAAGCGCAAGTGCCGGGCCATTCTTGACGTAGCGCACGGCCACGCCGTAATTGCCGTCCGGACGCTTGACCAGGACCAGGTCGACCCAGGCATAGGTACGAGCCGTGACCGCATGGCCCGCCCGCACGGGTGGCTTGAAGCGCCAGTGCTTGATCGCCTCCTGGGCGGGCGCGTTCAGCACGGCCGGAATCTCCCCGGGCAACTCGACCCGGGCCACCTGTCCGGCCGTATCGACGTCCAATCCGGCCTGCAGGTGATACGTCTGCACCACCTGTCCATCGACCGCGCGTGCCGTCCCTGCGGACAGCATGAGTGCGGCCCACAGCACGGCTCCGCTTGCCAGCCCAATCCTCATCCCTGCACCCTCCCCGGCACATGCACGCGACGGCAGCCTACACCGGCGAAGGCGGGGCGCGGGAAGTGGCCGTGTCACGAAGGGCCTTCCGCACTGGCCCCCACGCTCCGCGCACGCCCGGTGTGCCTAGGATGATCGCGCGCGCTGGCCAGTCCGGCCCGGCCGCATAGGACGGCGTCCCGATGGCGGCAGAGAAACCACCAAGCCTGCTCTGGTCGCGAATCATGCTGGCGGCGGGTTTCGTCTTGCTGACCTCGCTGCTGGCCGGTGCCTACGTGCTGGCGGCGGCGCGCGAGGAAGGCATGGAGCAGCAACAGCACATCCAGGCGGTGCGCGCGTCGCTGCGGCGCACGATGTTGACGATCCAGGGTGCCGAAACGGGCCAGCGCGGTTACCTGCTGACCGGCGAAAAAGCGTATCTCGCGCCGTACACCCGCGCCCGCAGCAACCTGGCGGCATTGCTGCGGACGCTCGATCGCGAGGTGGAGGATCCGCAGCTGCGCCGGAACCTCCCCGAGTTGCGTGCGTTGATCTCGGGCAAGCAGACCGAGCTGGCGCAGACGCTGTCCTACTACGACCGTGGCGACCACGCGACGGCGGCGAGACTGGTCCGGTCCAATCTGGGCATGCGGCTGATGGAGCGTATCCGCGCGCTGGTGTCCGCGATGCTGGCCGATTGCGATCGCAACATCGCCGCCGAGCAACGCAAGGAACGCGTGTTATCGCGCTGGGTGCTGACCGGCGCCTCGGCGTCCGCTCTGGCGATCCTGGGGCTGGCGGTGCTGACCCTGCGCGAGATGTCCCGTCGTCACCGCATCATGGTGCGCACGCGCGACGAACTGCTGGCCTCGAGCGAGGCGCTGCGGCGAAGTACCGAGCGCCAGGCGATGCTGGAAGAGGCGGTGCGCCAGTCGCGCAAGATGGAGGCGCTGGGCGCGCTGACCGGCGGCATGGCGCATGACTTCAACAACATGCTCGCGGTGGTGATGGGCAACCTGGAGCTGCTCAAGGCGCGCCTGGCCCGCGGCAACCACGATGTCGGCCGCTACGTCGGCTATGCGCTGGAGGCGACGCGCCGTGCCGGCGAACTGACCCAGCGCCTGCTGGCCTTTGCCCGCAAGCAGCCGCTGCACGCGGTGCTGGTGGCGCCGGACGAGGTGGTGGCCAGCACCATCGAGATCATCCGCCGCACGCTCGGCGGC
Organism: Frateuria edaphi; assembly: GCF_021117405.1. NCBI lineage: Bacteria > Pseudomonadati > Pseudomonadota > Gammaproteobacteria > Lysobacterales > Rhodanobacteraceae > Frateuria > Frateuria edaphi. The sequence continues at coordinate 3,593,456 of NZ_CP088251.1, forward strand.
ATCTACAGCATCGAGCTGGAACAGGCGCCCGACCTCTGGAAGGCGCGGGTCGACGTCAACCAGCTGGAAAGCACGCTGATCAACCTGGCGGTCAACGCCCGCGATGCCATGCCCGAAGGCGGCCGGCTGACGGTACAGACAGCCAACGTTTTCCTCGACGAGGACTACGCCAGCGGCCACGCCGAGGTGACCAGCGGCGCCTACGTGATGATCGCGATGACCGATACCGGGCAAGGCATGACGGCCGAGGTCCGGCGCAAGGCGTTCGAGCCGTTCTTCACTACCAAGGCGGCGGGCAAGGGCACCGGCCTGGGGCTCAGCCAGGTGTACGGCTTCATCAAGCAGTCCGGCGGCCACGTGGACATCGAGAGCGAGGTTGGCAAGGGCACCACGGTCCGCATCTATCTGCCGCGTGCCGACGGCGAACCCGCGGCGGTCGACGCCATCCGTCCCGACCGCACGCGGCACGGAGTGCCGCGTGGCGACGGGACCACGCTGATCCTGCTGGTCGATGACGACATCGGCGTGCGCGTGTTCGCGGCCGAGGCGCTGACCGAACTGGGGTACCGCGTTCTGACCGCCTCCGGTGGCCACGATGGGCTGGCCGTGCTCGATGCGCACCCGCAGATCGACCTGTTGCTGACCGACGTGGAGATGGCGCAGATCACCGGGTGGGAGCTGGCCGACATCGCCCGGCAGTTGCGGCCGGGGCTGAAGGTCCTGCTGATGACCGGCTTCACGCGGGAGGCGACCGAGCGCGTCGGCGAACGCATCCCCGGCGCCGGCCTGCTGCGCAAACCCTTTACGCTGGAGGAGCTGGCCCACCGCGTGCACGCCTTGCTGTCGGAAGGCCCAAGCCTGCCGCCAGCCACCGGGCAGGCTCCGTGATGGCTGCCGTCAGGCGGCGGCCGCGGGCAAGCTCCGCTTGGCCGTTCCGGCCGGCACCGGTGCCTGGAACTGCGGCTCGTTGGTCCGCTCGAACAGTTCGCGCACCCATTCGATGAACGCCTGCACGCGCGCGGACAGGTGCTTCTTCTGCGGATAGACGATCCACACCGGCTTGCCGGTGGAGCGGGTATCGGTCATCACCAGTTGCAGCTTTCCCCAGTCGAGCATGCAGGCGACCATCATGTGCGGGGCCTGGGTGATCCCCAAGCCCGCCGCCACCGCCTGGATCACCGACTCGGCGTCGTTGATCAGCAGGTGGCCCTCGACGTCCACCGCGACCGGGCCATTGGCGCCGTCGAACATCCACTGCCGCGGGCGGCCGTTGGGGTAGACGTAGTTGATGCAGCGGTGTTGCTTGAGGTCGTCGATGGACTGCGGTGCGCCGTAGCGCGCCAGGTACGCCGGCGAGGCGCAGACCACGTTGCGCAGGTAACCGATCTTGCGCGCGATCAGGCTGGAGTCTTCCAGCTCGCCCACGCGGATGGCGCAGTCGATGCCTTCACCATTCATGTCCGCCGGCAGGTCGCTCATCGACAGCTCCAGCCGGATGTCCGGATAGCGCTGCTCGAACTCGGCCAGGCGCGGAATCAGCGCGGCGCGCCCCACCGCCAGCGACACCGCCACGCGCAACTTCCCGACCGGTTTGCGGTTGGCGTAGCCCAGCGCTTCGGTAGCCTCGGCCAGGTCGGCCAGAATGTCCTTGCAGCGCGCGTGGAATACGGCGCCGTCGTCGGTCAGGCGCAAGGACCGGGTTGAGCGGAACAGCAGGCGCGCGCCCAGGCGCTCCTCCAGCCGGGACACGGCACGGCTGACGCCCGAGGGTGTCATGCCCAGTTGCGCGGCGGCGGCGGCGAAGCTCTTGGCCTCGACCACGCGGACGAAGGCTGAAATTGCTGCGAAGTCTTCCATCGAGCCTACTCCAGGGTGATTCGTGACTCGGTGTCACTATTGCATTGCACCAAGCCCGGGTTTTCTATACCGGTAAGTGTACCTATTCTCCCGGGCCTTCGCCGGTTCTGTACCGACCGGTGCACTAATTTAGACCCGGGAGCGCAGTATGAAAAAGCGATGGATCCTCTTGAGCCTGGCCGTGGCAGTAGCGGCCGGCAGCTGGGCGGTGCTCGGCAGCCACGGCGAGAGCCACGCGCAGGAAGCCGGCACACCGCCGCCGCCCGCGGTCACCGTGGCGCAGACGCTGGTGCGTCCGGTCAGCGATACCGATGCCTTCACCGGTCGCCTGCAGGCCGTGGACACCGTCGAGGTGCATCCGCGCGTGAGCGGCTACGTCACTGCCGTGCATTTCACCGAAGGCGCGCGCGTGCGCAAGGGTGAGCTCTTGTTCACCATCGATCCGCGGCCGTACCAGGCCGAGGTCGACCGGCTGGCCGCCACGCTCGACCAGGCCCGCGCCGAGCAGAAGCTGGCCGCCTCCAACGCCGAGCGCGCGACGAAGCTGCTGGCGCAGCATGCGATTTCCACGCAGGAGGCCGACCGCCTGGCCACCGCCGCGGCCAGCGCCAAGGCACAGGCATCGGCCACCGGCGCGGCGCTGGAAGCGGCCCGGCTGGATCGCGGCTTCACCGAAGTACGCGCGCCGATCGACGGTCGCGTCAGCAACGCGCGGATTACCGCCGGCAACCTGGTGACGCCCGCCGACGTGCTGACCAGCGTGGTGAGTGTCGACCCGGTCTATGCCTACTTCACCATCGACGAGCACGCCTATCTCAAGCTCGACCAGCTGCGCCGCGATCGCGGCGTCGCGCCCCAAGTGGCGATGGGGCTGGTGGATGAAGAGGGCTACCCGCACGCCGGACGCATCGACTTCGTCGACAACCAGCTCGACGCCACCAGCGGCACCATGCGCCTGCGCGCGGTGTTCGACAACGACGATGGCCGCTACACGCCGGGCCTGTACGTGCGCCTTGAACTGCGCACGCCCAGCCGCCAGCCGCGCGCGCTGATCGACGAGCGCGCCGTCGGCACGGACCTGGGCAACAAGTTCGTCTACGTGCTGGAACCCGACCACAAGGTGGCCTACCGCAAGGTGACGCTGGGACCGCTGGCCGACGGCTTGCGCGTGGTCACGCAGGGCCTCACCGCCAAGGACGTGGTCGTGGTCAACGGCCTTCAGCACGTCCGGCCCGGCATGGAAGTCAGCCCCACGCTGGTGGCGATGGAGAGCCGCAGCCTGGACACCGGCAGCCAGTTGGCTGGCGCCGGCGGCAGCAACGGCAAGGTCGCTTCGCGCAACTGAAAGCACCCCCTGTAGGAGCGCCCTTGGGCGCGACCGAAATGGTGGTCGCGCCAAAAGCGCTCCTACAACGATAGATCCAGGAAACCAGATGAAACTCGCCCAATATTTCGTGGAGCGTCCGATCCTTGCCGGCGTACTGTCGGTGCTGATCGTGATCGCCGGCGCGATCTCGCTGTTCAAGCTGCCGATCGGCGAATACCCCGAAGTGGTGCCGCCGACGGTCGTCGTGCGCGCGACCTATCCCGGTGCCAACCCCAAGGTCATCGCCGCCACCGTCGCCACGCCGCTGGAAGAACAGATCAACGGCGTCGAAGGCATGCTTTACACCTCCTCGCAGGCCACCAGCGACGGCGCGATGACGCTGACGGTGACCTTCGCGCTCGGCACGGACCTGGACAACGCCCAGGTACAGGTGCAGAACCGCGTGGCGCAGGCGCTGCCCCGGTTGCCCGAGGAAGTGCAGCGGCTCGGCGTGACCACGCAGAAGAGCTCGCCGGACCTGACCATGGTCGTGCACCTGATCTCGCCCGATCAACGCTACGACATGCTGTACCTGTCCAACTACGCGCGGCTGCACATCAAGGACCAGCTCGCGCGCCTCGATGGCGTGGGCGACGTGCAACTGTTCGGTGCCGGCGAGTACTCGATGCGCGTGTGGCTCGACCCGGAGCGCCTGGCGATGCGCGGGCTGACCACCGGCGACGTGGTCAACGCGATCCGCGAGCAGAACGTGGACGTGGCCGCCGGCTCGCTCAATGCGCCGCCGGCGCCCAACGGGGCGGCCTTCCAGCTCAACATCAACACCCGCGGCCGACTGGTCACCGAGGACGACTTCGCCAACATTGTGCTGCGCACGACGAAGGACGGCGCGGTCACGCACCTGCGTGACGTGGCTCGCGTCGAACTGGGCTCGAACAACTACGCGCTGCGCAGCCTGCTCGACAACAAGCCGGCGGTGGCGCTGCCGATCTTCGCCCGTCCCGGCTCCAACGCGATCCAGATCTCCGACGAAGTGCGCGCCACCATGGCGCAGCTGAAGGCCGAGTTCCCGCAGGGCGTGGACTACAAGATCGTCTACGACCCGACCGTGTTCGTGCGCGGCTCGATCGAAGCGGTGGTGCACACGCTGTTCGAGGCGATCCTGCTGGTCGTGCTGGTGGTGATCCTGTTCCTGCAGACCTGGCGCGCGTCGATCATCCCGCTCGTGGCGGTACCGGTATCGCTGGTGGGCACCTTCGCGGTGATGTACCTGGCCGGCTTCTCGCTCAACGCCTTGAGCCTGTTCGGCCTGGTGCTGGCGATCGGCATCGTGGTCGATGACGCGATCGTGGTAGTGGAGAACGTCGAGCGGCACATCGAACACGGACTGAAACCGAAGGAAGCCACGCGCCGCGCGATGACCGAGGTGACCGGGCCGATCGTGGCCACCGCCCTGGTGCTGTGCGCGGTGTTCATCCCGGCGGCGTTCATCAGCGGCCTGACCGGCGAGTTCTATCGCCAGTTCGCGCTGACCATCGCCATCTCCACCGTGATCTCGGCATTCAACTCGCTGACCCTGAGCCCGGCGCTGTCCGCGCTGCTGCTGAAGGAGCGCGGCGCGCCGAAGGATCGCTTCAGCGTCCTGCTCGAGCGTGGTTTCGGCTGGCTGTTCCGGCCGTTCAACCGGATGTTCGTCAGCGGCGCGAACCGCTACGTCGGCGGCGTGCGTCGCGTGCTCGGCAAGGGCACGCCGGCGCTGGTGATCTACGGCGCGCTGGTGGCGCTGGGCGTGTTCGGCTTCATCCACGTGCCGGCCGGCTTCGTGCCCTCGCAGGACAAGCAGTACCTGGTGTCGTTCGCGCAGTTGCCGGATGCCGCCTCGCTCGACCGCAGCGAGGACGTGATCCGCCGCATGAGCGAGATCGCGCTCAAAACACCGGGCGTGGAAAGCGCGGTGGCGTTCCCGGGCCTGTCGATCAACGGCTTCACCAACTCGCCCAACAGCGGCATCGTGTTCGTGACGCTGAAGCCGTTCGAGGAGCGCACCGATCCGGCGCTGTCCGCCGGGGCCATTGCCGGTGCGTTGAACCAGAAGTACGCGTCGATCCAGGACGCCTACATCGCGGTGTTCCCGCCACCGCCGGTGATGGGCCTGGGCACGATCGGCGGCTTCCGCATCCAGATCGAGGACCGCTCCGACCAGGGCTTCGAGGAACTGTTCAAGCAGACCCAGAACCTGATCGCGCAGAGCCAGAAGACGCCGGCGCTGGCCGGGCTGTTCTCCAGCTACCAGGTGAGCGTGCCGCAGATCGACGCCGAGGTGGACCGCGAGAAGGCCAAGGCCGAGGGCGTCAACCTGGCCGACGTCTACCAGACGATGCAGGCCTACATGGGTTCGCTCTACGTCAACGACTTCAACCGCTTCGGGCGCACCTACCAGGTCAACGTCTCGGCCGAGCCGGGCTTCCGCCGCGAGCCAGAGGACATCCTTCGCCTGAAGACGCGCAATGCCGCGGGCGAAGCGGTGCCGCTGGGTTCGTTCGTGCAGGTGCACCAGGGCGTGGGCCCGGACCGCGTGCAGCACTACAACGGCTACCCGACCGCCGAGATCAACGGCGGCCCGGCGCCCGGCTACAGCTCGGGCCAGGCGCAGGCGGCGATGGAGAAGCTGGCGAAGGACAACCTGCCCAACGGCATGAGCTTCGAATGGACCGAGCTCACCTACCAGCAGATCCTCGCCGGCAACACCGCCGTGCTGGTGTTCCCGCTGTGCGTGCTGCTGGTGTTCCTGGTGCTGGCTTCGCTGTACGAGAGCCTGACGTTGCCGCTGGCGGTGATCCTGATCGTGCCGATGGTGCTGTTGTCCGCGATCGCGGGCGTGTGGCTCTCGGGTGGCGACAACAACATCTTCACCCAGATCGGTTTGATCGTGCTGGTGGGCCTGGCCTGCAAGAACGCCATCCTGATCGTGGAATTCGCCCGCGAGGCGCAGATCCATGAAGGGCTCGATCGTCGCACCGCGGTGCTGGAAGCGGCGCGTCTGCGACTGCGTCCGATCCTGATGACGAGCTTCGCCTTCATCATGGGCGTGGTGCCGCTGGTCACTTCGCACGGCGCCGGTGCGGAGATGCGCCATGCGATGGGCGTGGCGGTGTTCTCCGGCATGCTCGGCGTGACCTTCTTCGGTCTGCTGTTCACCCCCCTGTTCTACGTGATCGTGCGCGGCTGGAGCGAGCGTGCGGCGGCGCGGCGTGCCGCGCGCCACGCGGCGCTGCCCGTCGCGATCGAGGAGCATTGAGATGTCTAACGTTACGACCAACCTGCGCCCTCTCCCCCATCCAGATATGGGGGAGAGGGCTGGGGTGAGGGGCCGCTCTGACCTCGGCCCTGCATCAGAGCTGGCTCTGATCAACTCCCCTGCGAGCCGCGCCCCCTCACCGCAACCCTCTCCCCGCAGGGGAGAGGGAGCAAAAACTGCGCTCCGCATCCTGGCTGTGGCCATGGCCGCACTGCTCGCCGGCTGCATCAACGTCGGCCCCGACTACCACCACCCGGTGGAGAAGCCGGTCGCGCTGCAGGGCGTGGACACCGCACGCCAGTCGACCGCCGACTTCCAGGCCGACTGGTGGAAGCAGTTCAACGACCCGACGCTCGACACCTTGATCACCCGCGCGGCAAAGAACGCGCCTGACCTGAAGATCGCCCTGGCCCGCCTGAAGGAGGCACGCGCCCTGCTCGGCACCGCGCACTCCGAGCAGTGGCCCGACATCGAAACCGGCGCCAGCTACACGCGCAGCCGCGGCCAGACGCCAGGCTTCAGCGAGCAACGCACCACCACGACCGCCTACCAGGCCGGCTTCGACGCCAGCTGGGAGCTCGACCTGTTCGGCGGCGTGCGTCGCCAGGTGGAAGCCGCGCGTGCCGACAGCGAGGCCGCGGCCGCCTCGTTGCAGGATGCCCAGGTCACGCTGTTCGCCGAGGTCGCGCGCAACTACTTCGACCTGCGCGGCACCCAGTTGCGCATCGAGGTGGCCCAGCGCGACATCGCCAACCAGCGCGAGGCACTGGAGCTGATCGAAAGCCGCGCTGCGCTCGGCACCGGTTCGGAGCAGGACGTGGCCAGCGCCCGCGCGCGCCTGGCCGGCGTCGAGGCCACGCTGCCGGTGCTCACCACGCAGGCACAGGCCGACAGCTTCCGCCTTGCCGTGCTGCTGGGCGAACGACCCGGCGCACTGGACATCGACCTCTCGAGCGCGCACTTCACCCCGATCGACACCACCCTGCCGATCGGCAACGCCGACGACGTGTTCAAGCGCCGCCCGGACATCCGCATCGCCGAGCGTGACCTGGCCGCGGCCAACGCACGCATCGGCGTGGCCAAGGCGGACTGGTTCCCGCACATCCGGCTGGGCGGCTTCCTCGGTTTCCTGGCGGGACGCAGCAACGACTTCGGCAGCCCGGACACGCGCGCCTGGTCACTTGCGCCCAGCATCAGCTGGTCGGGCCTGAACGTGCAGCGCGTGCGCTCCGGCGTGAAGGCGAGCGAAGCCCGCGCGGACGGTGCACTGGCCAACTACCAGCGCACCGTGCTGCGCGCGCTGGAGGACGTGGACAACGCGCTGGTCGGCTACAACCAGCAGCGTGTGCGCGTGCAACACCTGTTCGAGCAGGCCGACCAGAGCGAGCGTGCCGCGAAGCTGGCGAAGATCCGCTACGACGCCGGCGCCATTGACTACCTGGAACTGCTCGACGCGCAGCGCACGCAGCTTGTCGCCGAAGACCAGCTGGCCGAAGCCGAGGCCGGCATCAACCTGCGGGCCATCGCGCTGTACAAGGCGCTGGGCGGCGGTTGGCAGGCCTGCGCCGACGAACACTGCACGGCGCTCGCCGCCACGCCCTGACCCCAAGCGGAGGACCTCGCCATGCTTCCGCCGGATACCGGTGGTCGCATCGCGGCCTCGCGCCATCCGGAATTCGGTGCCGGCGAACAGATAGCGGGCCATGCCGGCCGGCACGACCGTGCGGTGTCCGGCGGCGTCTAGTTTCCGCCGGGTCGGGCGTGCTGGGAGTAGAGCGCATGCCAGCGGCCGCCGACGTAGACGAAGATGTCCGCCGAGCGCACGCCGCGGTCCGGCCCGAGTTTCGGGTCGTAGAAGGAAAGGATCGCGGTGTCCCCCTGCAGCAGCACGCTTTGGGCCGAGGGGTGCGCCTTGATCCACGCCTCGACCTCGCGGCGCTTCCGGTCGGAGCCGCGGTTCTGTGCCGCGTGCGCGAGAATCGCCTGGCGCGGATGCACCACACCGTCCGCGCCGACCGAACGGTAGGCGGGCAGCAGCAGCGTTTCGAGATAGGCCGTGTCGCCGTCCAGCTCGGCATTGAGCCAGTGCTGGTCGACCGCCTTCACCGCCGCGGCGGTGCGCGCGGTCTCATCGACCGGCGCGGCGCGCGCAACGCCTGCGAAGGCAAGGATGGCGATGGCAAGGGCGAGTGGGTGTCGCATGCGTCTTTTCCTCGGGGTCGGCGCGATTGCCGTCGTGGAACCCTGCGTCGCGCGCCGCGCCAGGCCACGGGATTTGTGACGAAGACGCCGGTGACGGTGACGGGCGGCATCCCTGCCGCGGTACGCGGCATGCCGGGATCAGGCAAGCCGGGCCGTGGCGCTTCTGGCACATCCGCCGGCGCGGCGGCTGCGTACACTGCGTGCGATGAGCCCCCTTCCGGCGACGCCCGAGGACACCCTCGAAATCCCACCGCCTGCGCGCCACGCGGGTCTGCTCGCGTTCGGGTTCTGGACGTTGCTGGCCTTGTCCTATGCGCTCAGCGGCGGCCTGTCCTCGATCAGCGAAGGCAACGATCCGGACTGGACGCGCGCACTGGTCTGGAACGCCGCCAACTTCTATCCGTGGATGGCGCTGGTGCCGCTGGTCGGCTGGCTGGGCCGGCGCAGTGCGGGCCCCGGCTGGAACCGCTTCCTCGCGCTGCACATACCGGCCGGCCTGGCGATCGCGCTGGCGCAGACGCTGCTGCACCTTGTCGTGTTCTGGTACGCCTGCGGTCCGGGTCGCATGCCCGTCGCCACGCTGGCCGCCTTCGTGCGCATGCAGTTCGCCTATACCTATCACCTGGCGCTGCTCACCTACTGGGTGATGCTGGTGGTATTGCGCGGGCTCGAATCGCGCCGGCACCTGCGTGACGAACGCCTGCGCAACGCGCGGCTCGAAACCCAGCTCGCGCAGTCGCAGCTGCAGGCGCTGCGCATGCAGCTGCAGCCGCATTTCCTGTTCAACACCTTGAATGCGATTTCGGCGCTGGCGCTGGCCGAGCCACTGCGCGCGCGGCTGATGATCGCGCGGCTCAGCGACTTCCTTCGCATGACGCTCGATCAGCGCCACGCGCAGCAGGTGCCGCTGGCGCGGGAGATGGAATTCCTGCGCTGCTACCTGGACATCCAGCAGGTGCGCTTCCAGGACCGCCTGTCGACCCGGCTGGACCTGGCCGAGGACACGCTGCGCGCGGCGGTGCCGAGCATGATCCTGCAGCCGCTGGTGGAAAACGCATTGCGCCACGGCCTGCTGGCCACGGCCCAGCCCGGCTGCCTGCACATCGCCAGCCGCCGCGACGGCGACCTGCTGCACCTGTGCGTGGATGACGACGGCCTGGGCCTGCCGCCGGACGGCCCGCTGGAAGGCGTCGGCCTGGGCAACACGCGGGCGCGGCTCCAGGTGCTGTTCGGTGCGGCGGCGAGCCTCCAGCTGAGCGGTCGCCGCGAGGGCGGCACGCGGGTCGAACTGCGTTTTCCCTTCCGCGAGCACGTCGCATGAGCACGATCCGTACCCTGCTGGTCGACGACGAAGTGCTCGCACGGCTGGCCCTGCGCCAGGCGCTCGCCGCGCATCCGGATGTCGAGATCGTGGGCGAATGCGGCAACGCGGCCGACGCCATGCAGGCGTCCGCCGCGCTCGCGCCGGACCTGCTGTTCCTGGACATCCGCATGCCCGGCCTGGATGGCTTCCAGCTCCTGCAGGAGCTCAAGCCCGATGCATTGCCGATGGTGGTGTTCACCACCGCCTACGCGCAGCACGCGCTGCGCGCGTTCGACGCGAACGCGCTGGATTACGTGCTCAAGCCCATCGACCAGGCCCGCTTCGACCAGGCCATCGCACGCGTTCGCCGGCACTGGCGCGGGCTGTCCGCACGGACCGCGCCGCCCGCGCAGCCGGCCGGCGCGACCCAGCGGATCAGCGTGCGCGTGGGCGAGCACATGCGTGTGATCGCGGTCGATACGATCGACTGGATCGAGGCCGACGGCAACTACGTGCACATCCACGTGGGCAAGCAGGCGTACCTGCATCGCGAGACCCTGGCGGGCCTGGTGGCCACGCTCGATCCGGCGTGCTTCCTGCGCATCCATCGCGGCACGCTGGTGAACGTCGAGCGCATCCGCGAGATCCATCCGCTGTTCCAGGGCAACGCCGAGGTGGTGCTGCACGATGGCACCCGGCTGGGCCTCAGCCGGCGCTTCCGCGCGCATGCGCGGGGCGCGCTGGGGATCGCCTGATCCAGTAGCCGCTCTCCCCCCGGGACAGGGGGTCGGAAGCGGTATCGCCCAAGCGCCTCGTTCGCTGGAACCCTCGCCCGCCCTTCGTACTTCTCTCGCGGGGGGAGTGGGCAAAGGCCTCGGGCAACCTGCCATTCGACCCCGCCCAACGACCGCTGGTCACAAACCAGCGGCGCGCTCGGCGCCGTCACGCCACGCTGGCGGTCCTCGCCGAACCGGACCGCCACATGACATCGCATCGCATCGCCCTGACCCTGGCGCTTGCCCTGGCCTGCACCACCACGACGGCCGCCGATCTGCTCGGCGCCGGCGTCATTTCCACCGGCCTGCAGGAAACCTCCGCGACGTTCTCGCCCGACGGCGACACGGTCTACTTCGTGCGTTCGGACTTCAGCGAGAAGGACGACACCATCCTGGTCTCGCACCGCCGCGACGGCCAGTGGTCCGCGCCGCAGGTGGCGAGCTTCTCCGGGCGATGGCATGACTCCGAGCCGACCCTCTCGCCGGATGGCGAGCGTCTGTACTTCGTTTCCAACCGCCCGCCGAGCCCGGGTGCGCCTCCGGTGATGGCGGAGATGGGCGGCCACCGCTTCGCCGGCACCCACCTGTGGTACGTCGAGCGCCAGGCCGACGGCCGCTGGAGCGCGCCGGTGCACGTGGACGGCGCGCTCAACGACGGCGCGATGATCTACAACCCGTCGGTAGCCGCGAACGGCGACGTCTACTTCTCCGCGCACCGCGCCGATTCGGGCAAGGCCTACCAGGTGTACGTGGCGCGGCATACGGCCGATGGCCATGCGCCGCCTGAGCGTGTCGACCTGGGCGACGTCGCGCGCAACCGCATGGACCCGGCCATCGATCCGCAGCAACGCTTCATCCTGTTCGCCGGCGACGAGGGCGATGCGCTGGGCCGCGCCGACATCTACATCGCCTTCCGCCAGGCCGATGGCCGCTGGGGCAAGCCCGAGCACCTGGATGGCGAGGTCAACAGCGATGCCCTGGAAAACGCACCGTCGCTCGGCCGCCGGTTCGGCGAGCTGTACGTCTCGAGCAACCGGCAGCCCACCGTCGACTTCCCGAAGTCGCGCGACGACGCTTCGTCGCTGGGCAAGCGCCTGTCCGGACCGCTCAACGGCTCGCGCAACCTGTGGCGCGTGGACATTTCCGGCGTACTGCGCGCGCACGGCATCTCGCCCTGACCCGTGGAGATCCGCATGAGCCGACCCCGCTGCCTTCCCACCCTGCTGGCCCTGCTGTTCCTGCCCGCCTCCGGCGCTGCCGCCGCGCCGCCGGCCACTGCGCCGGCGCTGACCCTGGCGCTGCGCGCCGGCGCGACGTTCGGCAACGTCTTCTCGCGCACGATCGCGCTGCACGCGACCGGCTTTGACGACGCGGTGCGGCGCGTCAGCGGGACCGCCACCTACACGGTGGTCGACGCTGCCGCCAACCCGCCGCGCCTGCGCATCGACTATCTCTATGACGGCCGCCCCGCGGGCAGCGGCACGGTGATGCTGCCCGATGGCGGTGCCGGCAATTGCTTCGACGGCAAATGCATGCCCAACACCGATGCCAGCGGGCTGGCCTACAACCCGCTGCTGTGGGGCCACGCACCGGCGACGTTGCGGGTGGGCCAGCGCTGGACGGTGGATATCGACGCGCCGTGGGAACTGGGGCCCGCCGGCCGGCAGACGGTCACCGTGGTGGCGTTCGATCCGGCCAGCCATACCGTGTCTCTGGAGCGCGAGGGCAGCGGCACGGGACCGTGGCTGGGCGACGCGCCGCAGGTCACGCTGACCCGCGGCGAGCGCTCGTATCCGCTGACGCGGCAGCCGGGTCGCGCGCACTGGCATGGACTCGCCACCTTCCGCGACGGCATCGTGCTCAGCGACGAGCTGATGAGCGAGCGGGCGGTCGTTCTCACGTCGCCGCAGCTGGGGCGGATCGAAGGCGTGGAGCGCCAGTACATCCTGCTCAATGCCACGCCGCCGCGCGGGACGACGCACTGATGTACAGCGCCGGCATCCGCGCCGCCCTCTGCCTGACGGCCGGCCTGCTCGCCACCGCCGCCGTACGCCCCGTCGTGCCGGCGCCCGCGACGCTGCAGCCCGTGACGCTGGGCGGCATCCTGCATGCCGGCAGCGACGACACGCTGGCCTTCACACCCGATGGGGCCACCGTCTTCTTCGACCGCAGCGAAGGCACGCACAAGACCATCATGGCGTCCCGCCGGGTGGACGGCCGGTGGGCCGCACCGCAGGTGGCGAGCTTCTCCGGCCACTGGTTCGACCAGGACCCGCTGGTGGCGCCGGACGGCAGCTACCTGCTGTTCAACTCGGATCGGCCGGTGCGGCCGGGCGGGAAGCCGCTGGTGCAGGACTATTTCGTCGGCGGCCGCGCACCCGGCTCCAACCTCTGGCGGGTCGATCGCAAGGGCGACGGCTGGGGCGAGCCGGTCTGGCTCGGACCGGTGATCAACGACGACGTCTTCATCGATTTCGCCAGCCTCGCCGCCGATGGCACGCTCTATTTCATGCGCTTCGACCCGAAGGCCAGGGTCATGCACACCTGGCGCTCGCGCCACCACGACGGCGGCTATCTGCCACCGGAGCGCGCCGGCCTCGGCGATCCGCAGGTATCGACGCACGATCCGGCGGTGGCGCCGGACCAGTCCTTCATCGTGTTCGACTACGGCAAGGTCAAGGGCGGGCTCGGGCGCCTGTGCATCGCCTTCCGCGAGGGCGACCACTGGAGCCGCCCGATCGACCTGGGCGACGCGATCAACCGGGACCTGCCCTGGGGCGCGCACCTCGCGCCCGATGGGCTCACCCTCTACGTCACGGGGCGATCGGGCATCGCGCAACTCTCGCTGGCCCCGTGGCTGGACCGGCACAAGGCCGGGAAGCCCGATTGATGCCGCGGCTCAGCGCTGCACCATCACCGCGAACCAGCCCCAGCCGCGCACGCGTTCGGTGATCAGCTTGGCGCTGGTGAGCATCGGTACCGCCAGCAGTGCGCCGGGGATGCCCCACAGCCAGCCCCACACCAGCAGCCAGATCAGGATGGCGATCGGCGACAGGCGCATGCGGTGGCCCTGGATCATCGGCGTGATCAGGTTGCCCTCGACCGCGGTAATGCCGGCGAAGGTGAGCGCCGGCAGCAGCGCGGTACCGAGGTCGTGCGCATGGATCATCCCGACCAGGGCCAGCACGATCGTGGTGGTGATCGCGCCCACGTAGGGAATGAAGTTGGCGGTCATCGCCACCACGCCCCACAACAGCGGGTCGGGCATGTCGTAGAGCCACAGCATCAGGGTCGTCAGCGCACCGAGGCTGGCGTTGATCGCCAACGCGGTGAGCAGGTAGCGCGACACCTCGATCTGGATGCTGCGCACGATTTCGACCGCGTGCCGCTTGTAGGCAAAGCCCGGCGAGATTTCCACCAACCGTCGCAGGAGCGAGTCGCCGTACACCAGGAAGAAGAACACCAGCAGCACCACGGTGAGCACGGCGGCCAGCACCTTGGGTGCGGTGGAGACGATGTCCCAGGCCGAGATCGCCACGGTCGAGGGTTGCGCGGGCGCCGCCCGCAACGGTCCGCCGACCAGCGTCTGGGTAGCGCGGTTGGCCGCCTCCAGCGGTTTGGTGACGCTGCGCAGCTTGGGCACGAAGCTGCGGATCGCCGCAGGTGCGCCGTGGAACCACCCCAGCGCCGGCTGCGTCAGCGCGCCGATGCCGGCGCCCAGTCCGGTCAGCAACACGACGACCAGCACGCTGGCGGTAAGCCAGCGGGGCAGCCGATGGCGTGCGCCCGATGCCACGATCGGATTGAGCGCCAGGCCGATGAACGCGGCCAGCACCAGCGGGATCAGCAGCACCCGCGCAACCGTCACGGTGTACAGCAACGCCATCACCAACAGCGTGTTCAGGACCACGCGCACCGCCAGAAGGTGCCGGCGCAGGCTGCGTGCGAAACGCAGTTGCGGCGACCCGGCGACCGGCGGCGGCACGGTCACCGGCGCCGCGTCGACCACGGCCGGCGCGGTGGCTGGGTCGGGGTGGTTCATACGTCCTCGGCGACGTTCTGCGCGGCGGTGTGGGCGGCAAGGAAGCTGGCACCGATGGTGGTGGCCTCGCTGACCAGCGCACCGAACAGATGGCTCATGCCGGGAAGATGCAGCGGCTTGGCGTCGGAACGCCCGAGCAGGAAGCCACCCGCGGCGGCCGCCCCGAGGATCACGAACGGATGCCGCTCGCCACGCGCCAGAAGGGCGGAGGCGGGTATCGCGGCCGCAAGGCGAGCCTCGCGCATCCGCTGTTGCGCAGCGCGTACCCGCGCGTGCTCGCCGAACATGCTCATGCCGCGTCCTCCCGTTCCACCCGGTGGCGGGCCCGGGCCCGCGTCTCACGCATCATCGCTCCCCATTCGGTGCGCGTGGCGGGCAGGCTCATCCAGTGCATGCAGCGACGGAAGAACAGGATCGCGGCCAGCACGAATACCAGCTGCAGCACCGCGAGCGCGACCAGCGCCCAGATCCAGGACGCAAACCACTTGGCCAGCAGCACGCCGACCAGCGCCAGCAGGGTCAGGCCCAGGCCGACGCCAGCGACGGTCGCGGCCAGGCCAGCCAGCAGCATCCACGAAAGCGCGCTGCGCGCCAGTCCGACTTCGGCCGACAGCAGTTCCAGCTGGGCGCCGAACAGCTCCTTGATGGCGCGGCCGAGCCCGCCCAGTTCGGCGAGCACGCCCGAGGGCGGTGCCGCCTCGGCGGCACCGCCCTCGGTGGTGGTGGTTTGTTCGGCCTGTGGCATCCCTGGCACTCGTCGGCGTTTTCGTCAGCGCCGCAGGAGGCGGCCGAGCAGCCAGCCGGCGCCGACCGCGATGGCGACCGACTGCATCGGCTTCTCGCGCACGTACTCGCGCGCCTGCTCCATCCAGAGCTCAGCCCTGTCCATGGTTTCGTCACGCAGCTGGCGGCCACGCTCGCTGAGATCCGCCGCCTTGTCGTTGGCCCGGTGGGCAGCGCTGGCGGCCTTGTCGGTCGCCCGATGCACGCCCGCCTCGACCTTGTCGGCGGTGGTGTCGACCGCCTGCTTGGTGCGCGCCACCGCATCGGAGGTGGCCTGCTTGACGCGCTCGGCGCCCTGGTCGATGCGGGCGTGCCCCTTCGAGGTGCCCGTGTCCGCCAGCAGCGGATCGGTCGCGTCGGAGGCGGCCATGGAAGGATTCGGCACGGCCGGGTTCAGACCGGGATCGCGCGGGGTGGACGAGCTTTGGATCGGGTTCATGGCGTTCTCCCGGTGGATGGTGAGGACACCGCCGCTCAACTGGCGCGGCGGAAGAAGGCAATGATCGCGAGGATCAGGAAGATGACGAACAGGATTTTCGCGATGCCCGCGGCGGCGCCGGCGATGCCGCCGAAACCGAGGATGGCAGCAATGATCGCGATGACCAGAAAGACGATGGCGTAATGCAGCATGACGGCTTCCTCATGGGTGAGAGTTGACCCCCTTCATGGGCCGGCCTGCAAGGCCCGACGTGGCTCATTCATCCACAGGGGCTGCCATCTGCACGTGAAGAGGCGCGTGCCAGTGCGCCTCCGTTCACTTCGCGTGCGGGTTGATCGCGTAAGTGCCGGTCAGCCCGGCGCGGGCGAGCACGTGGCCGTCTATCGCCTGGCGCAGCTGCCCGACGCCGAAGCCCGGAGACAGGCCAAGGCCCGGAATGTCCAGCGCATGCAGTTCGAAGCGGTAGCGGTGCACGCGCGCGTCGTTCCAGGGCGGGCATGGGCCATCGTAGCCAAGGTAGGTGCCGGCCATGTCCGGATCGGAGGCGAACCAGCCGCCGTAGTCGTTCGCGCCCTGGACGCTGCCGGGCGGGCCGGCGGGCGTGCGCTTGCCGCGCGGGGTGACGCCGTCGCTGCACGAACCGTTTCCCAGCTCGCCGCATTCGGCCGGGATGTCGGCCATCAGCCAGTGCACGAAATCGGTGCGCGGCAGGTCGGCACTGACCGTGCGGCCTTCCTTGTTGACGTCGTCGCCGCGGCTGGGCGCGTCGCCATCGATGCAGGTGAGCACGAACGAGCGCGTGCCGGGCGGGGCGTCGCGCCAGGCCAGGTGCGGGTTGCGGTTGTCGGACAGGGCGATCGGGTCGCCCGGCTTGCCGAAGGCGCACGCGGGCGGAATCGGCTCGCCATCCTGGAAGTCGTTGCTGCGTAGTTGCATGGAAACTCTCCTGTCGTCGAAATCCAGCTCCCCCTCTCCTCCCGGGAGAGGGCGCAAGTCAGCGCCGGTACGTCACGCGGTACACCGCTCCGGCCAGGTCGTCGCTCACCAGCAAACTGCCATCGGGCAACGGCTGCACATCCACCGGCCGGCCCCACGCCTGCTCGTCCTGCTCGAACCCGGTGATGAAGGGTTCGTAGGACGCGATCTTGCCGCCATCCAGCCGCACGCTCATCACGCGATAGCCCGACTTCTTCGTGCGGTTCCACGAACCATGCTCGGCGACGAAGATCGCCCCCTGGTAACGCGCCGGGAACTGCGTGCCGGTGTAGAAGCGCAGCCCCAGCGAGGCCACGTGCGCGCCCAGCTTGAGCACCGGCGGCGCGTAGTCCTTGCAGGGATGGCCCTTGCCGAATTCCGGATCGGCGATGTCCCCCTGGTGGCAGTACGGATAACCGAAATGCTGGCCGAGGTGGTCGACGCGATTGAGCTCGTCGCTGGGCACGTCGTCGCCGAGCAGGTCGCGACCGTTGTCGGTGAACCACAGCTTGCCGGTGGACGGCCGCCAGTCGAAGCCGACCGTGTTGCGGATGCCGTAGGCGACGTCGGTGAGGCCGCTGCCGTCCGGATTCATGCGGGTGAGCTTGGCGTAGGCCTTGTCCTTGTCGCACAGGTTGCAGGGCGCGCCGATCGGCACGTACAGCTTGCCGTCGGGACCGAAGGCGATGAACTTCCAGCCGTGGTGCGTTTCGGTAGGGAACTTGCCGTAGACCAGTTCGGGCGCGGGTGGGTGGTCCAGGTGGTTTTCGATGTCGCGCAACACCAGGATGCGGCTTACCGCCGAGACGTACAGGTCGCCCCTGTGGAAGGCCACGCCGACCGGCAGCTGCAATCCGCTGGCGACGACGCGCACCTTTTCCGCGCGACCGTCGTGGTCGGCATCGGTCAGCGCATAGACCTTGCCGGCGTCCATCGAACCGACGAACACGGTGCCCTTGGCGCCCACCGCCAGCTCGCGTGCCTGCGGAACCTGGTCGGAATAGACGGCGATATGGAAGCCCTTGGGCAGGGTCAGCCGGTCCAGTGCCGGGGTGGCCCAGGCGGGTGCGGCGGACAGGGCCAGCAAGAGCAGGAAGGGCAGACGCATGACGACTCTCCTTGGGGGCGGAAAGGCCAGCGTAGCGCTCGCGCCGTGAAGCCGGAAAGGATGGGCCCGCCCGGGCGCCTGCTGCTACCGTACGCGCCTCACGAGGGGGATGCATGAGCGAACTGGACGACCTGGCCACCCTGGTCCGCGCGGCCACGCCGTTGCTGGTGATCGAGACGGTGGACGAGCAGCGCGTGATCGAGTGCTTCCGCCACGTCATCGCGCAGTCGCTGCGTCCGTTGTGGCGCTGGACGCTGACCGACGGCCTGGGTCGCCTGGATTTCGTCCAGCCCACCGGCGAGGCCGTTGCGCCGGACGCCAGCGCCACGCTGGAGGCGATCCGCGCCGCCGACGAACGCGGCGTCTACCTGCTGTTCGATTTCCATCCGTTCCTGCGCTACGCGATGAGCCTGCGCCAGATGCGCGAGATCGTGCAGCGCCACCGGAGCGCGACGCACACGCTGGTGCTGGTCGGCGCCAGGATCGAGCTGCCCGAAGAACTCGAAGCGCTCGCCACGCGCGTGCCGCTGGCGCTGCCGGATCTGAAGGAACTGGCCGCCATCCTGCGCGGCGAGGCCGCCGCCTGGCAGCGCGAGCAGGGGCGCCGGCTGGAGGTCGACGGCGACGCGGCGCGCACGATGGTGCGCAACCTGGTCGGCCTGTCCGGCCCCGACGCGCGACGCATCGTGCGCAAGCTGATCTACAACGACGGCGCGCTCGGCACCGCCGACCTGCCGGAGCTGATGCGCTCGAAGTTCGACCTGCTCAACCGATCCGGCCTGCTGCACTACGAATACGCCACCGCGAGCTTCGCCGACGTCGCCGGCGTGGCGCGGCTCAACGCCTGGGTGCAGCGTCGGCGCGCGGTATTCCTCGATCCCCAGCCGGCGCTCGATCCGCCCAGGGGCGTGCTGCTTCTGGGCGTGCAGGGCTGCGGCAAGAGCCTGGCGGCGAAGGCCACCGCCGGTGGGTTCGGCGTGCCGCTGGTGCGGCTGGATTTCGGCACGCTGTACGACAAGTACCAGGGCGAGACCGAGAAGAACCTGCGCGAGGCGCTGGCCAGCGTGGAACTGCTCGCGCCCTGCGTGCTGTGGATCGACGAGATCGAGAAAGGCCTGGCCAGCGGTGGCGGCGAAGACGGCGGCGTGTCGCGCCGCGTACTCGGTTACCTGCTGACCTGGATGGCCGAACGCAAGGCCAAGGTGTTCGTGGTCGCCACCGCCAATGCGGTCGACCAGCTGCCGGCCGAACTGCTGCGCAAGGGTCGCTTCGACGAGATCTTCTTCGTCGACCTGCCCACGCCGGCCGCGCGCGCGGCGGTGTTCGCGCTGCATCTCGAACGGCGCAAGCTCGATCCGGCGGGCTTCGACCTGCCGGCCCTTGCCGCCGCGAGCGACGGCTTCTCCGGCGCCGAGATCGAACAGGCCATCGTCAGCGCTCTCTACGACACTGCCGGCAGCGGCGCACCGCCGGACCAGGCCGCGCTGTGCCGAGCGCTGGAGCAGACCCGTCCGCTGTCGGTGCTCATGCGCGAGCAGGTGCAGGCGCTGCGCGACTGGGCTCGCGAACGCTGCGTGCCGGCCGACTGATTCCCGCTTCGTCTCCTCCCCTTCCCCCGCAGCCGGATCCTCATCCCGGGCTGCTCGGCGGAGGGTGACGGAGCCAATCACGAGGGCTGCAAAACTTGCAGCCCGACGCAAATGTTGCGCGCTTACCGGCCGGAAACACCCGCAAACCGCGTCGCGCGAAAGGGCACGCTTCTTGCCGCCTGGGGAAACCCCCGCGGCCGGTGCTCCGTGCCGGTCGTCTCCCTCCGCAGACGACAGAAGGACGCTTCCCATGTTCGCTCACAACAAACGGCTGCAGTACACGGTGCGGGTCTCCGAATGCAATCCCGCGCTGGCCAATCTCATGCTCGAACAGTTCGGCGGACCGCAGGGCGAACTCGCCGCCGCGATGCGCTACTTCACCCAGGCGCTGGCCGAGGACGATCCCGGGCGCAAGGACATGCTGCTGGACATCGCCACCGAGGAACTGAGCCACCTGGAGGTGATCGGCACCATCGTCGGCATGCTCAACAAGGGTGCCAAGGGCAAGCTCGCCGAAGGTGCCCAGGAACAGGCGCAGGCGTTTCGCGAGCTGCAGGGCGCCGGCAACGACTCGCACGTGACCCAGGTGCTCTACGGCGGCGGACCGGCGTTGACCAATTCCGGTGGCCAGTTGTGGACCGCCGGCTACATCGATTCGATCGGCGAGCCCACGGCCGACCTGCGCTCGAACATCGCCGCCGAGGCTCGCGCCAAGATCATCTACGAGCGGCTGATCAACGTGACCGCCGATGCCGGCGTGCGCGACGCGCTGGGCTTCCTGATGACCCGCGAGATCGCCCACCAGCAGTCGTTCGAGAAGGCGTTGTACGCGATCGAGCCCAACTTCCCGCCGGGCAAGCTGCCGGGCAAGGAGGAGTTCGCCAACGTCTACGTCAACACCTCCCAGGGCGAGGGTGACATGCGCGGTCCGTGGAACAGCGACGACAACTTCCAGTTCGTCAGCGACCGCGAAAAGATGCTGGCGATGGATGGCGGCAGCGGCATGCCGGAAGTGGCAATGACCGACCAGCAGCGTTCGGTGCTGATGGAGATGGCCAAGCGCACGCGCTCGGATCCCTCGATCAATCCGGAAACCGGTGCCGAGCTGGGCCGCAGCGGCGGCCAGCCGCGAGGCACACGCCACTAGCTCCAGGAAACCGTGGGGGGCTTCTGCCCCGCCTTGCCCGCAAGGATGAGGGGCTGGGGCCCACCCTGCGTGCTGCTTGCTCAGCCGAAGGCGGTATCGAGCAGCATCATCAACACGAAGCCGACCATCAGCCCGCCGGTGGCGAAGTGCTCGTGTCCCTGCCGGTGCGATTCGGGGATGATTTCGTGGCTGACCACGAACAACATCGCCCCGGCCGCGAAGCCCAGCCCGACGGGCAACAGCATCGGGTAGTCGATCACGACGCCGGCGCCGACCAGGGCGCCGACCGGTTCGATCAGGCCCGATGCCATCCCCACCGATACCGCCCAGCGCCGGCGGTAGCCCGCGGCCATCAGCGCGATCGCCACCACCAATCCCTCGGGCAGATCCTGGATGGCGATGCCGGTGGCCAGCGCCACACCGTGCGCCACACCCGGCCCGAAGCCCACGCCGATCGCCAGCCCTTCGGGTAGGTTGTGCAGGCAGATGGCGAACACGAACAGCCAGGCGCGCTTGAGCCGCAGCGACGGATGCCCTTCCGGTCCCTTGATGAAATGCTCGTGGGGCAACACGCGTTCGAGCAGCACCAGCGCGGCCGCGCCGATGAGGATCGCCACGCCGACCAGCGCGCCCGCCGCCCATGGGCCTTCGCCCTGGCGCTGGGCCTCCTGGATCCCCGGTAGGGCCAGCGAGAAGGCGCTGGCCGCCAGCATCACGCCCGCGCCGAAACCGAACATGGTGTCCTGCGTGCGCTGATCGATTTTCCTCGCGAACAGCGCAGGCACCGTGCCCAGTGCGGTGGCGGCCGCGCCCGCGACGCCACCCAGGCAGGCCGCGAGGATCGGCGTCATGCCCATGCTTCGGTCCTGCGCGTGGGTAGGGTCGTCGCGGGCATGCGGTTACGGGTCAGCGGGCAGGCGTCCAGCATGGCGCCCGGGCGGCCCCGGCGGCGTGAACGGATACGTTGATCCGCGGCGCGGTGCCGCCCATGCTGGCGGAACCGCCCCGGTTCCCGCGAGATCCCCATGTCCACGCTCCCGCCCTTCCACCTCGCCTTCCCGGTCACCTCGCTGGCCAAGGCGCGCGCCTTCTACGGCGGGCTGCTCGGTTGCCCCGAGGGGCGCTCCAGCGAGGACTGGGTCGATTTCGACTTCCACGGCCACCAGATCGTGGCGCACCTTGCTCCGGAAGAAGCTCGCGCGGTCGCCGCGCACGAGGTCGACGGCGATGCGGTGCCGGTGCGCCACTTCGGGCTGGTGCTGGCGATGGATGCCTGGCAATCGTTGGCCGACCGGCTGCGGGCGGCGGGTACGCGATTCGTCGTCGAGCCGCACATCCGCTTCCGTGGCCAGCCGGGCGAACAGGCGACCATGTTCCTGCTCGACCCGTGCGGCAACGCCCTGGAGTTCAAGGCCTTCGCCGATCCGGCGCGTCTGTTCGCGAAATAACCCAGGGTGGGCTTCGGCCCATCGCACGATGGCGCCAAGCCGGTGGGCTGCAAGCCAACTTACGCCAGCAACGCGTTGAACCGCGCGGCGATGTACTCGTCGGTGAAGCTCACCATGTCGGCGCCGCGAATGAAGCCGCAA
The DNA here is from genome assembly GCF_021117405.1 of Frateuria edaphi. Lineage (NCBI taxonomy): Bacteria > Pseudomonadati > Pseudomonadota > Gammaproteobacteria > Lysobacterales > Rhodanobacteraceae > Frateuria > Frateuria edaphi. Next base: position 3,615,888 of record NZ_CP088251.1, read on the forward strand.
TGGCCGCCGTGTTCGGCGATGTCGAGCTCGATGTTCGGCGGCAGCTGCAGTTGCTCGAAGGCCCGGACCGGAATCACCGGGTCGTCGCGCGCGGTAAGGATGGTTGCCGGGATGGCCAGGCCGGCGAGCGCGTCGCGCGCTACCGAATAGCCGTCCAGGTAAGCCTGCAGCGAATCGAAGTCGGTGTGCCGCAGTACCAGCGCCTCGGTCAGCCCGCGCAGGCTCTGCTTGAGCTCGGCCAGCTCGAAGTACTGGCGCTGCGGAAAGGCCTGCTGCTTGGCTTTCAGCGACTGCCGCCACTTGCGCATGAAGTACGCCTGGTAGAACCAGGGCGCGCTTTCTTCCAGCGAGAACAGGCCTTCGCCGGGATCGATGATCGGGCACACCGCCAGCGCGTAGTCCAGCGCGATCCCTGCCGCCGGCGCGCGCAGCGCCGCCCGCAGGGCGAAATTGCCGCCCAGCGAAAAGCCGGCCAGCGCGGTCACCGGCCGCGGCCAGCGGCGCACGATGTCGCCGAGCGCGTTGGCCACCTCGTCGATGCGGCAGGAATGGAACAGCGCCTCGTTGAGGTGGTGGCTCGCGCCATGGTCGCGGAAGTTGAGCCGGAACACGTCCCAGCCGTCGCGCAGCAGGCGGCTGCCGGTCTGCAGCACGTAAGTCGAATCGACACTGCCTTCCCAGCCGTGGAACAGCACCGCCAGGCCGCGCGAGGCACCACCGGTGCGTTGCGCGGTGAACGCGCCGGTCAGGCGCACGCCCTCGCCGCCATCGACCAGCACCGGCTCAGCGCCCTCGAGCACCTCGCGCGCACTCTTGGGCAGCAGCAACCGACGCACGCCACTGGAGGAAAGCATGGTCTGCAGATGGCCGCTGGTCAGCGGCCAGGGGGGACGGAAATCCTTTCCGCGGGGCAGCTCGCTCATGCGTGCGCGTCTTCCAGGGCCGCGCCGGTGCGCTCGCGCGAGAGGTCGGCCATGCGCCGGCGCGCCTCGGGCATCGCCGGCACGGGCGCAAGGAAATGCACTTCGGCGTCCAGCGGCGCCTCGCCCAGCATGCGCAGGAGGTTGCCCATGAAGTTCTCGCCCTCGCGGAAGCCGGCGTCGACCACCCGCTTGCCGTTGCGCGCGAAGCGCAGCGCCACCGGCTGCACCGGCACCTGGGCGTCCAGCCCGGCCTGGAAGATGCGCGCGTGGAACACCTTGAGCACGCCGTTGTGGCCGGTGCCTCCCTCGGGAAACACGGCCACCGAGCGGTGGCCGCGCAGGCGCTCGACCATCGCCTGCATCACCGCCGCCAGCGAATGGTTGCTGCCGCGCCGGTGGAAGATCGTGCCGCCGGTCGCGGCCATCCAGCCGACCAGCGGCCAGCGCGCGATCTCGGCCTTGGCGACGAAGCAGGCGGCGCGCTGGCTATGCAGCAGCTCGATGTCGATCCACGAGGTGTGGTTGGCGACGAACAGCACCGGGTCGGGCAGCGGCTTGCCGACGCGCACCGAGCGCAGGCCGAAGATGCGCATCAGCATGGTCGACCACCAGCGGATCATGCGGTGCGCGAACGGCTCGCGGCCGTCGACCATCACCCGGTGGCGGTTCCAGCTGAGGATGCCCGCGCACAGCAGGATGCCCAGCAGGATGTGCAGCAGCAGCAGCGGCACCCGCCACAGGTAGCGCAGAGGGCGCCAGGGATCGCGGTCTGGAGTCAGGGCGGTGTCCATGAGCCGGTTAGTTTATCGTTTTCGTCCTGCCCCAGCGCATCGCCTGGCGCGCAGGTGGCCGCCCCCCGTGCGGAAAGGTCGCCGAAGCCGGCCCCGCGGGGTCATGGTTCCAACTGCCCCAGCGGCAACGAGGGCGAGCGCTTGACGGTGCGCAGCACGAAGCTCGAATTGGCGTCGGCCACGCCCGCGTCGTTGAGCAGCCGGTCGAGCAGGAAGCGCGAGAAGTGCGGCAGGTCGGCCACGTACACGTGGAGCAGGTAGTCCATGTCGCCGGTCAATGCGTGGCACGCGACGACTTCCTCCCAGCCTTCCACCTTCTCCACGAAGCGGTCGATTGCGCCCGCCTCATGCCGCGCCAGCTGTACGCGCACGAACGCCTGCAGGCCCAGGCCGACTGACTGCGGGTCGATCTGCGCGGCGTAGCCGGTGACGATGCCATCGGCTTCCAGCCGCTGCAGCCGCCGCAGGCAGGCCGAGGCCGACAGGCTGACCCGTTCGGCCAGCTCCGCGTTGGTGATGCGCCCTTCCCCCTGCAGCACGGCGAGCAGGCGCAGGTCGGTGCGATCGAGCTTGGACATGGCAGCTTGCTCCACTTTACGAGCGCTCGGCGCAAGAATACTGCGCCACCTAACGGGTGATTCACAACAAACGCAACCTTCGTGCAGCCCACACTGCGTATTCTTGAAAGATCGAAGGCTTGCGCCTGAACCGCCCGGAGTCGCCATGGAAACCGCCACGCCCCGCAAGGTCGAACACCAGCAGACCGACCGCGGTTACGTACCGGTCTACGCCACCGGCGTGGTGGAGCAACCCTGGTCGAGCTATACCCGCACGGACCACGAGGTGTGGGACACGCTGTTCGCGCGCCAGTGCGAAATGCTGCCGGGGCGTGCCTGCCAGGAGTTCCTCGACGGCGTGGCCAAGTTCGGCCTTGGCGCCGGCGGCATTCCGAAGTTCGCCGACATCAACCAGGTACTTTCCAAAGCCACCGGCTGGGAGCTGGTCGCGGTCGAGGGATTGCTGCCGGATGAGGTGTTCTTCGATCACCTGGCCAACCGTCGCTTTCCCGTGAGCTGGTGGATCCGCAAGCCCGACCAGCTGGACTACCTGTCCGAGCCGGACCTGTTCCATGACCTGTTCGGCCACGTGCCGCTGCTGCTCAACCCGGTGTTCGCCGACTACATGCAGGCCTACGGCCGTGGCGGCATGAAGGCGCACGCGATCGGGCCCGAGGCGCTGATGAACCTCACGCGGTTGTACTGGTACACGGTGGAGTTCGGGCTGATCAACACGCGCGAGGGGATGCGCATCTACGGCGCGGGCATCGTCAGTTCCAAGGGCGAATCGGTGTACAGCCTGGATTCGGACGCGCCCAACCGGATCGGCTTCGATCTCGAGCGCGTGATGAGCACGCGCTACCGCATCGATACGTACCAGCAGACCTACTTCGTGATCGACAGCTTCGAGCAGCTGTTCGAGGCGACGTCGCCGGACTTCACGCCGATCTACGCGCGCCTGCGCGAGAACGCGCCGCACGCCGCCGCCGACGTGCTGGACGATACCGACCGCGTATTCCACTACGGCAGCCACGAAGGTTTCGCCACCAACGCGGACACCTGAGCGCCCGACCCTGGGCCCGACCGGCATCTTCCACGCATGACGCGATGGCCGGCATGGCAGTCGCGCCCACGCGCGCACCTACATCAGTCGACGCTTTGCCATCCAGTCGCGCACCACGCCGGTCCACAGTGCGTAGCCCTCGGCATTGAGGTGCAGCCCGTCGTCGTCGAACCAGCGCGGATCGGCCTCGCCGTCGGCGCCGAGCATCGGCGAGTGGATGTCCAGGAAATCCACCCCGCGTTCGTCCGCACAGGTGCGGATCAATGCGTTGGCCCGGCGGATCAGCGGCAGCTGCCTGCGCCGCGAAAGATTGGGTTTGATCGACAGATAGGCGAACGGCACCTCGCCTGCCCAGCGGCGCGCCTGCGCGACGAAGGCGCGGAAAGCGTCGCGCACCTGTTCGGGCGACTTGCCGTCGGCCAGGTCGTTGCCGCCGGCGTACATCACGATCGCCCTCGGCCGGTAGGGCGCGACCAGCTGTTCGGCGAAGTACACGCTATCGGCGATTTCCGACCCGCCGAAGCCGCGATTGATGGTGGGCACGTCCGGGAAATCCGCCGCCAGCGTATGCCACAACCGGATCGATGAGCTGCCCACGAACAGCACCGCGTCCACCGGCGGCGGCGCGAGCCTGTCGATCGCCGCGAACACCGCGATCTCGCTCTGCCATTCGATGAACTCGGCGACCTCGCCGCCGGAAGGAGAAACCTGGTCGAGCATGCCGTCTCCGCCGGACGCTGGTTGCCGCGAGCCTAGGCGATCGGCGATCAAGGCGGCGTGGGTGCGCGCGGAAGCCTCAACGCGCGAGGTCCAGCGTCGCATGCAGCCAATTGCGCACCAGGCCCGTCCACAGGCGGTAGCCCTGCCGGTTCATGTGCAGGCCGTCCGGGCCGAACCATGTCGGTCGTGGCTGGCCATCCGGCCCCAGCATGGGCGTGAAGACGTCCAGATAGCCGATACCCTTCTGCCCGCGCGCGTACTCACGCACCAGCGCGTTCGCCCTGCGGATCTGCGGCAACAGGCTCTTGCGCGCCATGCTGGGCTTGATCGCGATGAAGGCGACTGGCACATCCGCGTCCAGCGACCGCGCGCGGCGCACGAAGGCGCCGAACTCATCGCGCACCTGCTCGGGCGTGCAGCCCTCGGCCAGGTCGTTGTCGCCGGCATAGAAGACGATGGCGCGCGGGTGATAGGGCCCCACCAGGCGATCGGCGTAGTAGGTGGCATCGGGAATGCGCGAGCCGCCGAAGCCGCGATTGATCACGGCGCGGCCAGGGAAGTCGGCGGACAGCGAGCTCCACATGCGGATCGACGAACTGCCCACGAACAGGACGGGATGCGCGGGCGGCGCTTGCGCGCGGTCGGCCGCAGCGAACGCGGCGATGTCCGTTTGCCACTGCTCGGGCCGGTCGGCACAGGCCTGCGCCAGCGAGGGCAGCAGCGCGAGTATCAGCAACAACCATGGGAGTCTCATTGGCTCAACCTACCACCCGTGGCGTCAGGGACAGGTTGGCGCGCACCGCCGGATCGCATGCCCGTCCGGCCGCTACGGCCGCTTGAGCTCGCTCACTTCGAGCACCTGCGCGATGCGCGTGCCGTCCCAGCGGTAGATGAAGTGCTGCGCCTGCACGCAGGGGGCGACCACGTCCGGGAAGAACGCCGCCACGCATTCGCCGCCGGCATGCCGCGCGCTGTCGTAGACGATGCCGCTGGCGCCGGCCGCGCGCAGCGTGCGCGCCAGCGCCACGCTGGCCGCGTAGTCGTGCGGATCGTGCGCGGCCGGCCAGCCGCCGCGCAGGTCGTGCAGCTTGCAGTCGATGCTGGTGCGATAGCAGCGCATCTCGATCTCGCACGCCGGCTCGGCGGTAGCGGCGAGGAAACGCTCGCGGTGGTAGACGGTTTCCTCCACGGCGGTGGCCACGCCGTGTGCGGCGTAGAACACGCCCCAGCTGCCGTCGGAGAAACGGCTGCCTTCGGGGTTCAGATGGGTGAACGCGGCCATCACCGGCGTGCTGCCCGGGCCGCTGATGCGCCGCCCGCGCGGCACGAGCTTCAAGGCGCCGGCTTCCTCGCGCAGGCGCGGGTTGGTCATCGCCTCGATGGCGAACAGCGCGTCCAGGTCCGCCGGGTCGGCGATGCGGTCGAACACGCCCACCGGCGGGAAGCGGCTGGGCACGATGCGGTAGGCATGGCTCCAGCGGATGCGTTTCAGGGGCGGCAGGTCGGCAGGCATGCAGGCTCCGGGTTGTGCGTCCTCCCGTCACCGGGGCGGGGAGAAACCAAGCATGGCAGCGCGAGGTCTCGCCGGGCGCGACCGGAGTCTCGCGCCCGCCTCAGCCGCGTTGCGCGTCCAGGTACTGGCGCACCACGTACAGATCGCCCACGTTGCCCGAAAGCATGCGCTCGAGCGCCGAGTGGCCGCCGAACAGCGGCGCCTGGTTCGGCTTGCGCAGCCAGGCGTCGGCCTGGGCCGGATCGGGGAACAGGATCTGCAGCGACTTCCAGATGCCGAGCAGGTAGCTGATCCGCTCGATCACGTCGCGGCCGGGATTGCCGTCCTGGTCACGCTTCCATTTGAAGAAGGTCGATTCGGCCGGGTCGCCAAGCAGGCGGCGCTGTTCGGCAATGCGCAGTTTCCAGTGCTCGGCCAGGCGGAAGAAGGAGCGCAGCGCGGGACCGCCAAGGTCACCGGCAGGGGCCTGTTCGGGACGGGGATGGGCCAGCATGCGAAACTCTCCTTTTGGAGTTCGCATCCAATTTACTGCAAATATGCAGTTGCCGCAAATCGCGTGCGTCCGCAGGTGGGCCTCGGCTACCTCCTGCGATGGCGTTTGGAAACGGTGGGCCGGAGCCCACCCTGCCGTTACTTGCAGTCGCAGCCGTAGCCGGGTTCCGGGCCTCCCTCGGCAATGAATCGGTCGATGCGCTTTTCCAGCACCGGCAGCGGCACCGAACCGAGCTGCAATACGGTGTCGTGGAAGTGCCGCAGGTCGAACCTGGCACCCAGTGCGTGCTCGGCCTTGCCGCGCAGCTCGCGCATCTTCAGGTAACCGAGTTCGTAGGACAGGGCCTGCCCGGGCCAGCTGATGTAGCGGTCCACCTCATTGGCGATTTCGCGCGCCGACAGCGCGGTGTTCTGTGTGAGGTAGTCGATCGCCTGTTGCCGCGTCCAGCCCAGGTGGTGGATGCCGGTGTCGACCACCAGCCGGCAGGCGCGCCACATCTGGTAGGTGAGGTAGCCGAAGCGCTGGTAGGGCGTCTTGTAGATGCCCATCTCGTTGCCCAGGTATTCGGAATACAGGCCCCAGCCCTCACCGAAGGCGGAGATGTAACCCTGGCGCCGGAACTCGGGTTGGCCCTTCTGCTCGGCAGCCAGTTCCAGCTGCAGCGCGTGGCCGGGATAGGACTCGTGCAGGGTCAGCGCCGGCATGTTGAAAAGCGGCCGCGACGGCAGGTCGTAGGTGTTGACCAGGTACGCGTCCGCGCCGCCGCGGCCGGAGGTGTAGTACGGCGCGATATCGGCCGGCACCGGCACGATGGCGAAGCGCGCGCGCGGCAGGTGGCCGAAGAAGCGGCTCATCTGGCCGTCCACTTCCTTGGCCACCCAGGCGGTGCGCTGCAGCAGCTCGTCGGGCGTTTTGGCGTAGAACTGCGGATCGGTGCGCAGGAAGTCGAGGAACGCGGGGAAGTCGCCCTTGAAGCCACTGTCCTTCATCGTCTGGAGCATCTGCGCGTGGATCTTCGCCACCTGCTCCAGGCCGATCGCGTGGATCGCATCGGGGTCCAGGTCCAGCGTGGTGTATTCGCGGATCTGCTGGCGATAGAACGCCTTGCCCTCCGGCAGTGCCTCGGCCGCCAGCGTGGTGCGCGCGTGCGGCACGTAGCTCTGGCGGAAGAAGGTCAGCAATTTGCCGTAGGCCGGGATCACCTCGTCGCGGATGCGCCGCAGCGCCTCGCCCTGCAGCGCCTGCGCCTGGTCGGCGGGGATCGCGCCCGGCATCTGCTCGAACGGTTTGTAGAAGCTGCTGGCGGTGGGATCCTTCAGCTCCGCCACGGCGGCGATCGACACGTCGCGCCCGTCCAGCACGGCGCGCGGCACCGAGAAGCCGCGCTTGAGGCCCAGCCGCATGTTGGCGATCTGCTGATCGAAGTAGGCGGGGATCTGCGCCAGCCGGTCGAGGTAGCGGCGGTAGTCGTCGGTGGTGCGCAGGTGGTCGGCGTCCAGTTCGTAGCCGATGTCGCTCCAGAACGCCGAGTCGCTGTTGAACGGCATCTGCCAGGTCTTGAAGCGCTGGTCGGCCAGCAGGTTCGCGATCTGCGCGTGGTAGATGGCGTAGTTGACCTGGTTGGCGGGCGAGAGCTGGCTTGCGGCGAGCGCATCGAGCCTGGCCAGCACCTGCTGCCATTGCTCCAGCCGCTGCTGCTGGCTGGCCGCGTCGACGTTGTCCAGCCGGCCGTTGTTCGGTTGCGGTTCGCCCGAGGCGCTGATGTCGCCCTGCCCGGTGCGCCACGCCCACTCCTGGGTGTAGATCGCCTTGAAGCGGTCGTCGGCGTCGTTGGCGTGCACGGCCGGGGCGAGCAGCAGGCCCGCGGCCAGCAGGCCGCCCAGCAGGTGGTTCATCGGGGAAGCTCCTTGCGAGGGAAGCGGTGATGATCGCAAAAGAAGCCCCTCCGATGGGCGCGCCGCGTAGGGTGGACTACACGCCTGCGTAGTACCCGCGCATGGCGTCCAGGTAGGCGTCCAGGTTGCGGCCTTCGCCCATCGCGAAGCGTTCGCCGGTTTCGTCGAACTGGTCGATGCGGTCAGGACGGAAGTTGCGGAACGCGCCGCGCAGGCGGCACCAGGTGCCCAGCGTCCACTTGCCGCCCCAGAACGCCAGGCACAGCGGCTCGACGTCGCGCGTGCTGGCCTGGCCCGCTTCGTCGCGATAGACCAGCCGCAGCACCAGCTGCGCCTCGATCGCCGCGTGCAGTCGGTCGATGCGCGCAGCGAACGCGGTGCTGTATTCGTCGCGCCACACCGGCGCGTAGATGCGCGTGCGCGCGGCGCGCTCGCGCAGTTCCGGCGGCAGCACCGCCTCGATCTTCATCAGCGCGGCCTGCGCGCCTTCGGCCAGGCGCTCGCCGGCGAAGGCGCGCACGAAGCGGGTGCCGACCACCAGCGATTCGAGCTCCTCGGCGGTGAACATCAGCGGCGGGATGTCCGCGCCCTTGCGCAGCACATAGCCCACCCCCGCCTCGCCCTCGATCGGCACGCCCGAGAGCTGCAGGTCGGCGACGTCGCGGTAGACCGTGCGCAGCGAGACGCCCAGCGTCTCGGCCAGCGAGCGCGCCTGCAGCGCGGTGCGGCGGCCGCGCAGGGCGTGGATGATGAGGAACAGGCGGTCGGCGCGGCGCATGCGCGCATGATCGCCGAGGCGCGACGCATGGGCCAGTGCGCCGGCACCCGCGGTCGCTCAGGACTGGCTGGCGAGAAACCCGGCATCCTTCGCTTCCGCCCGTTGCATCGCCGGGCGCGCACGCACGCGGGCGATGTAGTCGCGCACCGGCGGCACGTCCGGCACCAGTTTGAACATCGTGGTCCAGTGCAGCGCGGTGCCCCACAGCACGTCGGCGGCGGTGAAGCGCTCGCCGAGCAGCCAGGGCCCGGGTGTGAGCTGGGCGACGATGGCGTCCAGCACTTCCTGCCAGGTGCCATAGGGCGAGGTCGCGTGGGGCGCCGGCTCGCGTTGCATGGAATGATCGACCAGCGCCGGCTCGAAGCAGGAGCCATAGAACACCATCCAGCGCAGGTACGGCCCGCGCAGCGGATCGCCGATCGCCGGCGCCAGTCCCTTGTCCGGATAGAGGTCGGCCAAGTACATCATCACCGCCGGCTGCTCGGTGACCATGGCGCCGTCGTGGCGGATCGCCGGCACCTTGCCCAGCGGGTTGAGTGCGAGGTAGGCCGGGTCGCGCTGCGTGCCGGCCTTGAGATCCAGCAGATGCAGGTCGTAGTCGACGCCCAGTTCCTCGAGCAGCGCCAGCGTGCCGCGCGAGCGCGACTGCGGCGCGTGGAAGAAGGTGATCTCCGGTGCGTTCATGGCGTGTTCTCCGGCGGCCGATGGCAGACCGCTTCCAGGTTGTGTCCATCCGGGCCGATCACGAAGGCGCCGTAGTAGTTGTCGTGGTATTGCGGGCGCAGCCTGGGCGCGCCGTTGTCGCGCGCGCCGGCCGCCAGCGCGGCGCGATGGAAGGCGTCGACCTGCGCTCGGCTGGCGGCCGCGAAGGCCATGTGCAGTGGTCCCGGGACATGGTCGGCGCGGGTCAGCCAGAGCTCCTGCTCGGCCGTTCGACCCCGACCGGCGGCCAGGCCCACGGCGTCGGGAAAGCCTTTCACCACCGCGATGCCCAACGGCTGCAGCGCCTGCTCGTAGAAGCGGCGCGCGTGTTCCAGGTCGGTCACGGGGAGCCCGAGATGATCGAACATGGCCTTGCGCTCCTAAAGGTAGGTGGTCACGGCCGGGGGGTTCATCCAGTTGTCGTGGCGACCGTCGAAGTAGCGCACCGGCGCGCGGGCCAGTTCCTCCGGACTGGCGTCGTCCAGGCAGGCGAGGTTCACGCTGACGAAGTCGCCGCCCAGCTGCTCCAGGTGCCCGGTGCCGAAGGGCTGGATGCCGCATTGCCGGCAGAAGCGGTAGTGCATGCTGTGGGTGCCGAACTGGTAGTCCGCCAACGCCGCTTCGCCTTCCAGAAGGCGAAAGGCCTCCGGCCTGACGATCGCGCCCCAGCGGCGCGTCTTGCTGCAGATCGAGCAGTTGCAGCGGCCGGTGCCGGCGGAAAGATCGATGTCGGCGGCAAAACGCACCGCGCCGCAATGGCAGCTGCCGTGATAGGTCCTGGTCATGCGTGTTCCCCGGCCGTGGTGATGGACGATGATGCGCCGCGCAGCAGCGAACGCGGCGTGGGCGCCAGGCGCAGGGTTTCGGGCAGCGCCTCCAGGCAATGGACCCAGGCTTGGACGATCGGGTCGGCGGCCGCGGCGGCGCGGTGCCGTGCCTGCGCCGCGGCATCGGCGAAGGCGGCGAACCAGACGAATACGCTTTCGCCTTCGCGCACCGGGAGCCGCGGGAAGGTGTTGCGCGCCGGCTCGGTGACGAACTGTCCCAGCACCGGTGCGCCGAGGCGCTCCAGCACGGGCCGCACCTGCGTATCGAAACTGCGCGCCAGCGGCGCGGCAGCGGACGGTGGCACGGGGCAGATCGTGGCGCTCAGCAGGCCGGCAGGCGAGCGTTCGCCAAGTCCCGGGCGTGGCATTCCCTGCACTGCGAAAGGCTGGGTCGGGCGCAGTAGCAGCACGTCGTCCGAATCGAGCATCGTCGCGTTGGCGGCCTCGCGGTGAGCGCGCCAGACCGGGCCGTCGTAGAACGCCGCCAGCGCCGCGGCGCGCGCGGGCATGTCCGGAAAACTGCGCAACCAGACGAAGCGATCCGGATCGTCGAGGTCGCGGTACTGCCCTGGCAGGGCCATGCCGAGCGCTTCCTGCGGCTCGATGAACTCGCGCTCGAAGAGCTCGACCAGCCGCTCGCGCTGGCCGGGACGCAGCGTGTACTGGCGCAATTCGAATACGGCGTGGGCGCTCATGGGCGCCGTCCGAACAGCGTGGCGACCAGCGCCAGCAGGGTCATCCGCCGGGATGGCTGGCGCGCGGCCTCGGCCGGCAATCGATGCGGCCCTTCGACCAGCCGGTTGCGCCCGGCCAGCGGGCGGTAGGCGTCGGCGATGCGGTCGAGGATCGGATGCACGATCGTCCTCCTCACGCCGCCACCGCTTCGCCAACGCACCACGGCGGCAGCTGGGCATGCTTGAACAGGCGATACCAGTGTTCGCGGTCGCCCGGGCCGTAGAGGTCCAGCGTGCGGATCACCTCGCGCGCGAACTCCACGCTCCCCAGATGGCTGGCGGTGATGGTGCCGCCGTCGCTGACTGCCAGTACCGAGGCGTCGTACTGCGCGCTGCCGGCGTAGCCCGGTACCTGGGCATCGATATGACCGGCCCAGTTGCCGGTGTGGCGGCAGCGGTCGAGCAGGCCAGCGCGAGCCAGCGCCAGCACGCCGCTGTCGATGCCGGCGACCACCGAGCCGGCACCGTGCAACTGGCGCAACGCGGCCACCGCCGAGGCGCCTTCGCCGCGCTGCCACAGGTGACCGCCCGGCACGATGGTGAGCGCGGCACGCGCGAAGTCGAGCTCGGCAAGGCTCAGCTCCGGCTGCACCGCCAGGCCGCCCATCGAGCGCACCGGCGCGCGGGTGAAGCCCACCGTCGCCACCTGCCAGTCGCCCGGCCGACGCACCTCGCACAGCGCCAGCGCTGCCTGCCAATCCGCAAAACCGTCGAACACCAGGAAATGGATCGTGTCGCGCATCGCGTTGCCTCCTTTGCAAGATGGGCAGGATGCGCCGGGGCTGCTGCCAGCGTGATGTCAGCAGTGGGGCAAAAGGCGGACCCCATTATCCCGGGCTCATACCTGCAGGCCGAAGGCGAAGCACCCCGAATCCGCTTTGCCAGGCCCGGCGCGGAGGGGGCCGGGTGCGTCCCGCCATTCACGCGCACCCCGTAAAATGCGCGTTCCTTCCAGCCACGGACCCGACATGAAGCCTGTTTCGCTGATCCAGTTCCTGATCGAGGAGCGCCGCGCCGGCCACATCAACGCCGAGCTCTCGCTGCTGATCGAAGTGGTCACGCGCGCCTGCAAGCGCATTGCGGTGGCCACCAGCAAGGGCGCGCTGGGTGGCGTGCTGGGCAACGCCGGCAGCGACAACGTGCAGGGCGAGGCGCAGAAGAAGCTCGACGTGATCTCCAACGAGATCCTGCTGGAAGCCAATGCCTGGGGCGGCCACCTGGCTGCCTGCGCGTCGGAGGAGATGGAAGATCCGCAGCCGATCCCGGACATGTACCCGAAGGGCAACCACCTGCTGCTGTTCGATCCGCTGGATGGCTCGTCCAACATCGACGTGAACATCTCGGTGGGCACGATCTTCTCGGTGCTGCGCTGCCCCGAGGACGTGACCGAGCCGAAGGTCGAGGACTTCCTGCAGCCGGGGACGCAGCAGCTGGCCGCCGGCTACGTGGTGTACGGCCCGGCCACGTTGCTGGTGCTGACCTTCGGCCACGGCACGCACGAGTTCACGCTGGACCGCGAGGTCGGCAGCTTCATCCTGAGCCGGCGCGACATCCGCATCCCCGAGCAGACCGCCGAATTCGCCATCAACATGTCCAACCAGCGCCACTGGGAGGCGCCGATGCAGCGCTACGTCGGTGAGCTGCTGGCCGGCAGGGAAGGACCGCGCGGCAAGGACTTCAACATGCGCTGGGTCGCCTCGATGGTCGCCGACGTGCATCGCATCATCACCCGCGGCGGCGTGTTCTTCTATCCGCTGGACGCCAAGATCAAGGCCAAGGGCGGCAAGCTGCGCCTGATGTACGAGGCCAACCCGATGGCCTTCATCGTCGAGCAGGCCGGCGGCGCGGCCACCACCGGGCGCGAGCGCATCCTGGAGCTGCAGCCGACCGGCCTGCACCAGCGCGTGCCGGTGTTCCTCGGTTCGAAGGGCGAGGTGGAAGTGGCCACCCGCTACCACCGCGAGGCGGACGTCGCCTACGCCTGAGGACCCCGGGCAGGCGCCCGTGCGCCTGCCCGGTCCCGCCCCGGTTTCGCCATCGTCCTGCCGCACGCTTCCCGCCGACTTCCCGACCTATCGACGATGGCCCGACGCCTGAGCCTCCTGCTGCTGTTGACCGTGGCCCTGGCCGGCTGCGCACCCGTGCGCAAGCCGCCGCCGGTCCCACCGCCGCGCAAGCTGGTGGTCGGGCTGGCGCTGGGTGGTGGCGCGGCCAAGGGCTTTGCGCACATTGGCGTGATCAAGATGCTGGAAGCCAGCGGCATCCACGTGGATGTCGTTGCCGGCACCAGTGCCGGCAGCGTGGTCGGCGCGCTGTATGCCAGCGGCATGGACGCCTTCGCCATGCAGCAGGCGGCCATCTCGCTGGACGAAGCCTCGATCCGCGACGTGCGGCTGTTCAGCGGTGGCCTGGTGCAGGGTCGGAAACTGCAGGATTACGTTGACGGGCTGGTGCGCCAGCGACCGCTCGAACGGTTGAGGCTGCCCTTCGCGGCGGTCGCCACCGAGCTGGAGACGGGCCAGCGCAAAGTGTTCCGCCAGGGCGACACCGGCCAGGCCGTGCGCGCCTCCTGCAGCGTGCCCGGCGTGTTCGAGCCGGCGGCGATCGGCGGGCGGCATTATGTCGATGGCGGCGTGGTCAGCCCGGTGCCGGTCGACGCCGCGCGCGAGCTCGGTGCCGACTTCGTCATCGCGGTGGACATCTCCGCCCGCAGCGACGGCACGCTGCCGGATGACATGTTCGGCATCGTCGGCCGCTCGGTGGTGATCATGGGCCAGCACCTGGGCGCGCAGGAGCTGGCGCGCGCCGACGTGGTGATACGTCCCCGGGTGAACGACATCGGCGCGGCCGACTTCGCGCAGAAGGAGCGCGCGATCATGGAAGGCGAGAAGGCGGCGCTGGCGGCGATGCCGCTGGTCCGCGCACGGCTGGCCGCGGCGCAGCTGGCGCCGCCGGCGATCGCCGCACGACCCAGCCGCCCTTAGCTGGACTTCAGCCCACCGGCACGCTTCCCCCGCATCCCGGTCGGCCCAAGCCCAGCCTACGCGAACCATGGTGTGACCGGCCGCACTGGAGCAAGCACCGATGCGCTGCTAGCGTGGACCCTTTCCTCGCGAGAGCGGCCCATGCCCCCTTCCCTGCGCCTCCTGCCCCTGTTCACCCTGGCCCTCGCCCCGCTGGCGTGGGCCGCGCCCGGCAAGGTCGACCCACGCATCGACCAACTGCTCGACCAGCTCGGCAAGGTGCGCATGGTCCACGCCGTGCAGCTCTCGCCCGATGGCCAGCGGCTGGCCTGGGTGGTGGACAGCCACGGCAAGCCGATGATCCAGCTTGCACGCGCCGATGGCACCGGCGCGCAGGCGCTGGCGATGGGTGATACGCCCTGCCGGCAGGAGGAGATCGCCTGGTCGCCCGACTCCCGCCACCTCGCCTTCCTGTCCGACTGCGGCGGCAAGGCCGGCGATATGGACGTCTATGCGGCCGATGTCGCCAGCCAGGTCGCTCCGCACCGCCTGGCCGACCTGCACGGTTACGCGCATGACCTGGCCTGGTCCGCCGACGGCCGCACGCTCGGCTTTCTCTATGTCGAAGGCGCCACCCGCCGCGCCAGCGCGGTAGCCGCGGCCAAGCCTCAGGTCGGCGAGGTCGGCGTCGAGGGGTTGGAGATCCAGCGCATCGCCACGCTGCCCGCCAGCGGCGGCACGCCGGCGCTGGTGAGCCCCGCGGACAGGTACGTCTACGAATTCAGCTGGTCGCCGGACGCCCGGCAGCTGGCCTACGTCGCGGCGCCCGCGCCGGGCGACAACAACTGGTGGATCGCCAGGCTGTACGCCCAGGACGCCCGCGCCGGCGCCGCGCCACGCATGCTGGTCGACCCGAACACCACCGGCCCGTTGCACCGCCTGCAGATGGCGCTACCGCGGTGGTCGCCGGACAGCCGGCGCATCGTCTTCGTCGGCGGCCTGATGAGCGACCAGGGCGCCACCGGCGGCGATCTCTACGCGGTACCGGCCGCGGGCGGCGCGACGGTCGACCTTACGCCGGGCATCCACGTCACGCCGTCGTGGTTCGCCTGGACGTCGCCTCGCACGCTGCTGGTAAGCCAGGTGACCAACGGCCGCAGCCAGCTGGCCGACTATGCGGTCGATGCGCAACGCGCCACGCAGCAGCGCGTGCACTTTACGCTGCCGGCCAGCATCGGTGACGGCAGCGCCTCGATGGGCGTGTCGCTGTCGGCCGACCACAAGCGCATCGCGTTCGTGCAGAGCTCCTACACCGCCGCACCGGAAGTACACGCCGGTCCGCTCGGCCACGAAGCTCCCCCCGCGGTCACCGCGATCAACGCCGCGCTCGCTCCGAGCTGGGGCAAGGCCGAATCGGTCGAGTGGGAGCATGACGGCCGCCACGTGCAGGGCTGGCTGCTGTACCCGGCGCACTACGATCCGAACAAGACCTACCCGATGATCGTCAGCGTGCACGGCGGCCCGTCCAGCGCCGTGATCCCGCGCTGGCCCGGCGTCGGCTACGGCAGCGTGCCGTTCTCCACCCTGGGCTACTTCGTCTTCCAGCCCAACCCGCGCGGCAGCTTCGGCCAGGGCGAGGCCTATGTGCAGGCCAACCGCAAGGACTTCGGCTACGGCGACCTGTCGGACATCCTCGCCGGCATCGATGCAATCGAAAAGAAGCTGCCGGTGGACGACCAACGGCTGGGCCTGACCGGCTGGAGCTACGGCGGCTTCATGAGCATGTTCGTGCCCACGCAGACCGACCGCTTCCACGCCGTGGTGGCCGGCGCGGGCATCGCCAACTGGCAGAGCTATTACGGGCAGAACCTGATCGACCAGTGGATGATCCCGTTCTTCGGCGCGTCCGTGTACGACGACCCGGCGGTGTACGCCAGGAGTTCGGCGATCAACTTCATCAAGCGGGTGAAGACGCCGACGCTCGTGGTGGTCGGCGATCGGGACGCGGAGTGCCCGGCGCCGCAGTCGTTCGAGTACTGGCATGCGTTGCGCGCGCAGGGCGTGCCGACCTCGCTGGTGGTGTATCCGGACGAGGGCCATCACTTCGTCGATCCGGCGCACCAGCGCGACGTGCTGCAGCGGGCACTGGAGTGGTTCGTGAAATACCTTCCGGCCCGCTGACCGGTTTGCGCCGGGCCGGAATCCCGGCCTGGCGCTTTATTTGGGCGGATCGCGCCGCTGCGTGTGCTTGACCGCCCCCAGGATCCCCAACCCGAACACCACGATGACCCCGGCACCGATCCATTGCAGCGGCACGTGCATCAGCCAGGCGACATAGGCCAGGCCGCCGATCAGCACGATGATGCCGACGAGGTAGAGCGAGAACGAGGACATCGCGTGGCCTCCGTGGCGTGGATTCCATCGGAAGCAGAGCGGTTGGGCGATCACCGGCGCGTGAAGCCGTGCCGGGTGCCTATCGGCGCCGGCTGCAGCCGGCGCCCGGGGTGATCGCCGGCTCGATCCCTGGCCCATTGACGCGCCGTTGCCGCCGTCCGCTCCACGCTGCATGGAAGCAACGGAGCCCGAAGGCGTGAACGAAACCACCCGTCTGTCCCGCTACGCCCGCATCGGCGCGTTCCTGCTGCGCTATCGCAAGGCCGGCCTGTTCAGCGGGCTGGAACTGGACATCCAGGAGGCGGCGCTGGCGGACGAGGAAGATGCGTTCAGGCCGGGCCAGCCCAAGCAGTTCGTCGACGACCTGGAAGCGCTGGGGCCGACCTTCATCAAGGTGGGCCAGGCGCTGTCCACGCGTCCGGACATGGTGCCCGCGCCTTACATCGCCGAACTGGAACGGATGCAGGACGACGTCATGCCGGTGCCGGTGGACGAGATCCGCAAGATCGTCGAGGCCGAACTGGGCGCGCGCATCGGCACGTTGTTCGCCCGCTTCGACGACCGGCCGCTGGCCGCCGGCTCGGTCGCCCAGGTGCACGCGGCCACGCTGCGCGACGGCCGCGAAGTGGTGCTCAAGGTCCAGCGCCCGAACATCGCGCAGACCCTGCGCGAGGACCTGGCGATCCTGGAGAAGCTCGCCGGCGCGGCCGACCGCATGACCGACGTCGGCCGGCGTTACGGGTTCGTCGGCCTGGTCAACGAACTGCGCCACAGCCTGGCCAACGAGATCAACTTCGAGCTGGAGGCGGAGAACCTGCGCCGCTTCGCCGAGAACCTGCGCGGCTACGACACGCTCTACGTGCCCTTGCCGCTGGCCGACTTCACCACCACGCGCGTCCTGACCATGCAGCGCGTGCGCGGCATCAAGGTCACCCACATTCCCGCCTTGCGGCGCATCGAGCATCCGCTGCACGAGCAGGCGCGCGAACTGCTGCGCGCCTACCTCGACCAGGTGTTCCTGCACGGCCTGGTCCATGCGGACCCGCATCCGGGCAACGTGTTGCTGATGGAGGACCAGCGCCTGGCGCTGTTCGACCTGGGGATGGTGGTACGGCTGGTGCCGCGCACGCGCCAGTTGCTGCTCAAGCTGATGCTCGGCGCCATTTCCGGCAACGGCGATCAGGTCGGCGACATCAGCGAAACGATGGGCACCGCGCTGGAGGACTTCCGCCGCAATCTCTACCGGCGCCAGGTCGAGCAGCTGATCGCCAGCTACGTGGGCCTGCACAACTCGAGCCGGCAGTTTTCCGAGGGCCGGCTGGTGCTGGAGCTGGCCCGCGTGGGCGCTTCCTGCGGCCTGCGCCCGCCGGCGGAACTCTCCATCCTGGGCAAGACCCTGCTCAACCTCGAGGCGGTCACCAGCGCGCTCGATCCGACCATCGACACGCGTCGCGTCGTCGAGCAGCACCTGCAGCAGGTGCTCAGGCGGCAGGCGCTGGGGACGCTGTCCCCGGCCAACCTGGCGACCGAGTGGCTGGACCTGCAGGAGCTGGCGCGGCACACCCCGCAGCATGTGGCCGCGATCCTGCGCACGCTGGCGCAGAACCGCCTGCGCGTGCGGGTGGACGGGCTGGAAGAGTCGCACATGATGGAAAGCCTGCAGAAGATCGCCAACCGGATCAGCACGGGGGTGATCGTCGCCGCGCTGGTGATCGGCGGCGCGCTGACCTCGCGCATGCACAGCGGCCCGATGCTGTTCGGGCTACCGATCCTGGCGGTGCTGTTCATCGCGGTGGCGACGGTGCTGGGGCTGAGCCTGGTGATCAGCGCGCTGCGCCGCGACGGCAAGGTGGAGCGGGCCGCCAACCGGCCGCCGGACTAGCGGGATCCCGCGCAGGAGCGGCTCGTCAAAACAACGAGCCCTGCGGCGAGGCCACGCGCGGCGGTTCGAAGCGCGAGCTATCCAGCTCGAGTTCGCGCGCGCGACCGAAACCGTGCCGGCGGCAAGCTACCTCGAAACGCCGCTTGAGCAGCTGTGCGAACACGCCTTGCCCGCGCATCCGCGTGCGGAAGTCGCTGTCGTAGTCGCGCCCGCCATTCATCTGCTGGACCAGACTCATCACGTGCTCGGCGCGCTGCGGCGCGTGCAGCGCAAGCCACTCGCGGAACAGCGTCTTCAGCTCGTAAGGCAGCCGCACCACGGTGTAGCCGGCACAGCGTGCCCCCGCCGCATGCGCCTGTTCCAGCACCGCTTCCATGTCGCGGTCGTTGAGCGCGGGGATGATCGGCGCGACCAGCACGCCGACCGGCACGCCGGCGCCGGCCAGCGCCGCGATCGCCTGGATGCGCCGGTGCGGCGCGCTGGCGCGAGGCTCCAGCTTGGCGGCCAGGTGGTTGTCCAGCGAATTGACCGAGATGAACACCTGTACCAGCCGGTCGCGCGCCATGGCGGCCAGCACGTCCAGGTCGCGCTCGATCAATGCGTTCTTGGTGACGATGGTGCAAGGGTGGCGGCACTCGGCCAGCAGCTCCAGCGCACCGCGGGTCAGCCGCCAGCGCTTTTCCACCGGCTGGTAGGGGTCGGTGTTGCTGCCGATGTTGATCGGGCTGGGCACGTAGCCACGTTTGCCCAGCTCCGCGCGCAGCACTTCGGCGAGGTTGCCCTTGGCACGCAGCCGCGTCTCGAAGTCGAGACCGGGCGAAAGATTGAGGTAGCTGTGCGAGGGCCGCGCGTAGCAGTAGATGCAGCCGTGCTCGCATCCGCGATAGGGGTTGATGGCCTGGTCGAAACCGATGTCCGGCGAATCGTTGCGACTGATCACGCTGCGCGCGCGTTCCTCGGTGACCTCGGTGCGGGGGCGCGGCGCGTCGACATCGAGCAGCAGGCTTTGCCAGCCATCGTCCTCGGCATGATGGCGTACGCTCTCGAACCGCCCTTCCGGATTGGAAGCGGCGCCCCGGCCCTTGATGGCGTGCGGCGGTAATTCGGACATCGGTCCAATCTAGCGCGCCGGCGTCTCAGGCGACGCGACCCCCACGCAGCCGTGCGCGGGCGAAGCTACACTCGGACGTCCAAACCTTGCGTCCACCAGGGAGATTTCCCATGTCCACGCTCCATCCGGTCCAGGCTGCCTTCGTTGACAAGGCGCGCATCGGCAAGGCCGACTACGAACGGTTGTACGCCGAGTCGGTGCGCGACCCCGAGGGCTTCTGGGCGAAGGTGGGCCAGCGGCTGGACTGGGCGAAGGCGCCCACGCAGGTGAAGGACGTGTCCTTCGATCCGGCCGACCTGCACATCCGCTGGTACGGCGACGGCACGCTCAACGTGGCAGCCAACTGCCTGGACCGTCACCTGGCCGAGCGCGGCGACAAGACCGCGATCATCTTCGAGGGCGACGATCCGAACGAATCGCGCCGGATCAGCTACCGCGAGCTGCACGCGGAAGTGTGCAAGTTCGCCAACACGTTGAAGCACCTGGGCGTGGCCAAGGGCGATCGCGTTGCGATCTACCTGCCGATGGTCCCGGAGGCGGCCATCGCGATGCTGGCCTGCGCCCGCATCGGCGCGATCCACTCGGTGGTGTTCGGCGGCTTCTCGCCCGATTCGCTGGCCGGGCGCATCGCCGACTCGCAGTGCCGGCTGGTGGTGACGGCCGACGAAGGCGTGCGCGGCGGCAAGAAGATCCCGCTGAAGGCGAACGTCGACGAGGCGCTGGAGCGCCCCGGCACCAGCAGCGTGGAGACGGTGGTGGTGGTGCGCCGCACCGGCGCCGCGGTGGCGATGCAGTCGCCGCGCGACCGCTACTGGCATGTGCTGATGGATGGCCAGAGCGCCGACTGTCCGGCCGAACCGGTGGAAGCCGAACACCCGCTGTTCATCCTCTACACCTCCGGTTCCACCGGCAAGCCCAAGGGCGTGCTGCATACCTGCGGCGGATACCTGGTGTTTGTCAGCTACACCCACGAATGCGTCTTCGACCTGCGCGAGGATGACGTCTACTGGTGCACGGCCGACGTGGGTTGGGTCACCGGCCACAGCTACGTGGTGTATGGCCCGCTCGCCAATGGCGCGACCACCGTGATGTTCGACGGCGTGCCGAACTATCCCGATTGCAGCCGCTTCTGGCAGGTGATCGACAAGCACAAAGTGACGTTGTTCTACACCGCGCCCACCGCGATCCGGGCGCTGATGCGCGAGGGCGAGGCGCCGGTGAAGACGACCTCTCGCGCCAGCCTGCGCCTGCTCGGCACGGTCGGCGAACCGATCAATCCAGAGGCCTGGGAGTGGTACTGGCGCGTGGTCGGCGACGAACGCTGCCCGGTGGTGGACACCTGGTGGCAGACCGAGACCGGCGGCATCCTGATCACCCCGCTGCCGGGTGCGACCGACGCCAAGCCCGGCTCGGCCACGCGGCCGTTCTTCGGCATCAAACCAGCGATCGTCGATGCCGGCGGACAGGTGCTGGACGGTGCGGCCGAGGGCAACCTGTTGATCACCGATTCCTGGCCGGGCCAGATGCGCACGGTCTACGGCGACCACCAGCGCTTCATCGACACCTACTTCAGCGCCTACCCGGGGAACTACTTCACCGGCGATGGCGCGCGTCGCGACGCGGACGGCTATTACTGGATCACCGGACGCGTGGACGACGTGATCAACGTCTCGGGCCACCGCATCGGCACCGCCGAGGTCGAGAGCGCGCTGGTGGCACATCCGAAGGTGGCGGAGGCGGCGGTCGTCGGATGCCCGCACGAGATCAAGGGCCAGGGCATCTACGCCTACGTCACCCTGGTCGCCGGCGAGGAGGGCAGTGAGGAGCTGCGCAAGGAGCTGGTGGCCTGGGTGCGCAAGGAGATCGGTCCGATCGCAACGCCCGATCACCTGCAATGGGCGCCGTCGCTGCCCAAGACGCGCTCGGGCAAGATCATGCGGCGCATCCTGCGCAAGATCGGCGAGAACCAGCCCGAGCAGCTGGGCGATATTTCCACCCTGGCCGACCCGAGCGTGGTGCAGAAGCTCGTGGACGAGCGGTTGGTCAGGTAGCTATTCGCAGGGGCGCCTTGGCGCGACCGCCGGGAGCATGGTCGCGCCCAGGCTTTTGAATAGGTCGGTGGCTTCGTCGCGCCGCCGGCTGATGCTACCGTCCGTGAATGCCGATTCCGCCTACCGACGTCCCCGCCGTTGCGGCCCAGCTGGATGACGACTCGCTGCATGTGTGGCGGCTGTCCTATGATGCCGGCCGCCGCCGCGCGCCCCTGGTGGCGCTGCTCGGCAGCTATCTCGGCGTGCCCCCCGATGCCGTCCAGCTGGTCGAAGGACCCCACGGAAGACCGCACCTCGCGCCCGCGCAGGCGAGCGCGCTGGATTTCAACTGGTCGCATAGCGGCGACTGCGCCCTGGTGGCCCTCGCGCGGCGCGTCGCGCCCGGGGTCGACGTGGAGCGCCTGCGCCCGCGACCCCGTGCACTGGAACTCGCGAGACGCTATTTCCAACCGGCCGAGGCTGCGTGGCTGGCCGCGCTACCGGTCGACCAGCGCGATGAAGCATTTCTCGCACTGTGGACGGCCAAGGAAGCCGTGCTGAAGGCGCTCGGACGTGGCCTGGCGTTCGGCCTGCACCGGCTGGAAATCGGCCTGGACGCCGGCAGTCCGGAACTGCTGCAGCTGGCGGACGAGGACGCCGACGCCTGGCAATTGCATTCGCTGGACGCAGGTCCCGGATACCGGGCGGCCATCGCGTGGCGAGGTCCGCCCCGCGGCATCCGGCAATGGGTACTTGCCGACGCCGGTTGATCGGCGCAGTGTTTCCGGTCCCTGGTTCCCTTAACGGCGTCCATGACCCTGCTCAGCGTCAACCTCAACAAGATCGCCGTGTTGCGCAACTCCCGCGGCGGCACCGAACCGGACATCCTGCGCGCCGCGCATACCTGCATCGAAGCAGGCTGCGGCGGCATCACCGTGCACCCGCGGCCCGACCTGCGCCACGTGCGCCCCGACGACGTGCGCGCACTTGCCACGATGCTGCGCGGCAGGGTCGAGTACAACATCGAAGGCAATCCGTTCGCGCCCGCCCGGGGCCCGTATCCGGGACTGGTCGCGCTGGCCCGCGAGGTACGCCCCGCGCAGGTCACGCTGGTGCCCGACAGCGACGGCCAGATCACCTCCGACCATGGTTTCGACCTCGCCGCCGACTGCGAACGGCTGCGGCCACTGGTGGCGGAGCTGCGCGAGATCGGTTGCCGGGTGAGCCTGTTCTTGGACGCGGGAACTCGAGGCTTCGAACGGGCGGTGGCGCTCGGTGTCGAGCGCATCGAGATCTACACCGGCCCTTATGCCGAAGCGTTCGCCGAAGGCGACGCCAGGAATGCCCTGGCCGCATGCGCGGACACCGCGCGACGGGCGCAGCAGGCGGGGTTGGCGGTCAACGCCGGACACGATCTCAACCAGGCCAATCTAGGCGGCTTCAAGGCAGCCATTCCGGGCCTGGCCGAAGTATCGATCGGGCATGCCCTGATCGGCGAGGCGTTGTACGACGGGCTGGCGCCGACGGTCCGACGGTATCTTCAAATCCTGCGCTGAGCGCTCGTGGCTTTCCGTCGGGCGGGCTTCGACCCTACCGTCGGTATTCGTTAGCGTGCGATGGCTGCAGCCGCTCTACGTCCTCGCGGCGGCTCCCACGCCGGGCATGCGCTTTTCCAAAAGCAAAACCCCCGCTTGCGCGGGGGTTTGCCGGTAGCGTTAATCCGCCTGAGATCATTGCCCTTCGGTGAAGCCGATCTTGGTCAAACCGTAGCTCTTGGCGTCGGCCAGCACCCGGGCGACCGACTCGTAAGCCACGCCGTCATCCGCATTGATCTGGATTTCCGGCTGGTTGGTCTGCTGGGCGATGACCGCCATCTGTGCCTTCAGGCCCAGCTCGTCGACCGGCGTGTCGTTCCAGTACAACGCGCCGGCGCGATCGATCTTGAGCCGGATCGGCTCAAGCGGATTTTCCGGCTGGACGATGTTGGGGTTCGGCTGCGGCAGATCGATCTTCACCTTGTGGGTGAGCATCGGCGCCGTGATCATGAAGATGATCAAGAGCACCAGCATCACGTCGACCAGCGGCGTGACGTTGATGTCGGCCATCGGGCCGCTGGTGTTTCCGGAACTGAAAGCCATCGTCCTACTCCTTGCCGGTCGTCATGAAACCGACATGGACCATGCCCGCTGCCTTCGCGTCGGTAAGGATCTTGCGGACGTACTTGTACTCCGTGTCCTTGTCCGCGCGAAGCTGGATTTCCGGCTGCGGCGTCTTGGACGCCGCCACCGCGAACTGTGCCTTCAACTCCGCCTCGGTCACTTCGGCGTCGTTGAGGTACATCGATCCATCCTGCTTCAGGGCCACATCCATGGGTTCAACGTAACCGGTATCGGGCGCCTTGGGATTGGCGTTCGGCAACGGCACGATGATCCGGTGCGACATCAGCGGCGCGGTGATCATGAAGATGATCAGCAGCACCAGCATCACGTCGACCAGCGGCGTGACGTTGATTTCCGACATCGGGCCGCCGGAATTGCCTCCGGTACTCATTGCCATGGGTCAAGCCTCACTTCTGGGTCGGCGCCACGCCTTCGACACGCGAACCGGTGGCGAAGAAGTCGTGCAGGTCGTGCGCAAACTCGTCGAACTGCGCGTAGGTCATGCGGTTCGAGCGGTTGAAGAAGTTGTACGCGAGCACGGCCGGGATCGCGGTGAACAGACCGAACGCGGTCATGATCAGCGCCTCACCCACCGGACCGGCCACCGCTTCCATCGAGGCGTTGCCCGACGCGGAGATCTTGATCAGCGCGTGGTAGATGCCCCACACGGTACCGAGCAGACCGATGAACGGTGCGGACGAACCGACGGTTGCGAGCAGCGTCATGCCACCTTCCAGGCGCAGGCTCTCGCGGGCGACGGCCTGGCGCAGGGCGCGGTCGATGAACTCCGAGCGGCTCAGCGACTCGGCCAAGCGACCACCACCGACGGCAGCCGCGGTGGCCTGCTGGTGATGGGCGACCGCCGAGGCGGCGTCCAGCGCGATCTTCGAGAAGGGTTCGCCCTTGGGCTGGGCTTCCAGCTCACGGATCGCTTCCTGCGTCGAGGCGGTGTTCCAGAAATTGGAGATCACCTTCTCGGCGCGCGAGCGGACCATCGCGTTGCGGATCGCGTTGGCGATGATGAAGTACCACGATGCGAAGGACATCACCACGAGCGTGATGAACACGATCCAGCCGAGCGGATCGAAGTTGTGGATCAGGTCCCCGAAGCCCATGTGCTTCATGGCTTCGGCGTTCGAGGTGCCGCCTTGGGTCGGTGCAGTTTGTAGGAACATCATGACGCTACCTTTAGAGATGTCAGGCGTGAACTGGTGGACTGTAACCTTCGGTTACAGCTGGTTGAGATTCCAGGCGACGGGAACGCGAACGTAGCCTTCGGTCTTCTGACCATTCTTGATGGCCGGATTGAAGCGCCATTTCCTGGCCGCTTCAATCGCCGCGCGATCCAGCTCGCGATAGCCACTGGAGGTCTCGACCTTGATGTCCTTGGGGCTACCGTCCGTGCCCACCAGGATCAACAGCGTAGTCGTGCCCTCGTGACGCTGGCGGATCGCCTGCGGCGGATAGCGGGGCTGAATGCGGTTGTTGTAGCTGATGTCCTGGCTGGCCGTGATATCCGAAGGCGGCGCCGGGGGAGCCGGCGGCGCCGGCGGCGGGGCCGGGATCGGATTGGTCGTCGCTTCTTCCACGGCCGGCGGCGGAGCCGGCGGCGGCGGGGTCGGCGGCGGCGTCACCTGCTGGATGATTTTCGGCGGCGGCTGCTTCGGCGGTTCCGGCGGCGGCGGCGGCGGCGGGGGCGGCGGCGGCGGCGGCTCGATGAAGTTCACCTGGACGATGCGCTCTTTCTTCGCCTGATCCTGCTTCGGAGGCGCCGGCGGCGCGATCAGCAGCAGGAATGCAAACGAATGCAGCGCGATGGCAACAGCCAACGCCCAGGTGCGCCTCCAACTGAACGGCGCGCGGCCGGTTTCTTCGTTACTCGAGGCCATCTGTCACTTTCTGGAGCTAGTCAATCGGGAAAGGCGGGGTCGCAGCACCGAACGGCAAATCTCGACCCAACAGGGTGACATCTGCCACTGGACATTGCGCGGGAAAAGGGTTCTCAACGGTACAACAGGCCATGGCGTTTGTATAGCACCCGTGAGGCCGCCAAATGGACGTCCATCCGGCCTCGCGGGTGCGCTCGCCCGAGCCCTTACTTGCCGGCTCCTGCCTGCTTCAGCCAGGCCTTTGCCTTGGCGGCGGTCTCCGGGTCCTGCGCCGCCTGCTTCATGGCGGTGATGGCGCCCGGCTTGTTCTTGAGCCCGCGCTCGGCCTCGGCCAGCATCATGTAGGCCGTGCCCTTGTGCTGCACGCCCTTGTCGATGGCCTGCTTGATCAGGGTCCTGGCGTCGCTGTATTTCTGCTGGCCCAGCAACAGCTGGCCGGCGCGCAGCGCAGCCTCGCCGTCATTGGCCATCGGGATCGCCTTCTTGTATGCGGCGATCGCCTTGGACTCGTCACCGGCGATATAGGCGGCATCGCCAAGCAACTTCTGGTTGTCGTAGCTGGAGGACACCACGCCCTTGGCCATGCCGTCTTCGAGCGCCGCCTCGGCCTTTTTCGCGCTCGGCTTGGGGTCGTCGCTGTTCTGGCCGGTGATCAAATAGAGCTTGGCCAGGTTCACGTACTGCTTTTCGTCCTTCAAGTTGCCGCTGGCGCGCACCTTCTCCATCAGGTCGATGGCTTCCGGATACTTCTGCGCCTGCATCAGCACGGCCACCGCATTGTTCATCGCGGTTGCGTCGTTCGGGTTTGCCGCCAGTTGCTGCTGGGCGAGCTGCGCGGCCTGGTCGGCCTGGCCCGACTCGGAGTAGGCCGCCATCAGGATCTGGTTCCACGAACTCTCCGGCTTGTCGGTCATCGACATCGCCTTCTTCATCGCGGTGACCGCCTCGGGATACTTCTCCAGGCGGTAGTAAGCGTTGCCTTCGAGCGCGTAGGACTCGGCGGTCTCACGCTTGCCCTCGGTGCGCCACTTCTCGACGGTGTCGATCGACTGCTGGTACTGCTCGTCGGCGAGGTAGAACTGGGCCAGTTCGTACTCGAGCTGGAAGAAGGTTTCGTTCGG
The DNA here is from genome assembly GCF_021117405.1 of Frateuria edaphi. Taxonomy (NCBI): domain Bacteria; kingdom Pseudomonadati; phylum Pseudomonadota; class Gammaproteobacteria; order Lysobacterales; family Rhodanobacteraceae; genus Frateuria; species Frateuria edaphi. The sequence goes on from NZ_CP088251.1 coordinate 3,642,433, forward strand.
CAACACGCCGATGTCCAGCGCCTGCTTGAGCGAGGTGATGGCGCCCTTGAGGTCGCCGTCGTTGTACTTGAGGTTGGCGATGCCCTGCAGCGCGAGCGACTTGGCGTACTTGCTGTCGGCGTCCTGGGCAAGCGGCTGCAGCAACTGCATCGCCTTGGCCTTGTCGCCGGCGTTGACCGCTTCGAGACCGTCGTTGAGCGTCTTCTGCTCTTTCTCGCTCTTGAGGTCGAGCTTGGGCTCCTCGCGGGTGGCATTCGGATAGAGCGCCTGCTTGGTGTCCTTTGAAGCCTGGTCGCCATGACGGTCACGAGCGATCGCCGGGCTGCTGATCAGCGCGAACGCGAGCGCGGTGCCGCTCAACAGCTTGAGGAAGGGAACATGCTTCATGGCAGTCCTCATGTAAGGGTTTTCGCACAAGCAGTGCGGGGGATCGTTGAGCGTACCGCGAGCAGGCAGGCGATAACAAGTCGCACTGCCGCATGGAAGCCCTAGGCAAATCAATAGCTTGCGGCTACCTTGCCATGCCGGATGAAAAATTTCCGGCAAATTCATGTCATGACGGGGAAAGGGTCGGCGCTACCGATCGAAGCGCGCCCGCGTCCCCCCGCGTGTTCCAACGCATTATCACGCTAATTGACGCGGCCGAAGAAAACGCCGCCGCGCGGAACGCGGCAGCGTCGGGGTCAGATGTCCAGGTTGGCGACCTTGAGCGCGTTCGCCTCGATGAAGTCGCGGCGCGGTTCGACCGCCTCCCCCATCAGCATCGAGAACATCTGGTCGGCGGCGATCGCATCCTCGACGCCTACCTGCAGCATACGCCGGGTTTCCGGATTGACGGTGGTCTCCCACAGCTGTTCCGGATTCATTTCGCCCAGACCCTTGAAGCGCTGGATGCTGCGGCCCTTTTTGGCCTCGTCCAGCAACCAGGCGCGGGCTTCGGCGAAGGAAAGGACGCCGCGCGAGGCATTGCCCCGCCGCGCCACCGCCTCGGGCTGGATCAGGCCGGCCAGCTGCTGGCTGACGGTCAGGATGGGACGGAACTCCGCGCTGGCGAAGAACGGTTGCGGCAACAGCCACGTGTGCGACAGGCCGTGCTGCTCGCGCACCACCTCGATCGCGGCCGGCTGCTGTTCGTGCGCCGGGCGCAGGGCCAGCCGGTAGCGCGGCTTGCCCAGGCCACTGGCTGCCAGGCGCCCGGACAGTACCTCCAGCCAGCCCTGCATCGCCAGCTCGTCCGTCCACAATGCCGGGCCGAGCGGCGGATGCTCGAGCATGGCCGACAGCACGTTCGCGTCGAAGCGATGACCCAGCCGCTGGATCTGGTCGAGCGCCGCCTGATAGTCGCGCAGCAGCTTTTCCAGCCGCTCGCCGTTGATGGCCGGCGCATGCGGATCGGCCACCAATTCGGCACCGTCCACGGCGCTGGAAATCAGGTAGGCGTTGAGCGCCGCATCGTCCTTCAGGTAAAGCTCCTGCTTGCCCTGCTTGAGCTTGTACAGCGGCGGCAGGCCGATGTAGACGTGGCCGCGCTCGATCAGCTCGGGCATCTGGCGGTAGAAAAAGGTCAGGAGCAGCGTGCGGATGTGCGAGCCGTCCACGTCCGCATCGGTCATGATGATGATGTGGTGGTAGCGCAACTTGTCCGGGTTGTACTCCTCCTTGCCGATGCCGGTGCCCAGCGCGGTGATCAGGGTGCCGACCTCGGCCGAGGACAGCATCTTGTCGAAACGCGCCTTCTCGACGTTGAGGATCTTGCCCTTCAGCGGCAGCACCGCCTGGGTCTTGCGGTTGCGGCCCTGCTTGGCCGAGCCGCCGGCCGAGTCACCCTCGACCAGGAACAGCTCGCACAGCGCCGGGTCCTTCTCCTGGCAATCGGCCAGCTTGCCGGGCAGGCCGGCGATGTCCAGCGCACCCTTGCGGCGCGTCATCTCGCGCGCCTTGCGGGCGGCCTCGCGGGCGCGCGCCGCGTCGACCACCTTCGAGGCGATCGACTTGGCTTCGTTCGGGTGCTCCAGCAGGAATTCGCCCAGCTTCTCGTTGACCGCCTGCTCGACCGCCGTCTTGACCTCGGAGGAAACCAGCTTGTCCTTGGTCTGCGAGGAGAACTTCGGGTCGGGCACCTTTACCGACAACACCGCGATCAGGCCCTCGCGCATGTCGTCGCCTGACAGCGTGACCTTGGCGTTCTTGGCCAGCCCTTCTTTCTCGATGTAGTTCTGCAGCGAGCGGGTCAGCGCCGCGCGGAAGCCGGTCAGGTGGGTGCCACCATCGCGCTGCGGGATGTTGTTGGTGAAGCAGAACATCGTCTCCTGGTAGGAGTCGGTCCACTGCATCGCCAGCTCGATCGTAATCCCGTCCTGCTCGGCGGACAGGCTGATCACGTTCGGATGCAGCGCGGTCTTCAACTGCGCCAGATGCTGCACGAAGGAGCGGATGCCGCCCTCGTAGGCGTAGGTATCGTGGCGACCTTCGCCTCGCTCGTCCTTCAAGTCGATGGTGACGCCCGAGTTCAGGAACGCCAGCTCGCGCAGGCGCTTGGCCAGCACGTCGTAATGGAACTCGATGTTGGAGAACGTCTCCGTGCTGGGCAGGAAGCGCACGATGGTGCCGCGGCGGGTGGAGTCGCCCACTTCCTTCAACGGGTACAGCGGTTCGCCCAGCGAGTATTCCTGCTGATATTCCTTGCCATCGCGGTGGATGGTCAGCCACAGGTGCGAGGACAACGCGTTGACCACCGAGACGCCCACGCCATGCAAGCCGCCGGACACCTTGTACGAGTTGGCGTCGAACTTGCCGCCGGCATGCAGCACGGTCATCACCACTTCGGCGGTGGAGCGACCCTCCTCCGGGTGGATGTCCACCGGGATGCCTCGGCCGTTGTCGCTGACGCTGACCGAGCCGTCATCGAGGATGGTGACGATAACGTGGTCGCAGTAACCGGCGAGGGCTTCGTCGATCGCGTTATCGACCACCTCGAACACCATATGGTGCAGGCCGGTACCGTCATCCGTATCGCCGATGTACATGCCCGGGCGCTTGCGCACCGCTTCCAGGCCTTTAAGAACCTTGATGTTGCTCGAATCGTAGGATGCGTTCATGCCCTGCCCGTTGCTGCGCTGCCCGGCCATCCGACGAGCGTCGGCGCGGGAAAAGCCATCCAACAATTATAGCAGAGGGCGGATTTGACCCTGTTCCACGTGGAACATGCGGTGCGAACAGGACTGGAGGGAGACGGGGCATTCGGTCCCCGTGACTAGGACTTGGGCGCCAACGGCAGCCAGGCGCTCGACGACCGCAGCCTGGTGTGCCAGATCGAGTTCCGAGGCAAGGTCGTCCAGACAGACGACCGGCCATTCGCCGCGGCATTCGGCATGAAGCTCGGCCTGGGCCAACAGGCAGGTGAGTGCCGTCAGCTTTTCCTGACCTCGTGAGAGGTGCTCACGCAGTGGCGCCTGTTCGAACGCGAGCGACCAGTCAGCGCGATGGACACCTGCGGTCGTATGACCTCGCGCAAGATCCCTTCCCCGCTGCTCGGCCAGCACGTCGGCGAGCCCCACGTCCTCGGCCCAGCCTCTGCGGTACCGCAGGTCGACGGGTCCGAGTTCGGGCAGCAGGGAGGCTGCACTGGTTCTAAGTATCGGCAACAAGCGCCCGAGGTACGTTTGGCGATAGCCATCGATGGCGGACGCCATTTCGCCCAATTCGCGCTCCCACGGTACGTAGAGTTCGTCCGGGCCGGAGGCTCCCGCGCGCAGCAGGGCGTTGCGTTGTTTCAGGGCGCGCTGATATCGACGCCATGTGCCGAGGAAGCCATGTTCCACGTGGAACACGCCCCAATCGAGGAAGCGCCTGCGCTCCTCGGCCGCGCCAGCAATCAACGCGTGGGAGCCGGGCTCGAAGCACACCACCGCGCACGCCTGCACAAGCAACCCCAGCGGCACGCTTTCCCCATCCAGCCGGGCCTCCCACCGTGCGCCTTCCCGCCCCAGCCCCAGGCGTCGCCGGATGTCACCGCACCCTAGCGCTTCCGCGAAAACGGCGAGCGACGAGGAACCGCGCTGCGTCAGCGCCTCGCGGGCGCCGCTACGGAACGAGCGACCATGTGACAAAAGATAGGCCGCCTCGAGCACGCTGGTTTTCCCGGCACCGTTGGCTCCGACGAAGAGGTGGATGCCCTCGCCCAACTCCAGCGAGACGTCGGTCAGGCAGCGCAGGCCCTGGATGCGCAGACGCTCAAACTTCACATCGCACCCCACAACGAACAACGCCGGAGCGTCTCGCGACGGCTCCGGCGTTGCAGGGCGACCTCGCGTCGTCCGACCGTCATGCGGTCAGAGCCGCAAAGGCATGATCACGTGGCGCGAAAGGTCGTTGTCGTCCTCCTGCACCAGACAGCTGGACTGGGCGTCACGCAAATTCAGGCGAGCACGCTCGCCCTTCAGCGCAGCCAGCGCATCGAGCAGGTAGCCCACGTTGAAGCCCACGGCGAGATCCGAAACCACCGTATCGGCTTCGACTTCCTCGACCGCTTCCTCCTGCTCCGGGTTATGCGCCACGATCCGCAGCTTGCCAGGGGAAAGCTCGAGCTTCACGCCGCGGTATTTCTCGTTCGACAAGATGGCCGCACGCTGCAGCGCACCGCGCAGCACCTCCCGATCCAGCGTCGCGCGCTTGTCGGCTCCCAGCGGGATCACCGCCTCGTAATCCGGGAACCGCCCATCGATCAGCTTGGACGTGAACACCACATCGCCGCGGCGCACGCGCAGATGATTGCGACCAAACTCCAGCTCCACCTGCCCGTCGCCGGTTTCGAACAAACCGACCAGCTCGTTCACGCCCTTGCGCGGGATGATGATCTGACGCCGCGCTGCGACCTTGCTCTCGAGCTTGGTCTCCTTGAGCGCCAGGCGATGGCCATCGGTGGCCACGCATCGAAGCGTGTGCTCCTGCAGGTCCAACAGCATGCCGTTCAAGTAATAGCGAACGTCCTGGTTGGCCATTGCGAAGGCCGTGCGCTCCATCAGGTCGCGCAGCACCTCTTCGGGCAGGCTGACGCGTTCGACCAGCTCGATCTCGTCGATGGTCGGAAACTCGCTGGCCGGCAGCGTGGCCAGGGTGAAACGGCTGCGCCCGGCGGTCATGGCGACGCGGTCGCCGTTGAGCTTGAGGTCGATCCGCACGCCATCGGGCAATGCGCGCACGATGTCGAACAGCTTGCGGGCGGGGATGGTGACCTCGCCATCGCCCAGCTGTTCCGCCGCCGTGGTAGCGACCATCTCTACTTCGAGGTCCGTGCCCGTCAGCGATACGCGACCATCGCCGACTTTCACGAGCAGGTTGGCCAGAACCGGCAAGGTCTGCCGCCGTTCGACCACGCCCACCACCTGCTGCAGCGGCTTGAGCAACGCTTCTCGTTGGATGCTGAATTGCATGAGTGGGCTTCCCCTAACTGCTGTTCTGTTTTTTTAAAAGAAGTACGGTAGTAGTTGTTGGCGCGGTGGATATCTTTTATTTACCGTCTTTCCCTTATGATTCAAGGGATTGCACGTTTTTTTGCCTGTGCCCAACCGTGCTGGCCGGTTGTGGGTCGATTGTGGATAAATTCAGGCGCCGAGTCATCCACCTATTATCCACAGCTTGACCCATGGGTTATCAAGCGCTTAGCCGGTCAGCACGCGGATGAGCTGCTCCCAGTCCTGCCGCATGCGTGCGTCGGTCTCGCACAGCTTCCTTATGGTGCGGCAGGCGTGCAGGACGGTGGTGTGGTCGCGCCCGCCGAACGCCTCGCCGATCTCCGGCAGGCTGTGCTCGGTGAGCTCCTTGGACAGCGCCATCGCGATCTGCCGCGGCCGCGCCAGCGAACGCACGCGTCGCTTGGACAACAGGTCCTGCAGGCGCACGTTGAAATACTCGGCGGTGATCTTCTGGATGTTGGGTACCGTCACCGCCTGGGCGTGGGTGGCGAGCAGGTCGCGCAGGGTTTCCTCGGCAAAATCGGTGGTGATGGGCTTGCCGTAGAAGTTTGCGCGCGCGGCGAGCGTATTGAGTGCGCCTTCCAGGTCGCGCACGTTGGAGCGGATGCGCTTGGCCAGCAGCATCGCCACGTTCTCGCTCACCGCCACGCCCTTGTCCTGTGCCTTGGACAGCAGGATCGCCGCGCGCGTCTCGAAGTCCGGCGGCTCGATCGCCACCGACAGACCCCAGCCCAAGCGCGACTTCAGTCGAGGCTCGAGCTTGTCCACTTCCTTCGGGTAACGGTCGCAGGTCAGGATGATCTGCTGCTTGGATTCGAACAACGCGTTGAAGGTATGGAAAAACTCCTCCTGCGTGGTGTCCTTGCCGGCGAAGAACTGGATGTCATCGATCAGCAAGGCGTCGACCGAACGGAAGCGCTGTTTGAACTGGTCCATGTTCTTGGTGCGCAGCGCCTCGATCATGGCGCCGACGAACTGCTCCGAGCGCAGGTACAGCACCTTGCAGCTGGCGTTGCGCTCGCGCATCAGGTTGCCTGCCGCATGCATCAGGTGGGTCTTGCCCAGACCGGTGCCGCCGTAGAGCAGCAGCGGGTTGTAGGCGCGGCCTGGGTTCATCGCCACCTGCATGGCGGCGGCCTTGCCCAGCTGGTTCGACTTGCCCTCGACGAAGGTCTCGAAGGTGTAGTGAGGATCCAGGTTGTGCGGAAAAACCGGCGCGGGCGCAGCCGCTTCCACGGCGGCGGCCTTGGGTGCGGCGGCGGGCCGCGCGGGGCGCGGCGAGCTGGAGCCAACCTCGATGCGCACCGGGCAATCGCGCCCGGCCAACTGCCCCAGCACCGTCTCGATCCGCGCAAGGAAGCGCTCGCGCACCGTTTCCAGCGTGTACGGGTTGGGCGCGAACAGCTGCACGCCGGCGTCATCCTCGCGAGCCTGCAGCGGCATGAGCCAGGTATGCAGCTCCTCGGCGCTCAGCTCGCTTTCCAGACGCTCAAGGCAGCGCCGCCACAAATCACTCATTGGGATAATTCTTGACCGACGAAGGGGCGCCCGGAAGCGCAGGGTGGACCGGCGAGTCTAGCAGCCAACCCCCAGCATATCCCCAGCGATGTCCACAGGCCGCATCAGGGCGGTTTGACAGCGCCTCCACACAGGCTCCATAATTTCCAACCTTTTTGTCGACTTATCTTCTGGAGCTAAAGCCATGAAGCGGACCTTCCAGCCGAGCAAGCTCAAGCGCGCCCGCACCCACGGCTTCCGTGCCCGCATGGCGACCGCCGACGGCCGCAAGATCCTCAACGCCCGTCGTGCCAAGGGTCGCAAGCGCCTGATCCCGTAAGCGGCGTCACCGTCATGCCTGCCGCCGGCCTGCCGCGCGACGCGCGGGTTCGCCGTGCCGGCGACTTCGCCGCCTTGCGTCAAGCCAGCGGCCGCCTCGGCGGCCGCTGTTTTTCTGTGCGCTGGCGTCCGAACGGGCTCGACCACGCCCGACTCGGCCTGGCCATATCCAAGCGTGTGTCCAAGCGCGCGGTCGAGCGCAACCGGATCAAACGCCTGGTGCGCGAATCGTTCCGCCGCGCTCGTCTCGAACTGCCGCCGATCGACCTGGTCGTGATGGCACGCGAAGCGGCTGCCGCCGTGCCCGGCGCCGAACTGCTGGTCGAACTCGACGCCCTGTGGCGCCGGCTGCCGCCGTTGAAGCCCATCGAAGGCACCGGCACAATCGCGTGTTGACCTCCTTTTTCTCCTGTCCCTCCGCGGCTCAAGCTCGCGGTGCCACCGGAATTGCCCCGCGATGAACCAGACGCGTACGTTTCTCCTGTTTGCCCTGATGGCCGTGGCCTATCTCTTGTGGATGGCCTGGGAGAAGGACTACGCACCGGCCCCGGCGCCGACCGCCCCAGTGGCCGCGGCGAGCACGAACGTGCCGGCGGACAACACCGTGCCTGGCGCCGGCGCCGCCACCCCGGCGATCGCCAGCGGCGCCCCGACCAGCGTCGCCGCCGGCCAGCTGATCACCATCAGCAATGACGTGCTGCGCCTGACCATCGATACCCGCGGCGGCAGCGTGGTACGTGCCGACCTGCTCGCCTACCCGGCCGAGCCGGTCACCCGCAAGCATCCCGAGCAGCCCCCGGTGCGCCTGCTGGCCGACACGCCGGACAAGTACTTCGTCGCCCAGAGCGGCCTGGTCAGCGCCACCGGTCCGGCGCCGGACCACCGTGCGCTGTTCCAGTCGGCGCAAGCGCACTCCGAACTGGCCAACGGCATGCCGCAGGTCAAGGTCGACCTGACCTGGCAACAGGATGGCATCAAGGTCACCAAGACCTACACGCTCAAGCGTGGCCAGTACGTGGTCGAACTCGACCAGCGCATCGACAACACCGGCAGCACGCCCTGGCAGGGCAGCGCCTACGAGCAGCTGCAGCGTGCGCCGCGCCAGGAGCACACCAGCTGGCTGCAGAACATGACCGATCCCTCGGCCGCCAGCTTCTTCGGCGCTGGCTGGTACAGCCCCGAGGATCACTTCCAGTCGCTGAAGTTCGAGAAGTTCCAGGAAGACGCGCTGCAGCAGTCCTTCGCCGGCGGCTGGGCCGCGATGCTTCAGCACTATTTCTTCGCTGCGTGGATTCCGCCCGCGCAACAGAAGGCCACCTACAGCACCGACGTGGTCAATGCTGGCGGCGACCATCCGACTTACCTGATCCGCGCCGTCAGCCCCGCGCTGACCGTGGCGCCGGGCCAGAACCAGACCACCGGCGCGCGCCTGTACATCGGTCCGAAGCTGGTCGGCACGCTCGATTCGGTGGCCCCGGGCCTGGCGCTGGCCACCAACTACGGCGTGTTCACCGTGATCGCCCAACCGATGCACGCGCTGCTGTCGTGGCTGGAGAAGGTCAGCGGCAACTGGGGCGTGGCGATCATCCTGCTGGTGCTGATCATCAAGGGCCTGACCTGGAAGCTCACCGCCGCGCAGTACCGCTCCAGCGCCAAGATGCGCAAGTTGCAGCCGCGCGTAAGCGCGCTGAAGGAGCGCTACGGCGACGACAAGCAGAAGATGCAGATGGCGATGATGGAGCTGTACAAGAAGGAGAAGGTCAATCCGATGACCGGCTGCCTTCCGGTGCTGATCACCATTCCGATCTTCTATGGTCTGTACGAAGTGCTGCGCGAGAGCGTGGAGCTGCGCCAGGCGCCGTTCGTCGGCTGGATCCACGACCTGTCCGCGCCCGATCCGTTCTTCGTGCTGCCGGCGGTCTACACGCTGGTGATGCTGGGCCAGCAGTACCTGATGCCGGCCACGGGCATGGACCCGACGCAGGCGAAGATGATGAAGTTCATGCCGCTGATCTTCGCGGTGCTGTTCGCCTTCTTCCCCGCCGGCCTGTGCCTGTACTACGTGGTCAACGGCATGGTCAGCCTGGGCCAGCAGTGGTACATCACGCACAAGGTGGAGAACGCCGAGGTCAAGGCGCAGGCCTGAGTCAGGGTCTGGGTGCACGGTGGGCTTCGGCCCGCCTTGCTCTCGCACCTTCCCGCGGCTTGCGGTGACCTCAAGCCACCCTACGGTTCCCGCCATGACCGACACCGACACCATCGCCGCGATCGCCAGCGCCCCCGGCGCGGCTGGCATCGGCGTGGTGCGCGTGTCGGGCCCGCGCGTGCCGGCCATCGCGCAGGCGCTGCTTGGCCGTGCTCCCGACCCGCGCCACGCGCACCTGGCCGCGTTCCACGAGGGTGACGGCACACTGATCGACCGGGGCCTGCTGCTGCACTTCCCGGCGCCGCATTCCTACACCGGCGAGCACGTGCTCGAACTGCAGGGCCACGGCAGCGTCGTGCTGCTGGACCTGCTGTTGAAACGCGTGTGCGCGCTTGGCGCGCGGCTGGCGCGACCGGGCGAGTTCACCGAGCGGGCGTTTCTCAACGGCAAGCTGGATCTCGCCCAGGCCGAGGCGGTGGCCGACCTCATTGCTGCGCGATCCGAAGCCGGCGCGCGTGCCGCCTTGCATTCGCTGGATGGCGCGTTCTCGCGACGCGTGCACGCGTCGCTCGATGCGCTGGTCGCGTTGCGCGTGCATGTGGAGGCCGCGATCGATTTTCCGGAAGAGGAGATCGATTTCCTTGCCGACCCGGCCATCACATCCCAGCTCGAAGCGCTGCGCGCACAGCTGGCTGAACTGCTGGTCGAGACCCGACGAGGCGTGCGCCTGGCCGACGGTCTCAACGTCGCGATCGTCGGCCGGCCCAACGCGGGCAAGTCCAGCTTGCTCAATGCGCTGGCGCAGAGCGAGCGCGCCATTGTCACGCCTATTGCCGGCACCACCCGGGACGTGCTGCGCGAGACCGTGAGCCTGGATGGCGCTGTGCTGGAACTGGCCGACACGGCCGGCCTGCGCCACACCGAGGACGAGGTCGAACGCGAAGGCGTACGCCGCGCCCGCGCGGAACTGGTCCGTGCCGACCTCGTGCTGCTGGTCACCGACACGGCGCATGCCAGCGCCGACCTTGGCCTGCTCGACGAATTGCCGGCGGCCGTCGCGCGCCTGGTCGTCGTCAACAAGATCGACCTCGATGCGCTGCCGCCGCGCGCGGAAACGCGCGCCGGCCTGTTGCATCTATGGATCTCGGCGCGGACCGGCGAAGGCCTCGACCTGCTGCGCGCGGAACTGAAGACCCGCGCCGGCCTGGGCGGCGGCGAAGGCGCCTTCAGCGCCCGCCGTCGCCACGTGGCGGCGCTCGAAAGCGTCCAGGGCCATCTCGACCACGCCGCGGCGGCACTGGCCGCCAATCGCGCCGGCGAACTCGCCGCCGAGGACCTGCGCCATGCCCAGCACGCGCTGGGCGAGATCACCGGCAGCTACACCAGCGACGATCTCCTCGGCGCGATCTTCGGCAGCTTCTGCATCGGCAAGTAGCGCGGCACCAGTGGTGAACATCGCCGGCAGCCCGGACCGCCGCGCTGCGCCGGGCGCACGGTTCGCTATCGACCGAGGAAGGCGTCCAGCTCCTGCCCGCGCGGCATGCCCTGCTGCGCGCCCAGCCGAGTTACTGCCAAAGCTGCGGCGGCACAGGCCTTGCGCACGGCCTGCGGCAGGCCTTCGTGCAGGAAGACCGCCAACGCGGCGTTGAAGGTGTCGCCGGCCCCGGTGCTGTCGACCACCTCGACCTCGAAACTGGATTGATGGGCCGGCTCGCCCTGCTCGCGGTACCACGCGCCTTCGCTGCCGCGGGTAAGCACTACCGGGCATGGCGCACGGCTCATCAACGCGTGAAAATCTTCCGCCGGATCGGCACCGAGCAACACCGCAAGCTCGTGCTGGTTGGGCGTGACGTAACGCGCCATGGCAAGCCACCCGCTCGGCAGCGGTCGGGCCGGCGCCGGGTTGAGGATCACGGGCACGCCCAGCCGATGCCCCAGGCGCAGGGTCGCTTCGATGGCATCCAGCGGGATCTCCATCTGCACCAGCACGACGTCCGCGTGTGCGACGACTTCGCGCGCGGCCTCGACGTGCGCCGGCGTGACACCGGCATTGGCCGCCGGCACCACCACGATCTGGTTCTCGCCGCCGGCGACCGTGATCGAAGCGGTGCCGCTGGCCTCATCGGCCAGCCGGTGCACGTGCGCAAGGTCCACGCCTTCCTGGCGCAGGCCGGCGTGCAGCTGATCGCCGAAGGCGTCGCGGCCCAGCGCGCCGACCAGCGCCACCGCGGCCCCGAGCCGCGCCGCCGCCACCGCCTGGTTGGCGCCCTTGCCTCCGGGCACGGTCACGAAGCCCGTGCCGAGCAGCGTCTCGCCCGGTTGCGGGAACCGCGGTGCCTGGGTCACCAGGTCCATGTTGATGCTGCCGACGACGACGATGCGGCGGGTCATGCGGTTTCCTTCCGGGACAATGTCCGAAGCATAGCGGCCGATGCGCGCCTGATAGCGCCGGCATCGTCTCGGGGTGCCAGGCTGGGACCGGCGTCGTAGCTGGTCAGGTCGACACCCGTTGACGGCCGCTCCTGCGCCGGCATGCGAGCATGCCTCCATGACCTCGCCAGATCACTCGCAGCCATCGCTCACGGACTCACGCACCTCGCTGCATCGGGTCGTCCGACTGGTCGCCCTGTTCAATCTCGCCTACTTCGGCGTCGAGTTCGCGGTCGCGCTTGCGATCGGTTCGGTCTCGCTGTTCGCCGACAGCATCGACTTCCTCGAGGACGCGTCGGTCAATCTGCTGATCTTCCTGGCGCTGGGCTGGTCGCCCATGGCCCGGGCGCGCGTGGGCATGGCGCTGGCGGCGATCCTGCTGGTGCCGGCGCTGGCGTTGCTGTGGGCGCTGTGGCGCAAGCTGCAGTTGCCGGTGCCGCCCGCGCCGCTGCCGCTGTCGGTCACGGGGCTGGGTGCATTGGTCGTGAACCTGTCCTGCGCGTTGCTGCTGGCGCGCTTTCGCCACCACGCCGGCAGCCTTACCCGGGCGGCGTTCCTGTCGGCACGCAACGACGCGTTCGCCAATGTGGCGATCGTGCTGGCCGGCGGTGTGACGGCGTGGACCGGCTCGGTGTGGCCGGATGTCGTCGTCGGGCTTGGGATCGCCGCGATGAACGCGGACGCCGCGCGCGAAGTGTGGGAAGCGGCACGCGGTGAGCACCGCCAGGCGCAGGCGTAGCTCGCGACGGGTGGACTCAGCTCACCGGCGGTGTTGCGGGAAAGGCAGGTAGGCCGGAGCCTACCTACGCCAGCGGATCAGTGCGCGTGGCCGATGCCCGAGTCGCCCTGCTCCAGCGGCGGCGGCGTGCCGGCCACGGCGAGCAGCGATTGCGCGTAACCGTCTTCCATGCTGATCGTGGACACCTCGTCCCAGGCGAAGAACGAGGCCTCGCGCAACCACTCGGCGTCGGGGCTGATCTCCTGCAGGGTGAAGCCGTCCTCTTCCACGCCGACCAGCCGGCCGATGTAGCAAACCTCGGCCTCGTCCTCGCTGTCCACGTGTACGCCGATCACCGGCGCCACGCGACCGGCGGCCTGGACCACCTCGCGGATCGAGTCCAGCGGGAAGCCGCGCGGCGTGCGCGGCAGCAGCTGCTTGAGCCTGAGCGCCTTCTCCATGAAGTCGTGGTGCTTGTCCGGCGCCTCCAGCTCGGAGATGTCGCGATGGCGCATCACGTACATGCCGTCGTAGGTGATGCCGTCGCCGACCACCCACAGCAGCAGGAACTCGCGGCCGACGCCGCCCACGTAGCCGCAGAAGCTGCCGTGCTCCAGTTCGGCACGCCACAGCCGGACCAGGTGCTGGTTCTGCTGCGCCTCGCGCAGTTGCGCGCGCTGGCCGGTGGTTTTGAGTTCAATGACCTTGCCCATGACAGGAATTTTACCAGACGGGTCTCTGCAGCTTGTTTAGAGGATGTAACGGCTCAGGTCCTGGTCCTTCACGAGAGATCCTAGGTTCTTGTCCACCTGTTCGGCGTCGATCAGGTACTTTTCGCCGGACTTGTCCGCGGCCTCGAACGAAATTTTCTCCAGCAGGCGTTCCATGACGGTGTGCAGGCGGCGGGCGCCGATGTTCTCGGTACGCTCGTTCACCTGGCAGGCGACCTCGGCCAGGCGGTCGATCCCCGACTCGGTGAACTCGATCGCCACGCCTTCGGTCCTCAGCAGCGCCACGTACTGCTTGGTGAGTGCGTTATGCGGCTCGCGAAGGATGCGCTTGAAGTCGTCGATCGACAGCGCCGAAAGCTCGACGCGGATCGGCAGACGCCCCTGCAGCTCCGGAATCAGGTCCGACGGCTTGGACAGCGAGAACGCGCCCGAGGCGATGAACAGCATGTGGTCGGTCTTGATCGGCCCGTATTTGGTCGACACGGTCGAGCCCTCCACCAGCGGCAAGAGGTCGCGCTGCACGCCCTCGCGCGAGACGCCTGCGCCGCCCCACTCGGAGCGCTGCGCAACCTTGTCGATCTCGTCGATGAAGACGATGCCGTTCTGCTCGGCGGCCTCGACCGCCTCCGCGCGGATCTCTTCCTCGTTGACCAGCTTGCCGGCCTCTTCCTCCACCAGCAGCGGGCGGGCCGCCCTGATCGGCAGCTTGCGCGACTGCGTGCGTGCGCCGCCGAGGTTCTGGAACATCTGGCGCAGCTGCTGGCCCATCTCCTCCATGCCCGGCGGGGACATGATTTCCACGCCCACGTTCATGGCGAAGTCCAGCTCGATCTCGCGGTCGTCCAGCGCGCCCTCGCGCAGCTGCTTGCGCAGCTTCTGCCGGGTGTCGCTGTCGGCGGAAGACACGGTGAGGTCGTGCGACCAGTCGGCGGCGGTCTGTCGGCGCGGCAGCAGCGCATCGAGGATGCGGTCCTCGGCGCGGTCCTCGGCGTGCGAGCGCACGCGCTTGGTCGCCTGCTCGCGGGTGAGCTTGTAGGCCACGTCGGCCAGGTCGCGGATGATCGACTCGACGTCCTTGCCGACGTAGCCCACCTCGGTGAATTTGGTCGCCTCGACCTTCACGAACGGCGCGTTGGCCAGCGTGGCCAGGCGGCGCGCGATCTCGGTCTTGCCCACGCCGGTGGGGCCGATCATCAGGATGTTCTTGGGCGTGACCTCGTTGCGCATCTCAGGGTCCAGCTGCATGCGGCGCCAGCGGTTGCGCAGCGCGATGGCGACGGCGCGCTTGGCGTCGTTCTGGCCGATGATGAAACGGTCGAGTTCGTTGACGATTTCGCGGGGAGTGAGTTCAGACATGGGGCGGGCCGGATGCAGAGCGGGGGATGGGGAAGGGAAAACGTCGGGCGTGAGGTGAACGGGCAGGCTCACGTCCCCTGTTCCGCGCCGCCGGTCGCCGCCTCCAGCTCCTCGATGGTCGTGCTGTGGTTGGTGTAGATGCAGATGTCGCCGGCGATCTTCAGCGCCTTCTCCACGATCTGGCGCGCGTCCATGTCGGTGTTCTCCAGCAGCGACAGCGCTGCCGCCTGGGCGTAGGGGCCGCCGGAGCCGATCGCGATCAGGCCGTTTTCAGGCTCCAGCACGTCGCCGTTGCCGGAGATCAGCAGCGAGGCATCCTTGTCGGCCACCGCGAGCATCGCCTCGAGCTTGCCGAAGCGGCGGTCGGTGCGCCATTCCTTGGCCATCTCCACCGCCGCGCGGGTGAGGTTGTTGCCGTGCTTGTCCAGCTTCTGCTCGAACAGCTCGAACAGCGTGAAGGCGTCGGCGGTGGCGCCGGCGAAACCCGCCAGCACGTCGCCCTTGCCGAGGCGACGGATCTTGCGGGCGTTCGACTTCATCACCGTGTTGCCCAGGGTGACCTGGCCGTCGCCGCCCAGCACGACGCGCCCGCCGCGGCGGACCGAGAGGATGGTGGTGGCGTGGAACGATTCCATGCTGGGCTCCGCGAATGCTTGAGCGTGCATACATGGGGTCGCTGGAATCGCCTTCAACATGGCTCCGCTGTCGCCGAACGGGTCCGGTGCCCTCCGCCTGCGCACGGCGAAGGCCGCAGGATCGAAACGTTTCGCGAGCCTCGCCCGGCACCTGTCCTTCGGCAATTCCAGGGCGGTGTCCGGGAAGAAGGAGCAGGTCGCTTCAACCCTTGCGCCGCGCCCGCGGATGGGCCGCGTCGTAGACCTTGGCCAGGTGCTGGAAATCCAGATGCGTGTAGATCTGGGTGGTGGCGATGTCGGCGTGGCCGAGCAGTTCCTGCACGGCGCGCAGGTCGCCGGAGGATTCGAGCATGTGGCTGGCGAAGGTATGCCTGAGCAGGTGCGGATGCACGTGCTTGGCGAAACCCTGGGCCAATGCCAGCGTCTTGAGCCGTGACTGCACCGTGCGCGGGCTGATCGACGCGCCCGCGCGGCCGCGGAACACCGGCGCGCCCGGTGGCATGCCCTCGGCGAGACCCAGCGCGCGCAGCGCGGCCGCGGCATGGCTGCCGACCGGCACGATGCGGGTCTTGGCGCCCTTGCCGAGCACGCGCACTTCGCCTTCCTCCAGGCTGAGGTCGCCCCAACGCAGGCCACACAGTTCCGACAGGCGCAGGCCGGAGGAATAGAACAGCTCCAGCATGGCGCGGTCGCGCAGCGCCAGCGCGCCTTCGCCGGGGTTCTCCACCAGCGCGCCGGCTTCGTCCACGTCCAGCACCTGCGGCAGCTTGCGATGCACTTTCGGACCACGCACGCCGGCGGCCGGGTCATGCGCCAGCAGGCCCTCGCGGGTCAGCTGGCGAAACAGGCTGCGACAGGAGGAGAGCAGGCGCTGCAGGCTCTTCGGCGACAGGCCGGCGCGGTGCTGGGTGGCCACGAACGCACGCATGCGGTGCGCGCCCAGGTCGGCAAAGCCGCCGATGCCTTGCGCGTCCATCCATCCCAGCAGCTTGTCCAGGTCGCGCCGATAGGCCGCGACCGTGTGCGCGGAAGCCTGGCGCTCGCCGGCGAGCCGGCCCAGCCAGGCCTCGACCTGCGCGCGTGGCGTGGTGCTCAGGCCAGCTCCTGCGAACGCGCCAGCGCGGCACTGACCGTGGCGGCGAGCATCTTCAGGAACAGCGTGCCCATGCCCGGCTGGAAATGGTTCGGATCGGCGCTGCCCAGGGCCAGTAGCCCCAACTCGCCCAGCGGCATCACCGCGGCCGACTGCACCTCGGGCGCGTGGTCGCCGAACAAGCGATACAGCCGCTCGGCCGAGAGTCGGCCGACCAGCGGTTCGTGGTTGCCCTGGAAGCCGGCGAACTCGGTCAGCGCGGCGCGGCCGCCCGGCTCGACCACCAGCCATTCGGCCTGCGGCAAGCCATAGGACTGCCCGAACAGCAGCAGCCGCACCTGCTCGATGCGGAAGTCGCTGGCCAGCCCGCTGATCACGCTGCGTGCCGCCAGCGAGGGCGTGGCCGCGCGCAGCATGGTCACGTTGAGCTCGTGCACGCGTTGCATCAGCCGCTCGTTTTCCGCGGCGATCGTGATCAGTTCGGCCAGGCGGCGCTCGAGCTCGGCGTTCTTCTCGCGCAACTGCTGCAGCTGGTACATCGCTAGCGACGCGACCGGACCCTCGCTGCGCGGCAGCGTCAGCTGCGCGGCAAGGTCCGGGTAATCGGCCAGGAAGTGCGGATGGCGCTTGAGGTACGCGGCGACCGCAGTGGCACCGGGGATCTCGTCGAGCAGGGTGTCGGGCATGGAACGACCTAAGGGAACGTCAGGCAGCGGATCGGCCTGGCCCGAGTGTGCGACGCGCGCGCCTGCGCATCAATCGTCAATGCAGGTTTGGCCGGACGTCTGCGCGCAGGGCGGGCTTCAGCCCGCCGTTGCTGCACCTTGGGGAGGGCTGAAGCCCATCCTACGCAACGCCGGGCGACCACTCGCCCTCGAAGGCGAATGCCGCGGGCCCGGTCATCCACAGCGTGTGGCCGGGACCGGCCCAGTCGATCTGCAGGCGTCCGCCGGGCAGGTCGACCTGGACGCTTTCGTCCACGTGCCCACGCCGCCGCAGCACCGCCATGGCGGCGCACGCACCGGTGCCGCAGGCCTGCGTCCAGCCGCTGCCGCGCTCGTGCACGCGCAGGCGCAGGTGGCCGCGACCCACGATCTGCACGAAGCCGGCGTTGGCGCCCGCGGGAAAGCGCGGGTGGCCGGTGAGCTGCGGACCCAGCCGCGCGAGCGCGGGATCGGCCAGGTCCTCGACGGGGACCACCACGTGCGGATTGCCCATCGATACGGCACCAGCCTGCACGGAGTCCTCGCCCAGCGAGAGCGGATAGAACTCGGCCGACCCTTCCGCCGCTAACGGGATGCGCGAGGGCTCGAACACCGGTTCGCCCATGTCCACCGTCACGCGGTGCGCATCCAGCACGCGCACGCCAACCGGACCGGAGGGGCTCTCGATGCG
The DNA here is from genome assembly GCF_021117405.1 of Frateuria edaphi. NCBI lineage: Bacteria > Pseudomonadati > Pseudomonadota > Gammaproteobacteria > Lysobacterales > Rhodanobacteraceae > Frateuria > Frateuria edaphi. The sequence goes on from NZ_CP088251.1 coordinate 3,660,247, forward strand.
CACGGGCGTGTCCAGCGCCAGCGCACCGGCGCGATGCAGCCACGCCGCCACGCAGCGCACGCCGTTGCCGCACTGGCCCGAGGGGCTGCCATCGGCGTTCCAGATGCCGTAGTAGAACGCGCAGGACGGATCGCGGGCGGCTTCCACGCTGAGCAACTGGTCGCAGCCGATGCCGGTATGGCGATCGGCCAGCGCGCGGATCTGCGCCGGTGCGAGCGCGAGCGGGACATCGCGCGCATCGACCACGACGAAGTCGTTGCCGATGCCGTGCATCTTGGAAAAGCGCATCACGGTCCGTCGGGCAGCGGCGCGCTCGTGGCCGGGGCCGGCACCGAGGCGTTCGGCGCCACCGTGCTGCCGGATTGTCCCGGCGGCAGCACCAGCGGGCCCTTGTTGCCGCAACCGGCGAGCAGGCCCCCGGCGAACAACAGGGCGGTGCAGAGGATGAATCGGCGCATCGGGCTTCCTCAACGGGGCGGCGGCTATGATGCGCGCATCATAACGTCGCGGATTGCCTTCGATGGATTGGGCCACGCTGTTGCAGCTGCCAAGTACCTTGCTGTGGATCCTCGCCGCGCTGGCGCTTCTGTTCGCGCTGGTGCAACTGGCGGCGCTGGGCCGCCGGCTGCGCGCGCGCCGTCCGTTCGCGGCGATCCTGCGCACGCTGTTCCTGCTGGTGGGTCTGGGCCTGGCGCTGCTGCTGGCCGGCGCCGGCTGGAGCCTGCGCGGCTACCGACTGCTCGGCGAGGAAGCGCCGGTGGTGACGGTCGACGCACGCATCCTCTCGCCGCAACGCTGGGCGCTCACGCTGACCTGGCCCGATGGACAGCGCCGCGACGTGGCCCTGGCCGGCGATGCCTGGCGGATCGAGGCGCTGGTGCTCAAATGGAAATTGCCGGCCGTGCTTGCCGGAGTGCCGCCGCTGTACCGCCTGGATCGCCTCTCCGGCCGCTATGACGATCCGGCGGAAGAGATGAGCGAAATGCGCACGGTGGTCGACTTCCGCGACGCGGGCGACGGCGACCTGGTCACCCTGGCCCGCGCCCATCCCGACTGGCTGCCGATGGTCGACACCGTGTACGGCAGCGGCGCCTACCTGCCGCTGGTCGACGGCGGCCACTACACGGTGAGCCTGATGCGCACCGGCGCACTGGTGGCGCGGCCGGACGACGAAACGGCCGATCGGATCGCACATCCGCTCTGAGGTGGTCCGGCCTGCGCCCCGCATGGACGGTATCGCTCCAGACCATGCGGCCCGAGCGTAGGCGCAAAGCGCCGAAGCCGAGGAGTCGCGCAACGACGAGCAGCGCTCAGGAAATCGCGACGCTCTTCTCGTAGCGCCAGGCGTCGGCGCCATCCTCGTAGTAAGCCGCATAACGCCCGATCCGCCGATAGCCGACGCGCTCGTACAGCGCCATGGCGGATGTGTTGTCCACCCGAACTTCCAGCCGTACCGCGCGGCACCCCCTCGCACGGGCGACCTCTTCGGCGGCGGCCAGCAGGCGTGCGCCGATGCCGCGCCCGCGCGCGTGCGGCGCGGTGGCGATCGAATACAGCCGCGCCAGCGTGCTGCCTACGCGGAAGAACACCAGCGCGCTGCCGAGCAAGCCTTCGCCCGGCGCGTCGGCGACAAGCACGGCGGCGCGCGGGCTGGCGAGGTGGCGTCGGTACTGCGCGCGGCTCATGCGGTCGCCGCTGAAGGCGCGCAGTTCCAGCGTCACCAGCGCATCGAGGTCCGTCGGCGTGGCGCGACGCACGGGGACCGGCAGGATGTGGGCGGGAGCAAGCGTCATGGCGCAAGTCTACGCAGAATCACGCGGCGGACTTCAGCGCACCGGCATCGCGACCGAGCGGCGCCTACCGACGGCGACGGCACGCTGAACCGATGGCGCGCACCACCGTTGCGCGCCGCCGCGCCTATGCCCACACTTCGCCACTTGCGCCCTGCCGCCCCGTTCCGTGGCGCGACGGCATCCCCTTTTGCGTGTAGCGAGGTGCCATGACCCGCCTGGTGATCGTCGTCGAGAAAGCCTCCGACTGGAGTGCCTACTACCCCTCCGTGGACGTCATGAGCGCAATGGACTACCTGCGCGAACCGGTCGGCGGTGACGACGAGCGTACCCACGTGATCAACCTGTGCCGCAGCTACAAGTACCTGGGCACCGGCTACTACGTCTCGCTGCTGGCCGAGGCGCGTGGGCACAAGGTGTTGCCCTCGGTGCGCACCATCAACGACCTGCGCCGCCGCTCGCTGTACGGCCTGGACATCGAGGACCTCAACAGCAAGCTCACCCACTTCCTGCCTGCCGGCGGTCGCGATACCACCGACTTCGGCATCCTGGTGTATTTCGGCGAGACCGCCTATCCGGCGCTGCAGGACCTTGCCCGGCAGTTGTTCGAGATGTTCCCCTGCCCGCTGCTGCGCATCGAGTTCGAGCGCGAGCGCGTGTGGCAGGTCGCCTCGATCAAGCCGGTCGGCCTGCACACGCTGGACGACGCGCAGGAGGACGCCTTTGCCGCGGAGCTGGACCGCTTCTCGCGCAAGCTCTGGCGCAAGCCGCGCACGCGCAAGCTGTACCGCTACGACATCGCGATGCTGGTCGATCCCGACGAGGCGATGCCGCCCTCGAACAAGAAGGCGCTCAAGACCTTCATCGCCGCCGGCAAGGAACTGGGCATCGAGGTCGACCCGATCGGCAAGATCGACTACCCGCGCCTGGCCGAGTACGACGGCCTGTTCATCCGCGAGACCACGGCGAGCGACAACCATACCTACCGCTTCGCCCACCGCGCGGAGAAGGAAGGCATGGTGGTGATCGACGATCCCACCTCGATCCTGCGCTGCACGAACAAGATCTTCCTCAACGACCTGATGGTCTCGCGCAAGCTCGCCGTGCCACGCACGGAAATCCTCTACCGCGACAACGCCAAGGCGTGGAAGGACACCGCCGCCAAGCTCGGCTTCCCGCTGGTGCTGAAGATTCCCGACGGTTCGTTTTCGCGCGGCGTGGTCAAGGTGGAAAACGCCGACGCGCTGGAGAAGGCGGCGGGCGAGCTGTTCTCGCACAGCGCGCTGCTGCTGGCGCAGGAGTTCGTCTATACCGAATTCGACTGGCGCATCGGTGTGCTCAACCGCGAGCCGCTGTACGCGTGCAAGTACTACATGTCGCGCGGGCACTGGCAGATCTACAACCACGGCGCCAAGGGCACCGCCAAGTCCGGCGGCTTCGAGACGGTGGCGGTGCGCGACGCGCCGGCCGAAGTCGTCAAGCTGGCGCTCAAGGCGACCCAGGCGGTCGGCGATGGGCTGTACGGGGTCGACCTCAAGCAGGTCGGCAACAAGCCGGTGGTGATCGAGGTCAACGACAATCCATCGATCGATGCCGGCGTGGAAGACGCCTACCTGGGCGTGGACCTGTACCGTCGCATCATGCAGGAGTTCCTGCGGCGCATGGAACACAAGCGCCTGGGCATCGGCCGGTAGATCCTGCGCGGCCGCCATGCCGGCCACGCGGCAAGCTTGAACGCGGGGTCACGCCCAAGGGCGTCCCTACAGGGCGCTGGTCGCCGGCGTGCGCTCGCCCAGCAGCAGCGCCGGCACCTGCGACGCGGGCAACGGCGGCACGAACAGGAAACCCTGGCCGATTTCGCAGCCGGCCTCGCGCAGCCACGCGGCCTGCGCCTCGGTCTCGATGCCTTCTGCCACGGTGGTCAGCCGTAGTTTGCGCGCCAGCGCGATGATCGCCTCGGTGATGTCGCGGTCGGCCGGATTGCGCTCGGCGCCCTGCACGAAACTCTGGTCGATCTTGATCGTCTGCGTCGGCAACTGCCGCAGGTGGCTCAGGCTCGAGAAGCCGGTGCCGAAATCGTCGATCGCCATGCGGAAGCCCAGCACTTCCAGCTGGCGCAACTGGCGCAGCGTGTGCTCGGCGTTCTTCATCGCCGCCGACTCGGTGATCTCGAACTCGATCAGGCTCGGATGCAGGCCGAACTCGCGCAACGTACCGAGCAGCCCGGCGACGAAATGGCCATCCTGGATCTCCTGCAACGACACGTTGATCGCCACCGGCACCAGCGGCAGCCCGCGCGCACGCCACTGCGCCAACTGGCGCGCGACCTGGCGCAGTACCACGCGTCCGAGCTGGCCGATCAACCCGCTGCCTTCGGCCAGCGACACGAAGTGCTTGGGCAGCAGCAGGCCGCGTTCGGGATGCGGCCAGCGCACCAGCGCCTCCAGCCCGACCACGCGCCGGCTGTCCAGCGCCACCTTCGGCTGGTAGTGGACGACGACCTCCTCGCGCTGCAGCGCCTCGCGCAGCTCGGCCGACAGCAGCAGCCGGTCGCGCGCCTGCTCGCTCATGCACGGCTGGTAGAAGCAGTAGCCGGCCTTGCCATGCTCCTTCGCGCTGTACATCGCCAGGTCCGCGTGGCGCAGCAGACTGGCGGCGTCCTCGCCATCGCGCGGGAACATCGCCACGCCGATGCTGGGCGTTGCGCTCACGGCGTGGCTGGCGACCGTCACCGGCCGGCTGACCAGGCTCAGGATCTTCTGGCAGATCGCGCTCAGGTTCTGCTCGCTGCGGTAGCGCTCGAGCACCACCACGAACTCGTCGCCACCAAAGCGCGCGACGGTGTCGCGGCTGCGCACGCTGGCGCGCAGGGCGTCGGCGACCGAGCGCAGGAACTCGTCACCCACCTCGTGGCCGAGCGTGTCGTTGATCGACTTGAAACCGTCCAGGTCGACGAACATCACCGCCACCTCGAAGCGCTCGTCGCGTGCCAGCGGCAGCAACCGGTCGAGCAGATCGAGCACGTTGGCGCGGTTGGGCAGCGCGGTCAGTTCGTCGTGATAGGCCAGCCAGCTCAATGCATCGCGGGCCTGGCCCAGTTCACGCGAGATGGCCTCGGTGTGTCGCTGCAATTGCCGGTGCGCCAGGCTCACGCCCAACGTCAGCAGCAGGAGCAGGCCCGACACCAGGCTCACCGCCAACCCCAGGCCCAGCCCATGCAGGCCGGTGCGCGCCTGCAGGCTTACCGCGCCGGGCGCGAACTGCATCGCGATCATGCCCAGGTAGTGCACGCCGGTGGCGGTGCCGCCGAGCATCAGCGCGGACAGCACGCGCAGCCACCAGCGGCGGCGCCGGTCGCTACGCCAGATGACGCTGTGCAGCCCGATCGCGGCGATCGAGCCGATGAGCGCGAACAACAGGGAGGCGATGGTCCATGGCGCGCGCCAGGCGATCGCCGGCTGCATGTCGAGCGCCCTCACGCCCAGGTAATGCATGGCGGTCATGCCCACGCCCATGGCGCAACCGGCGAGAACCGCGCCGCGCCGGGTCGGATGCCGGGCCAGCAACCACAGCGTGGCGCCGGTGGCCACCACCACCGGCACGGCCGACAACGTGGTCCGCTGGCTGTCGTAGCCGAGCGGGATCGGCACCTGCAGCGCCAGCATGCCGATGAAGTGCATGGCCCACACGCCCGAACCCATCGCCAAGGCGCCGAACGCGGTCCACAGCACGGCGCCCGGCCCACGCGAGCGCGCGATGCGACCGACGACGCTGAACGCGACATAGGCATCGAGCGCCGCCAGCGCGAGCGACAGCAACACCAGCCACGGGTTGTAACTGACCGCCATCATGCCCGGGTTGCCGGCCCCCTGCCGGACGCCAGCGCGTCGCGAAATCGATCGCGCGTTGTAGCACAACGGACACGTCCGGGTGCGGCATTCGCCTGCCCCCGGCTGAACCTTCAGACGCCCGGCAGGGCCAGTGCCAGCCGCCTCAGGCGCAGGCCGCCCAGCACGCACAGCGGTGCGACCAGCAGCCAGAACAGCGGCGCCCAGCCGAGCGCATCGGTATGCGCGGGCATGGGCGTCAGCGCGAGCAGGAAGGTGCCGAGCAGCACCCAGAGGCCGGCACCGGCGGCCAGCTGGAACGTGAACGCCTGGGAACGGGAAACGGGCATGACCTGGACTCCGGACGGGACGCGGGAAAGCCATGCTGCGCGGCACCCATCTCAGCGGCTGCGACGGGCCCCGCGGGCGCCTAGAATGCGCCCACCAACCGCCCCTGGGACCGCCCATGCCGCACGGCACCGACCTTCCCGCTCGCTATGCGGTGTTCGGCCATCCGATCAGTCATTCCCTGTCGCCGGCGATCCACCGGCTGTTCGGCGAGCAATGCGGCATCACGCTCGAGTACACCGCGATCGACGTGGCGCCCGAAGCGTTTGCCGATACCGTGCGCCGCTTCCTGGCTCGCGCCCATGGCGCCAACGTCACCCTGCCGCACAAGGCCGCGGCCTTCGCGCTGGCCCAGGAGCGCAGCGCGGCGGCGAGCCGTGCCGGCAGCGCCAACGTGCTGACCCGCCTCGCGGACGGCCGCCTGTCAGCGCACAACACCGACGGTGCCGGCCTCGTGCGCGACCTCACCGGCCGCCAGCAATGCGCGCTGCCGGGCAGCCGCGTGCTGCTGCTCGGCGCCGGCGGTGCGGCGCGCGGGGTAGCGTGGGAGCTGCTCGACGCCGGCGTGGAAGAGCTGACCATCGTCAACCGCACGCCGGACACCGCCGCGGCGCTCGCCGGCGCACTGGGCGTGACGCGGGCACGCGCGCGCTACTGGCAGGACCTCGACGAACTGGGCAGCTTCGACCTGATCGTGCACGCCACCTCGGCCGGCGTGCTCGGCCAGGCGCTGGCGCTGCCGCCCAGCCTGGCCACTTCGCAGACGGTCGGCTACGACCTGTCCTACGGCAGCGGCGCACAGAGTTTCCTGGCCTGGGCCAGGGCCGCCGGCGCCAGGGCCGCGTGCGACGGACTGGGCATGCTGGTGGAGCAGGCCGCCGATGCCTTCGCGCTGTGGCACGGCCGCCGGCCGGAGACCGATCCGGTATACGCGCACCTGCGCGCAACGCTGGCCTGAGGTCCACGCACCGCAACACGAGGACTTCATTGGTAGGAGCGCCCAAGGGCGTTCCCGCAGGGAAGGGCAACCCCGCACAGTTTCACGCAGTCACTCTGCACCACTCCAGCCGATGGCGCTGGCCCGGCAACGGCCCCGCGCAGCGATGACCGGAAGCGCGCGAGTCACGCCATTGCAACCTGCCCTCGCTACCGTGCGCCCGCCGCGCCCCTGCGCGGAGCCACTGGCGATCCCCGCATGTCCGTTTCCTTCGCGCCCGCCCGCCGCCCCTGGCTGGCCGTCGGCGCCCTGCTCCTGCTGCTGGCCGCGTTGGGCCTGCTCCGGCGTCCACCCGTCCGGCCCGTGGCCGACGACGACGGGAGCGGTCGCGGCATCCTGCTGGCGCTGGCGCAGACCGCCGAGCGTGAACACCATCTGCTGGCTCCGGCCGGCAGCAACGCCTACGAGTTCTACCTGAGCGTGCTCGGCCTGGAGCCGGACGATGCGGCCACGCGCGAGGCGTTGCAGCGGCTGTTCCCCGCGGCCACGAAGGTCGTCGAGCAGGCGATCGACCGAGGCGAGCTGGACGAGGCCGAGCGCGAACTGCGCCTGCTGCGCGACTTCGATGCCGACAATTACCTGCTGGCGCTGCTGGCAGGCAAACTCACCGCACAGCGCCATCTGGAAGTGCGCCGGCACGAGGCACGCGCGGCGATCCTTCAGGCACAACGGGCGCGACAGGCCGCTCAGCCGGCCAGGTAGGCGTCCTTCAAGCGCATGTAGTGTTCGGCCGAGTAGTGCAACTGCTCGACCTGGGTGTCGCTGAGCACGCGCACGCACTTGGCCGGGTTGCCGAGCCAGAGTTCCCGCTCGCCCACCACCTTGCCCGGCGGGATCACCGCGCCGGCACCGACGAAGCCGTGCTGCTTCACTACCGCACCGTCGAGCACGGTCGCGTGCATGCCGATCAGGCAGTAGTCCTCCAGGGTGCAGGCATGCACCACCGCGGCGTGGCCGATCGTCACGCCCTCGCCGATCAGGCAGGGGAAGCCCGGGCCATAGGGGCCTTCATGGCTGACGTGCACGATGGTGCCGTCCTGGATGTTGGTGCGCGCGCCGACGCGGATGTAATGCACGTCGCCGCGCAGCACGACGCCCGGCCACACCGATACGTCATCGCCCAGCACCACGTCGCCGATCACACTGGCGGCGGGATCGACGTACACGCGCTGGCCCAGGATGGGCGCGATGCCCTTGTAGATACGCAGATTGTTCATCCGCCCGATTGTAAGTGAGCACACACCGGCGGTGCCGCGCGGCTTGAATTCGCCCAGTCCGGTCGCCACGCTGGAACGATCCCAAGGAGCCTTTCATGGACCAGACCAACCCGTTGCTCGCCGACCAGCCGCTTCCCGCCTTTTCGCAGATCAAGCCCGAGCACGTGGAACCGGCGGTCGACGCCATCCTGGCCGACTACCGCGCCGGCATCGACGCGCTGACCGGACCGGAGGCGCCGAAGGACTTCGCCACGGTGATGCTGACCCAGGAGCGGCTGGAGCAACGCCTGGCACACGCCTGGGCGCCGGTCGGGCACCTGCATGCGGTCGCCGACAGCGAGGCGTTGCGCGCGGTGTACGGGCCGGCCGAGGAAAAGCTCACCGACCACGCCATCGAGCTGGGCCAGAACCGTGCCCTGTATGCGGCGGTGCAGGCGCTGGCCGACGCGCCCACGTTCGCCTCGCTGCCGCGGCCCGAGCGCGCACTGGTCGAGCACGCGCTGCGCGACTTCAAGCTCTCCGGCGTCGCGCTGGAGGAACCGGCGCGCTCGCGCTACCGCGAGATCGGCGTGACGCTCTCGCGCCTGTCCACCGAATTCGCCAACGCGGTGCTGGACGCCACCGAGGCGTGGCAGGAACACGTCACCGACGAGCGTGATCTCGAAGGCCTGCCCGAGTCCTCGCGCGCGGTGCTGCGCCGCTATGCCGCCGAACAGGAACTGGATGGCTTCCTGGTCACCCTCAAGCAGCCCAGCGTGCAGGCCGTGCTCACCTACGCCGACAACCGCACGCTGCGCGAGCGCGTGTACTGGGCCTACCAGACCCGGGCGTCCGACCAGGGCCCGGACGCGGGCAAGTTCGACAACGGCCAGCGCATCGAGGAGATCATGAAGCTGCGCCACGAGGCGGCGCAGCTGCTCGGCTTCGCCAACGCCGCCGAAGAGTCGCTGGCCACCAAGATGGCCGGCTCGCCCACCGAGGTACTGGACTTCCTGCATGACCTGGGCGCGCGTGCGCGGCCGGTGGCGCAAGCGGAGCTGGACGAACTGCGCGCCTGGGCCCAGGCGGAACTGGACCTGGACAATCTCGAACCGTGGGACATCGCCTACGTTTCGGAAAAGCTGCGCCAACAGCGCTACGCGCTGGACGAGGAGCAACTCAAGCCCTACTTTCCGCTGCCAGCGGTGATCGACGGATTGTTCGCCCTCACCGGCAAGCTCTACGGCATCACGCTCAGCCCCCGCGACGGCGTCGACGTGTGGCATCCGGACGTGCGCTACTACGACGTGCGCGACGCCGACGGCCGGGTGTTCGCCGGCGCCTACGTCGACCTGTACGCGCGCAACGGCAAGCGTGGCGGCGCGTGGATGGACGTTTGCCGCGCGCGTTTCGACGATGCCGCCGCGCACCAGCTGCCGATCGCCTTCCTGACCTGCAACTTCGCGCCGCCCACCGAAGGCAAGCCGGCGCTGCTCAAGCACGACGACGTGCTGACCCTGTTCCACGAGTTCGGCCACGGCCTGCACCACCTGCTCACCGAGATCGCCCTGCCCTCGATCGGCGGTATCGATGGCGTGGAGTGGGATGCCGTCGAGTTGCCCAGCCAGTTCATGGAGAATTTCGGCTGGAACCGCGAGGCGCTGGACATGTTCGCGCGCCACTGGCAGACCGGCGAGGCGCTGCCGGAGGAGCTGTACGAGCGCATGCTCGCCGCGCGGCACTACCACGCAGGCCTGTTCCTGGTGCGCCAGCTGGAGTTCGCGCTGTTCGACTTCCTCTTGCACCTGGAATACGACCCGGCCCGCGGCGCGCGCACGATGGAGGTGCTGGAGGAAGTGCGCCACCAGGTCGCGGTGCTGCATCCGCCGGCCTGGCAGCGCTTCCCGCATGCCTTCACGCACATCTTTTCGGGCGGCTACGCGGCCGGCTACTACAGCTACCTGTGGGCCGAGCTGCTGTCGGCCGATGCCTTCGGCGCGTTCGAGGCGCTCACCGAACACGGCGGCAGCGTGATCGACCGCGCCACCGGCGAGCGATTCCGCCGCGAGGTCCTCGCCGTCGGCGCCAGCCGACCCGCGCTGGAAAGCTTCATCGCCTTCCGTGGCCGCAAGCCTGAACCGGAGGCGCTGCTGCGCAGCCACGGGCTCGCCTGAGGCCGGCCGCCCGGCGGCGGCGCGGGCCGCTTGCGCCGCCGGCGCGAGCGCGCGTCGCGGCGACCTTCATTCCGCCTGAATGCCCATGTCGCGACGATCCGGGGTCTGTCCAGCTGGCTGGGACCGACATGGGTTTTCTCGGATGGATGGCGGCGGTCGGTGGGCTGTTGCTGTTGATGTCATTGGCGACCGGCTGGATCCGACCGCTGCCGGTGACCCATTTCGCGCTGTACCTGGCGGTCGGCGCGATCATCGGGCCGTGGGGACTGGGCCTGCTGGAAGTCGACTTCCTGCGTGACGCGCGGTGGATGGAGCGCCTGACGGAGGTGGCGCTGATCATTTCGCTGTTCGTGGGCGGCCTGAAACTGCGCGTGCCGCTGGACGCCGGCCCCGCCGCGATGGCCCGGCGGCTGGCGTTTCCGGCGATGTTCCTGAGCATTGCCGGCATGACGCTCGCCGCGCGCTTGCTGCTCGGGCTGGACTGGCCGTTCGCGCTGATCCTCGCGGCCATGCTGGCGCCCACCGACCCGGTGCTGGCCAGCGTGATCGCCGTGGACAATGCCGCCGATCGCGACGGACTGCGCGTGGCGCTGTCCGGCGAGGCGGGCATGAACGACGGCAGCGCGATGCCGTTCCTGCTGCTGGGCCTGACGCTGCTGGGCACGCCATGGTCGTGGGGCGTGTTCGGCCATTGGGCGTTGCTGGAGCTGCTCTGGGGCGTGGTCGGCGGCCTGGGGATCGGCTTCGCGATGGGCTGGGCAGTCGGCTGGCTGAGTACCCGGCTGATGCTTATCCAGCGCGACCCGGGCCCGAGCGCGCTGCTGACCCTCGGGCTGATCGCGCTGACCTATGCGGCCGCCCAGAGCGTCGGCGCGCTCGGCTTCCTGGCCGCCTTCGCCGCCGGCGCCGGCATGCGCATGGTCGAGGTCGGCGTGGTCCGCGAGCATCCGCACCCGCGCCTGCGGCGCCGCGAGCGCGGCGACGAACTGCTGCCGGCCGAGTTCGTGGCCGGCTCGCCGGTGGTCGGCCGCAAGGACCGGGGCGAACCAGTACAGGCCGTCGGCCGCCTGATGAGCGATGCGCTGATCTTCGGCGACACCATGGAGCACCTGCTCGCACCCTTGCTCGTCCTGCTGCTAGGCATCGCGGTCGCGCGCCACTGGGACATCGATGGTCTCGCCGTCGCGGCGGTACTGTTTTTCCTGGTGCGTCCGCTGGCCGTGTGGCTGGTCACCATCGGCAGCGGCTGGCACTGGCAGCGGCGGGTGATGGTCGGTTGGCTAGGCATCCGCGGCATCGGCGGCATCAACTACCTCTGCTACGCGATCACCCACGGCGTGAACGGTCCGCAGGCCAGGCACCTGGTTGGCATCATCGTTACCGTGACCGCGCTGAGTACCGTGGTGCACGGGTTCAGCGCGCAGCCCCTGCTGGCCTGGCGGCGGCGCCGCATCGAGCGGGAGCAGTCACGCGAGGGGTGACGCCGGGTCGACGGGGCGCGCGGTCTTCGGGCTGGCCGGATGCATCCCCTACAATGCGCCGATGAAGATCGCCTCGTGGAACGTGAACTCGCTGAAAGTGCGCCTGCCGCAGCTGACCCAGTGGATGGCCGAGGCGCAGCCGGACGTCGTGGCGTTGCAGGAAACCAAGCTGGAGGACGCGAAGTTCCCGGTCGACGAGCTGGCCGCGGCTGGCTACCGCGCGGTGTTCTCCGGGCAGAAGACCTACAACGGCGTGGCAATCCTCGCCCGCGCGCACGCGCCCACCGACGTCGTCACCGACATCCAGGACCTGGACGATCCGCAGCGGCGCATCCTGGCCGCCACCATCGGCGACCTGCGCGTGATCGACCTGTACGTGGTCAACGGCAAGGCGGTGGGCGATCCGAAGTACACCTACAAGATGGACTGGCTGGCCAAGGTGCGCGAATTCATCGCGCGCGAACACGAGCGCCATCCCAACCTGGTCGTGCTGGGCGACTTCAACATCGCGCCGGAAGACCGCGACGTGCACGACCCGGTCGCCTGGCGCGACTCGGTGCTGTGCTCGGTGCCCGAGCGCGAGGCGCTCGGCGCGATAACCGGCCTGGGCCTGCATGACAGCTTCCGCCTGTTCGAACAGGACGCCGGCCACCACAGCTGGTGGGACTACCGACAGGCCGCCTTCCGCCGCAACCTGGGCCTGCGCATCGACCTGATTCTGCTCGGCGATGCGTTGAAGGGCACCGCGCGCGCGGCCGCCATCGACCGCGTGCCGCGCAAATGGGAACGCCCGTCCGATCACACCCCGGTGACGCTCGATCTGGATATCTGAGGAACGATGAACAGCACTCCGCCTGAAGAATGGCCCAGCTCCCTCACCGACGAGGAACTGGACGAACTTGACCGCTACCTGCGCGGCCACGCGGACGAAGGCCGCCTGCTGCTCGACGGCGTGCACGGCATGCTTTCGGCGATCGCCGTCGGCCCGCTCGAGGTGCTGCCGGACGAATGGCTGCCCGAGGTTCTGCACGATGCCTTTGCCAACGAGGCCGAGGGCAACCGCGTGCTGGAACTGCTGGCCAAATTGAACGATTCGATCCGCGTCGAACTGGACGTGGACGCCTACGAACCGATCCTGGGCGAAGTCGACACCGACACCGGCCCGGTGCTCTCCGCCGCCGGCTGGTGCGAAGGCTTCAGCCGCGGCATCGACCTGCGCGCCACGCTGTGGGAGAAGCGCCTGGCCGAGGATCCGCAGCTGATGGAGATGCTTGGGCCCGTGATGGCGCTGGCGGTGGACGAGGGCATCCTTTCGGCCGAGGCGGAGTTCGAAAAGCTCAGCGACGAGGAATACGACGAGTGCCTGGCGCAGGTGGCGCCGGTGCTCGGTGCGGTCGACCACTACTGGCACGAGCATCCAGCCACCGAAGCGGAGCTGGCCGCGCTCACCCGCACTCCCGCGCCGCCCGGCGAGGAAGCGCCGCCGCCGCCGCGCCAGCGCAGCGGACACTGGGTGCACTGAAACCGCCCAAGCTTCAGGGCCGTTCTTCGCAGGATTCCGGCAAGGGACCGAGGCATGGCCATGGACACGGCGCTTTACGAACCGATCAACACGCTCAAGCCCATCGCGCCGGAACTGTGGATCGTCGACGGCCCGATCGTGCGCATGGCCGCGCCGCTGGGCACCAGCGCGCCGTTTCCGACCCGCATGACCCTGGCGCGTTTGCCCGATGGCGCGCTGTGGTGCCATTCGCCGGTCGCGCCGGACGCGGCGCTGTTCGAGGCCGTCGACGCGCTCGGCCCGGTGCGCCACCTGGTCTCGCCGAACAAGCTGCATTACGCGCACATCGCCGCCTGGAAGCAGCGCTACCCGCGGGCGATCGCATGGGCCTCGCCGGGCGTGCGCGAGCGCGCCGCGGGCCAGCGCATCGAGGTGCACTTCGACGCGGAGCTGGAGGACGCCGCGCCGCCGGCCTGGGCCGGCTCGCTTGACCAGCTGCGCTTCAAGGGCAGCCGCGCCATCGAGGAGGTGGTGTTCCTGCATCGGCCCAGCGCCACATTGATCCTGGCCGACCTGATCGAGAACTTCGAAGCCGGCCGGCTCGATGCGCCGATGCGCTGGATTGCGCGCCTGGGCGGCGTGCTTGCGCCCAACGGCAAGATGCCGCTGGACATGCGCCTGACCTACCTGGGACACAGGGCTGAAGCGCGCGCCTGCATCGAACGCATGCTGGGCTGGCAGCCGCAGCGGATCGTGCTGGCGCACGGGCGCTGCTTCATGGAACACGGCGAGGCCGAGCTGCGCCGTGCGTTCGCCTGGCTGAGCCCCTCGTAGAGCGCACCTGTGCGCGACCGTGCCCATGGTCCCGGACAGGTGCGCTCTTACAGGAAGCTCCCGGCGAACAATCCGTTCACGTCGCCACGCTTGGCCCCGATCGCCAGCGGCCCCATGCTCGTGGACATCCTTCCACGCCGGAGGCGTTCCCCATGAGCCAACGCACCATCAGCCGCCGCGTGCGCGGCATCGACACCAACGACGGCGCCGGGGTGAAGCTCAAGCGCATCATCGGCCAGCCCAATCTGGACATGCTCGATCCGTTCCTGCTGCTGGACGAGTTCCGCTCCGACCAGGCGGGCGACTACCTCGCCGGCTTCCCCGAGCACCCACACCGCGGCTTCGAGACGGTCACCTACATGCTGGCTGGGCACATGCGCCACGGCGACAACCACGGCAACCAGGGCGACCTGGGCCCCGGCAGCGTGCAGTGGATGACCGCCGGCCGCGGCATCTTGCATTCGGAAATGCCGCAGCAGGAGAACGGCCTGATGTGGGGCTTCCAGCTGTGGGTGAACCTGCCGGCCGCCGACAAGATGACCGCGCCGCGCTACCAGGACATCGCGCCCGAGCGCATCGCCCGCGTCGAACCGGCGCCCGGCGTGCAGGCACGGGTGATCGCCGGACGGCTGGGCGAGGCGGTCGGCCCGGTGCAGGGTATTGCCACCGACCCGTTGTACCTGGACATCACGCTGGCCGCCGGCGCGCGCTTCGAACTGGACCTGCCCGAGGAGCACCACGCCTTTGCCTACGTGTTCGAGGGCGAGTCGGCCGAGGTCGGTGGCGAGCCGCTCTCGCGCGGCGAGCTGGCGGTGCTCTCCGAGGGCGACCGCCTGACCCTGGGCGCCGGCACCAGCGCCGCGCGCCTGCTGGTGGTCGCCGGCCGCCCGCTCAACGAAACCGTCGCGCGCTACGGGCCCTTCGTGATGAACACGCCAGCGCAGATCCAGGAAGCCATTGCCGACTTCCGCGCCGGGCGGTTCTGAGCCCGCTGCCACAGGACGTGCCGCGCAGGGCGGGCTGAAGCCCGCCCTACGGCGTTACGGCGGCAGGGTTTGTTGCGCGAGGCCATCGAGCGCCCGTGTCACCGTCGCCTCGATCGAGCCGTTGGCGTCGACCCGCACTGCCGGCTCGTCGCTGTCCGGTTCCTCCAGCGTGGCCAACTGGCTGCCCAGCAACGTCAACGGCATGAAGTGCTCGCGCCCGCGCATGCGCCGCGCCAGCTCGTCGTGGTCGACGTCCAGATAGACGAACCGCACCGCTGGCCCGGCCTGCCGCAGGCGTTCGCGGTAGGTCCGCTTGAGCGCGGAACAGGCCACCACGGCGCTGCGCCCGGCCGCCAGTTCCCGCTGCATCCAGGCGGCGATCGTGTCCAGCCAGGGGATGCGGTCGGAGTCCTCCAGCGGCACGCCTGCGCTCATTTTGAGGACGTTGGCCAGCGGGTGCAGGTCGTCGCCGTCCAGGAACGCATAACCCAGCGCCTCGGCCAGCCGCCGCGCGATGGTGCTCTTGCCCGAGCCGGACACGCCCATCACCACCAGCATCACCGGATCGCTCATCGGTACCCGGCGGTGGCAAGCGGGAGAAATGTGCGTGCAGTCACGTTCCGGCACTCAAGCGGAGGAGCGGGTGGCCGATGTGCTGAGCGAGGGGAGTTAAAAAGCCATTAATCCTGCCCGGCACAGGCCGCCCTAGCATCGGACCCCTGCCGAGTCATCCGCAACCCACCGGCCATCCGCCATGCTCGCGCTCCTGGTTTCCATCGCCCTAGTCTGCCTGCTGCTGGCCGTGCTGCGCCGGGTGCCGACAGGCCACGTGCAGGTCGTCCACCGCCGTGGTCATCCGCCGCGCCTGCTCGAACCGGGCCTGCACCTGCTGTGGCCGGGCCTGGACCGGGCCGGACACCGCATCGACCTGACCGGCCAGATCCTGCAGTTCCAGGACGCGCTGGCCGATGCCCGCGGCGTCCGTGGCCGCGTCTACTGGCAGGTATTGGAGCCGGAGCGGGTCGATCCGGTGATCGAGCAGGCGGCGCAACTGATCCGCAACAGCGCGCTGGAGGCCCTGCATGGCGAGCCCGGACCCGGTCCCGCCGACCAGCGTGCGTTGGGCAGCAGCCTCAAGCGCGCCCTGAACGGCATGCTGCGCGAACGCGGCCTGATGGTCACCCGGGTGGAGCTGGAACTGGCCTGAGGCGGCCAGCGCGCTGGCTTCGATGCGCGCGCGCGGGGATACTTCGCGGTCCTGCCCGCGCCCGGACCGCCCATGAGCCCACGTCCCGTTCTGCAACACCGGCTCGAACAGGGTCTGGCAGCGCTGGGCCTGGCGCTGCCGCCCGGCGCGGTCGAGCGGCT
This sequence comes from Frateuria edaphi, assembly GCF_021117405.1. Classification (NCBI taxonomy): domain Bacteria; kingdom Pseudomonadati; phylum Pseudomonadota; class Gammaproteobacteria; order Lysobacterales; family Rhodanobacteraceae; genus Frateuria; species Frateuria edaphi. Next base: position 3,676,749 of record NZ_CP088251.1, read on the forward strand.
GCTCGACTATCAGGCGCTGCTCGAGCGCTGGAACAGCGCCTACAACCTCACCGCCGTGCGCGACCCCGCCGAGATGGTCACCCGCCACCTGCTCGACTCGCTGGCGATCCTGCCCTACGTGCGGGGCGGGAGCCTCGCGGACCTGGGCACCGGTCCCGGCCTGCCCGGCATCCCGCTGGCGATCGCCGCGCCCGGGCGCGAGGTGTTGCTGGTCGACTCCAACGGCAAGAAGGTGCGCTTCCTGCGCGAGGCGATCCGTTCGCTCAAGCTCGAGGGCGTGCGCGCCGTGCAGTCGCGGGTGGAGGAGGTCGAGGGCCAGTTCGACTGCATCACCGCGCGCGCCTTCGCCAGCCTGGCCGACATGCTCAGCTGGGGCGGTCACCTGCTCGCCCCGTCCGGCCGCTGGCTGGCAATGAAGGGCAAGCCGGCGGCCGACGAGATGGCCGCGCTGCCGGCCGGCTTCGCGGTCCAGGCCACCCACGCGCTGGAAGTGCCCGGCCTGGGCGCCGAGCGCAGCCTGATCGTGATCCAGCGCACCGGGGCCGATGAATCAGGCTCCGGCGCGCCCTGCTAATCTACCCGTCCTTTGTTGCAAGTTAAGACGACCATGGCCCGCATCATCGCTGTCGCCAACCAGAAAGGCGGCGTCGGCAAGACCACCACGGCGGTCAACCTCGCTGCGGCCCTGGCGGCCGCCAAGCGCAAGGTGCTGCTGGTCGACCTGGACCCGCAGGGCAACGCCACCATGGCCTCGGGCGTGGACAAGCGCGAAGCCAAGCCCAACGGCTGCGAGGTGCTGCTGGACGAGTCGCCGATCGAGCGCGCCATCGTGGGCACCGAGGGCCACTACGACCTGCTGCCCGGCAACGGCGACCTGACCGCCGCCGAGCTCAAGCTGATGGACGCGATCGCCCGCGAAAGCCGGCTCAAGGAACAGCTGGCCAAGGTCAGCGACAAGTACCAGACCATCCTGATCGACTGCCCGCCCTCGCTGCACCTGCTCACGCTCAACGCGCTGACCGCGGCCGATGGGGTGCTCGTGCCGGTGCAGTGCGAGTACTTCGCGCTGGAAGGGCTCTCCAGTCTGCTCGACACGGTCAAGGCGGTGCGCCAGCGGCTGAACCCTAAGCTGGAGATCGAGGGTCTGCTGCGGACCATGTACGACGTGCGCAACAACCTGGGCAACGAGGTCTCGGCGCAGCTGACCCAGCACTTCGGCGACAAGGTGCTGCGCTCGATCATCCCGCGCAACGTGCGCCTGGCCGAGGCGCCCAGCCACGGCCAGCCGATCCACCTGTACGACCGAAGCTCGCGCGGCGCGATCGCCTACATCGGCCTGGCCGGCGAGATCATCCGCCGCGAACGCGGCGCACAGGCGGCCGTGGCCGCGCTCAACGACATGCACGACACCGGCGAGCCGCTCGACGCGGCGGCCGACATCCACCAGGAGTAACCATGGCCGCCGCGAAGAAACGGGGACTCGGCCGCGGGCTGGACGCGCTGCTCGGCGGCGATGGCGCCGGCACCGCGTCGCCGCTGGAACAGGAAGGCGAGCTGCGCACCCTGCCGATCCAGCAGATCCAGCCGGGCAAGTACCAGCCGCGCCGGCACTGGAACGAGGAGGCGCTGGACGAACTGGCCGCCTCGATCAAGGCGCAGGGCCTGATCCAGCCGGTGGTGGTGCGCGCCATCGGCAGCAACAGCTACGAGCTGATCGCCGGCGAACGCCGCTGGCGCGCGGCCCAGCGCGCGCAGATGAGCGACATCCCGGCGCTGGTCAAGACGGTCGACGAGGCCGCCGTGCCGGCGATGGCGCTGATCGAGAACATCCAGCGCCAGGACCTTACCCCGCTCGAAGAAGCCGATGCGCTCAAGCGGCTGATCGACGACTTCGACCTCACCCACCAGCAGGCCGCCGATGCGGTCGGCCGTTCGCGCGCGGCGGTGTCCAACCTGCTGCGCCTGATCGACCTGCCCGCCCCGATAAAGAAGCTGCTGGACGAGAGCAAGCTGGAGATGGGCCACGCCCGTTGCCTGCTCACGCTGGACGAGGGCATCGCCGTGCCGCTGGCGCGCCAGGCCTCGACGCTGGGTTGGAGCGTGCGCGAACTGGAAGAAGCCGCGCGCCGCGCGCAGGCCGCGCCCAAGGGCAAGGCCAAGGCCGGCCCGCGCGATCCCAACATCGATGCGCTGGAGCGCGAGCTGGGCGAACGCTTCGCCGCCCGCGTGGAGCTTGCCCAGGGCCGCGGCGGGCGCGGCAAGCTGGTGATCCACTACCACAGCAACGACGAGCTGGACGGGATCCTGGGCAAGCTGCGCTGAGCTGGCCTCTTGTAGGAGCGCCCTTGGGAGCGACCGCCATCCATCACGGTCACGCCCAAGGGCGCTCCGGCAGGCAAGCCGCGGTCTTGGCCTGCGCCCGCGCCTCGCATCGGCGATAATCCCCGCCCAATCGTTCCCCCGGACTGGCCCCATGCCCGAGCTTTCCGTCGTCGTGCCCGTGTTCAACGAGCGCGACAACATCCCGCCGCTACTTGCCGAAATCGCCACCGCGCTGCGCGGCAAGGCGGATTTCGAGATCGTCTACGTGGACGACGATTCCACCGACGACAGCCGCGCCGTGCTCGCCGCCCAGAAGGCCAGCTACCCGGAGCTGCGCGTGCTGCACCACGTCAGCCGCAGCGGTCAGAGCACGGCGGTGTCCAACGGCGTGCGCGCCGCGCGCGGCAGCTGGATCGCCACGCTCGATGGCGACGGCCAGAACGATCCGGCCGACATCCCGCGCCTGCTCGACGCGCGCAGGAACGCGCCGCCCGAGGTGAAATTGTTCGCCGGCTGGCGCACCACGCGCCGCGACAGCTTCAACAAGCGCATCTCCTCGAAGATCGCCAACGCGGTGCGCTCGCGCATGCTCAAGGACGCCACGCCCGACACCGGCTGCGGCCTGAAACTGTTCGAGCGCGAGACGTTCCTGCGCCTGCCCTACTTCGACCACATGCACCGCTACCTGCCGGCGCTGGTGCGCCGCGCGGGCTTCGAGAGCCGCAGCGTGCCGGTCGGCCATCGCCCGCGTACCGCGGGCACCTCCAAGTACGGCATGCTCGACCGCCTGTGGGTCGGCCTGGCCGACCTGCGTGGCGTGGCCTGGCTGATGCGCCGCGCCAAGATCACCCGCGTCGAGGAGCTCTAGGCCCGGGCCGTAGGATGGGATTCGACCCGCCGCCACCCTAGGCCCGACGGGCCTTTCACCCGGCGGGCGTAAGCTTGGGGCAGGTTCCTTCCATGGGGGACGCCATGAGCCTGGCCGTCAAACGCGTCTACGATCCGCCCTCGCCGAAGGACGGCTACCGCGTGCTGGTCGACCGCTTGTGGCCGCGCGGGCTGAAAAAGGCCGACGCGGCGCTCGACCTGTGGGCGAAGGAGGTCGGCCCCTCGCGCGAGCTGCGCGAGTGGTTCGGCCACGAGCCGACACGCTGGGAGGGTTTTCGCCACCGCTACGCGGGCGAACTCGATGCCGTTCCGGAAAGCTGGCAGTCGCTGGCCGAGAAAGCCCGCCGCCACCAGGTGACCCTGCTGTTCGGCGCGCGCGACGAGGAGCACAACAACGCCGTGGCGCTGAAGGCGTATCTGGAAAGCTACCTGGCCGCGCACGGCCCGCATTGAACGTCAGGCTGGTTCTCGCCCCGTGGCGTGCGCCGAAAAGCGCAGCCGGTACTGCGCCGGGGTAATGCCAAAGCGGCGATGGAAGGCACGCCGCAGGTTCTGCTCTTCGCGGTAGCCGCAGTTGGCCGCGATGCGCTTGAGCGGCAGGTCAGTCTGTTCCAGCGCGCGGCAGGCCGCCTCCATCCGGATCGCCTCCACCGCTCGGGCTGGCGTGCGTCCCTGGCGAGCGGCATACAGCCGCGCGAACGTACGCGGCGTCATGCAAGCCTGCTCGGCCAACCGCTCCACGCTCAGGTCCTCGTGCAGATGTGCGGCGATCCATGCGTGCAGAGCAGCGAAGTCGCCATTGCCACGTGCCTGCTCGGCCAGTGGCGCGCTGAACTGCGACTGCCCGCCCGGACGCTTGACGAACACCACCAGCTGCCGCGCCACGTCGATCGCGGCCTGGTGGCCGAGGTCGTCCTCGATCAACGCCAGCGTCAGGTCGATGCCGGCACTGACGCCAGCGGAAGTCCACACCGCACCATCGCGCACGAAAATGCGGTCGGCCTCGATCCGTACCGTGGGATAGGCCGCTTGCAGGCGCTCCACCCAGTCCCAGTGCGTGGTCACGCGGCGCCCGTCCAACTGGCCGGCGGCTGCGAGCAGGAAGGCGCCGGTACACACCGAGCAGAGCCGCCGCACCGCCGGCGCGCGCTCGGCCACCCACGAGACCAGCGCCGCTGGCGCCCGGTAGGTTTCGCCTTCGCAGCCGCCCGGCACGATCAGCGTGTCGATCGGTGCGTCCTGCAGCGAGGCCACCGGTACGGTCAGCAAGGGCAGGCCGGCGCTGGTGGTTACCAGGCCACCCGTGGCCGAGGCGGTGACGGTCTCGTAGGGCCGCGTTTTGCCTGCGCGGCGGTTGGCGGTGGTCAACGCCTGCAGCGGGCCGCAGAGGTCCAGCAGGTTCATCTGGTCATAGGCGAGCAGGACGATGCGGCGGGTTGCGGTCATGGCGGGCATTGTCGGGGTTTGGGGCCGACGGTGCGCGGGCGCGGCGGTGCGCCGTGGAAGCTCACCGGCGAAAGCCCGGATATTCAAGATCGAGCGCGACGCCGTAGGCGGTACTGCGTCCGTAGCGGCTGGCGATGTCCGCCAGTGCCCGGTCGAGCAAGTGCGCCGGCGGGATCGACGCCTGCCAGGCCAGCTCGCGATCGCCATGGACGGGGGCCGCGTCGGCGCGCAGATCGGGCAACAGCAACAGGCCATGGCGCGTCGGCAGCGGATCCAGCGAGGCGGCCACGGTATAGACGCGGCTGCGGCCGGTGCGCGAGTACGCGTCGGCCGCCAGGGCCAGCGCAATGTCGTCCACCCCCGTCGCGACCGGCAGACGGAGGCGTTGGGTACGGTGCAGCCAGTGATTGGTGTAGTTCGTGGCGAGTAACGCGCGCAGGTTGCCCCACTGCGGCAGGAAGCGGTCGCTGTCGTGCGCGTCGCTCCAGTCGGCCACGCCGAGCGTGCGCGCGACCGCCGCCGCGCGCGGCGTGCCCGCGATCGCCTCGACCAGCGCCAGCGCGACCGGCATGGCAGCGCTGATGCCGGCGCTGGAAACGATGCGGCCGTCGGCGACATAGCGGATGTTCCTCATCCACGTGACCTGCGGGTACACCTTGGCCCGCAGCGCCTGCGTATCCCAGTGGGCGGTGGCGCGGTGACCGTCCATCAGGCCAGTGTTTGCCACCACCAGCGCGCCGTCGCAGATGCTGACCAGGGTCGCGCCCTTGGCGCCCTGGGATGTCAGCCAGGCCAGCAGTGCCGGGTCGCGCGGATGGCTCACCGCCGGCACGATCACGTAATCCGCGCCGTCCGGGTAGTTGGCGTCGAACGCGGCCACCGTGGCCTGCGGCTGGACGCGCAGGGCCGGACGCAGCACGAGCGGACCGGAGGCGGTCGCCAGCGAAACCACCTCGGCGGCCTTCGAGGCGCGCAGGATGCCCAGCGGCAGCACGTAGTCGGCCAGTTCGGTGGTGCTGTCGTCGCTGCCGTTTTCACCGACCACCGCCACGAGTGGCCGCGCGCGTCCGAAGCGCGGTTGCCACGCCGCGATGTGGTTCGTTGCGGCGGGCGCGGGTGGTCGTGCGAAGGCGGGCGTGCCCGCTATCGCGGCGGCGAACAGGACAAGCAAGCGCAGGCGCATGGAAGGTGATCCGGCAAGAAGGTGGGACGCCAGTGTCGCCGGCCGGCGCTTGGCGCTCGTGACACAAAACCGTCAAAACCTGCCAGATCGGCGCCCGCAGGCGCGTTGCCTCAACCCTGGGGTCGCCAGCGTTCCAGTGCCTCGCGGGTGCGCGTCCGCCCCAGTTCGATCAGCTCGCTGGCGCGGTAGAACTCATAGGTAGCCGCGGCGTCGCGCGGGATCTCGATCAGCAGGTCGGGTTCGTACGCGGCCAGGCGCAGCCGCGAGAGGTTCGACTGCATCAGGTCCATTGCCTGGTTAAGCAGGGCCAGTGCGCCTGGCTCGTGCACGCGCGCGGGTTTGTCCTCGCGGTGCGAGAGCAGCCGGCCGAGCCAGCCGGATTCCTCATCCGGATCCGCATCCGGATCGGCTTTGGCATCCCGCTCGGGGGCCAGCATGTTGGAGCGGCCATCGAGGCTGATCGCAAAGAGGACTTCCGCGCGCTCGCGGATCAGCGGCGTCACGGGCACCGGGTTGAGCAGCGCACCGTCGACCAGCCGGCGGCCGTCGATCGTGTGGGGACGGAAGATGGTGGGAATCGCGATCGAAGCGCGAATCGCGTCGAACAGCTGGCCGCGGGTCAGCCAGACCTCGCGTTCGCGGTCGATGTCGGTAGCCACGGCGGTATAGGTCAGCGGCAGGTCCTCGATGCGCGCGTCGCCGATCAGCTCGCGCAACGTCTCGATGATTCTCTCGCCCTTGATCAGTCCGCCGCGGAAGGTCCAGTCGACCAGCCGCAGCACATCGAAGCGGGCGAGCTTGCAGACCCAGTCGCGGTAGACCGGAAGCTTGCCCATCGCGTAGATGCCGCCGATCAGCGCGCCCATCGAGGTGCCGGCGATCGCGCCGATCGCATACCCCTGGCGCTCGATCTCCTCGATCACGCCGATGTGCGCCAGCCCCTTGGCGCCGCCGGCGCCAAGCGCCAGTGCGACGGTCGGTTTGCGCGGGGCATCCGCGGAGGCGGGCTGGCTCATGCGGTAGCCTGTGAAGGGCGAGTCCTCACGATACGTTAGCGTGGGGCTGTGGTGAAGTCTGCGTCCGGACGTCAGCGGTCGCGACCGTTATGATGGTCCTTCGGCGTCCGCGCCATCGACCAGGCAGCCCAAAGGAACCATGCCAGCCAAGACCCGCCTGCACGCCCGGCCCCGTCCGCCGGCCCCGCGCCGCCCCGCTCGCCGTCGGGGGGAGCGCGCATGAGCTGGCAGGCTTGGGCCACGGTGGCGATCATCGTGGGTGCGATGGCGTTGTTCGCCAGCGAGAAGGTGCGCATCGACCTGGTCGCGTTGCTCGCGCTGGCGGCGCTGGTGGTGCTGCACATCGTCACGCCCGAGGAGGCGCTGTCCGGCTTCAGCAACGAGGCCACCGTGACGGTGGCGGCGATGTTCGCGCTGAGCCTGGGCATCGAGCGCTCCGGCGCGCTGGAGCCGTTGACGCGGCTGTTGATGCGCATCCGCAAGCCCTGGTTGCTGACGCTGGCGATGATGCTGGCGATCGCCCCGCTGGGCGCGTTCGTGAAGAACATCGCGCTGGTCGCCACCTTCCTGCCGCTGGCGCTGCGCGTGTGCCAGCGCACCGGCACCTCGCCGGCGCGCGTGCTGATGCCGATGGCCTACGCCGCGCAGATGGGCGGCGTGTGCACGCTGATCGGTACCTCCTCCAACCTGCTCACCGACAGCCTGGCGCAGAAGCACGGGCTGCCCCCGTTCGGGGTATTCGAATTCACCAAGATGGGTGCGCTGCTGGCGGTCGCCGGCATGGCCTACATGATGCTGATCGGCCGCAAACTGCTGCCCAAGCACATCGACGCCGCGCTTCCCGAAGGCGGCGACGTGGGCAAGTACGTGACCGAGCTGGTGGTGGGCGAGGACTCGCCGCTGCTGGGCACGCGCATCGCCGATGCCCAGCTGGGCGACAAGTACGGCGTCTATCCGCTGGAGCTGCTGCGCGGCGAGCGGCGCATGTGGTCCCCGCGCGAGCAGCAACTGGCCGCCGGCGACGTGCTGCTGGTGCGTGGCGACTGGGACAAGATCGAGGAATTCCAGCGCCGCGCGCGCCTGCGCAACGCCCCCGACCAGCACTACGAACGCGACGGCGATCGCCCGCGCGTGCTGGCCGAACTGATGGTCGCGCCGGGCAGCCCCGCCGAGGGCCGGCGCCTGGCCGAACTGGGTTTGGACTGGCGCTATCGCGCCACCGTGCTGGCGGTGCACCGGCGCGGCCAGGTACTGCGCGACAAGCTGAGCAATACCGACCTGGCGGTCGGCGACGTGCTGCTGGCGCTGGTCGACGAGGGCGGCATGCCCAAGCTGCGCACCGACGATGCGTTCATCGTACTCAGCGAGCGCGACGACGCGCGTGGCAGCACGCGCAAGGCGTGGATCGCCGCGGCGATCATGGCCGCGGTGGTGATCACCTCCGGCATGCACTGGCTGCCGATCCCGATCGCCGCGCTGTGCGGCGCCACCGCGATGGCGCTGACCGGCTGTTTCGGCCGCAAGGACATCTACGAGGGGATGGACTGGAAGATCATCATCCTGCTCGGCGCGATCCTGCCGCTGGGACTGGCGATCGAGAAGACCGGCCTGTCGACCGTGGTGGTGCAGGGTGCGATGGGGCTGGTCGGCAGCCACGGTCCGCTGGCGGCGCTCTTGATGGTCTACCTGCTGACCGCGCTGCTCACCGAGTTGATGGGCCACAACCCTTCGGTGGTGCTGATGGTGAGCATCGCGGTCACGGTGGCGCATGCCGCGCATGCCGACCCGCGTCCGTTCGTGGTGGCGGTAGCGTTCGCCGCCGCGACCTCGTTCGCCACGCCGGTGGGCTATCCGACCAACACGATGGTGTATTACGCCGGCGGCTACCGCTTCACCGACTTCATGAAGGTCGGCATCCCGCTGATCGCGCTGTTCTGCACGCTATCGATGTGGCTGATCCCGCAGTTCTGGCCGTTCCATCCGTGACGGCCGACAACCGGAAGTCGATCGGGACCGGAAGATAGGCGACGGAAGCTTCAGCGCCCTCTCCCCGACGCAGGAGAGGGCTTCAGCCGCGTTAGCGCGCGCCTTGCTGGTAGGCGCCAAGCGCCATGTGCAGCAGGCTCTTCATCTCCTCGCGCAGCGGCAGCGGCGCCACCACTTCGGCGTCCGGCCCGTACTTGAGCACGTCCATCAGCAGTTCGCGCGACTTCGAGTACGGCACCTTGAGCTCGTAGCGCCCGTCCGGCAGCCAGTCGCCCTTCTGCTGCGAATGCCAGTGCTCGTCGGCCACCCAGCGCGCGGCGTGCGCGGAAAAGCGGATCGTGGCCCAGGCCTTGGGCTTGCCGGCGAAAATGCCGTAGCTGGAGGCGAGCAGTTCGTTGAGATCGGTTTCCGGCACGTCGATCGCCGGTTCGTCCAGTGCGTGCGCCTCGCGGATGCGATCCACCGCGAAGCTGCGCAACGCCTCGCGGTCGTGGTCCCACACGTCCAGGTACCAGTTGTCGCGGTAATGCGTCAGCCGCTGCGGGGAGACGGTGCGCTTGCTGTCCGAATCGGTGGTGCGCGCGCGGTAGGAAAAACGCAGGCGACTGCGTTCGAGCACCGCGCCGGCGGTTACGCGGAACACCTGCTGGTCGAGCTTGCGCTCGCCCCAGGGGATCACGCGGATGCGCTCGATCGGCAGCGCCCGGGCCTTTTCCTGCCCGGTGAGCAGGCGCTCGATGCGCGCCTTGAACGGAGCCAGCGCGCCGGCCAGCACGCCGGGGCCGGAGCGGCCGATCAGTTCGTTGAGCGCCAGCAGCGCGGCCAGCTCGTCGGAGGTCAGCCACAACCCCGGCAGCTCGAAGCGCTCGCCCTCGCCCACTTCGTAGCGGAACGCGGCCTGGTCGGTGCCGGCGCTTTCGATCGGCGCGCCCAGGCCGTCGCGCAGGAAGGCGACGTCGCGATAGAGCGTGGCCCGCGAACATTCCAGCTCGTCCATCAGCCGCGCCAGCGGGACCGGGTAATGTGCCGATTTGAGAACCCGGTGCAGGGTCAGAATGCGTTCGTAGCGATCCATGGCATACCGCTGGGGTGGGAGCTTTGTGTAGCATGGGTACGGCCCGCGGCGGCCGCAAGTCCGTCGCACGGCCCGGCACGAGAGCCGGGTCGCGGTTTTTCCCCAGCCGCCGAGCCTTCGATGTGATGCATCCATCCAGCGACATGCAGGCCTGTGTCTCCGCCACCGCGCGCGAGCACCCGCTGCCCCCGGCTTATCCGGCCTCGCTGCTGCGCACTCTGGCGCTGTCCGGCTACGGCCTGTGGATGTTGCTGGGGCTGGCGCTGGCGCTGGGCATCTACCGTGGCGGGCGCAGCGAGGCGCTGGTGCCGCTGGCGCTGGGTGCGGCGTTCGTCAGTGCGGGCCTGGTGGTCGCCTGCCTGCACCTTCGGGGGCTGTCCGAGTGGCACGGCTGGTTCCCCGCACGGCGCAGCCGACCCACGCGCGAGGCGCTGCTGGCGCTGGCGGCGTACCTGCCGATGCTGGCGGTGGCCGGCCTGGTGCGTGGCGAGAACACGTTCTGGGCGACCCGCGTGGCCGGCGCGGCGCTGGCGCTATGCAGCGCCGCAAGCCTGGTCTACACGGTGCACAGCTACCGCCGGCGGTTGTCGGACGGTGTGGCGCGCTGTTCCGCGCAACTGCCGGTGAGCCGGGTAGTGGCGTCCTGGTACACGGGCGGGCTGTGGTTGTGGTTGTGCCTGGCCGCGCAGGATGGCGCCGTGCACCCGGCCGGCACGCGGCCCTGGATCATGGTGTTGCTCGTGCTGGCACTGCTGCTGGGCTTGATCGAGGGGCTGCGCTGGCAGGCGCTCAGCCCATCGGGGGGACGCTCGCCGCCGCAACGCATACGCGGACGCACCGCTCGCTTCGTCGCGGCCTTGTTCACTTACGCCGTGCCCAGCCTGGCCTTGCTGGTGGTGGACCTGTCCGACGCGGGCGTGGCGCTGGTGGCGCTGGCTGCCGCGAGTTGCCTGCTCGGCCGCACCATCGAGCAACGCGCCTATGAGGCGGCGCTGGCGCGGCTGTGCCGCGCCGACGCTGCATCCGCCCGTGTCCGGTAACGATGCCCGCCGGAATCGTGCGTATTCACTGCTAGTTCAATCCGCCGCATTAAGGTGGCGGGCTCTCTGTTCGCCCCATTCATGGATCGCCCGATGACCAAGACCCTGATCGCAGCCGCGTGCCTGTTCGCCTTCGCCGGCGTGGTGCAGGCGCAGGACGCCGACACCACCACGGCCACCGACAACGGCGGCTGGACCGGTTCGGGCGAGTTCGGCTTCGCCTCGGCGCGCGGCAACTCGCGCACCGAGAACGTCAACGCCAAGCTCGGCCTGAACCAGGAAAACGAGTACTGGAAGAACAATTTCTTCCTCAACGGCATGCGTTCCAAGGGCGAAGTCACCGTGCTCGACGCCAGCGGCAACACGGTCGATCGCTTCACCACCACCGCCAATCGCTACGACGGCGGCGCCTCGGTCGGTTACAAGCTCGATCCGCGCAGCTACATCGTCGGCGCGGGCCGCTACGAGCACGACGACTTCGGCGCCAACCTGTGGCAGGGCATCGTTTCGTTGGGCTATGGCTACATCGCGCTGAAGAACGAGCGCACGGAGCTGTCCTTCGAAATCGGTCCCGGTTACAAGCGCTACCGCCCGGCCGACACCACCGTGCTGGTCAACGGCGTGGCGACCGACGTGCGCCAGCCCACCGAGAGCGAACTGGTCGGCCGCGGCCTGATCAACTTCAAATACCGCCTGACCGATAACACCGCCTTCGAAGACACGCTGCTGGTCGAAGCGGGCTCGAAGAACAAGTACTACCAGAACGACGCGGGCCTGTCGGTCAGCATGACCAAGAAGCTGGCGCTCAAGCTGGGCTTCCAGGTGCGCTACAACTCCGACACGCAGCCGGGCACGCAGAGCACCGATACGCTCACCACGACCAACCTGGTCTACAACTTCTAGCCTCGATCAAGCTTTCGTGGCGCGAAGCGCCTCCTTGGCCTCCTCTCCCCATCGGGGAGAGGATTGAGGTGAGGGGCAATCTTGCGTGGGCGACAGAGCGCTTGGCTTTGGACTCGCCTTCCGGCCAGGCCGCCCGCGCATTCCGGTCCTTCTCCCGGGCGGGAACAGGGAGCGAAGCGGTTCAGCCGAGCATGTCGCTGGCACCCTGCGCCAGCAATGCATCGGCCACCGCCCGACCGAGCACCTCCGGCTGGTCGACCGGCCCGCCTGCCTCCGCTCGCACCAGCCGACCGCTCGCCGCATCGCCGACCAGCCCGCGCAGATGCAGGCCGCGCTCGCCCAGCACGCACCATGCCGCCACCGGCACCGTGCAGCTGCCACCGAGCGCATGGTTCATCGCGCGCTCGGCGCTGACCGTCACACGCGTGTCGGCATCGTCCAGTGCCGCCAGCAGCGCCAGCACGGCCGGCTGATCCGCGCGCGCCTCGATCGCGATCGCCGCCTGGCCCGGTGCCGGCAGCCAATCCGGCGAGGCCAGCCGCTGGCGGATGCGCGCTGCCAGGCCCAGCCGCTCGAGCCCCGCACAGGCCAGCACGATGGCGTCGTAGTCGCCGGCGTCGAGCTTGGCCAGGCGCGTGTTGACGTTGCCGCGCAGGTCGAGCAGCTCGAGATCCGGCCGCGTCGCGCGCAGCTGCGCCTGACGGCGCAGCGAGGAGGTGCCCACGCGGGCGCCCAGAGGCAGCGCATCCAGCGAGGCGTGGTCGTTGCTGACGAACGCATCGGCCGCGTCCGCGCGCGGCAGCATCGCCGGCAGCACGAAACCCGGTTCCAGTTCGGCCGGCACGTCCTTGAGCGAGTGCACCGCCAGGTCCGCGCGGCCTTCCAGCATCGCCACTTCGAGCTCTTTCAGGAACAGCCCCTTGCCACCGATGGTGGCAAGCGGGCGGTCGGCGATTTCGTCGCCGCGGGTCGTCATCGGCACCAGTTCGACGGCAAGGCCCGGGTGCTCGGCGCGCAGACGCGCGGCGACGTGCTCGGCCTGCCATAGCGCCAGGGCGCTCTTGCGGGTGGCGATGCGCAGGATGGAAGGCTGCATGGGAACTCCGGCGATGACGCTGAATGCCTATTGTCGCCGCAATCGCCGCAGCGCGCGTGCGGCGTGGCGCCCCAGGCCGCAAAGCCTGCGCAGGCAAGCTCACCCCCTCCCGCGCGGCCGTGGGCCACTGTGGCTTGACGAAGCGTCGAAAAAGGACCGCGCAGCGAGCCCTCCGCGCCGACCCTTCCACCGCCCGAACTTCTAACCCGCGCGCAGCAGCTTGCGCACCGCCGGCAGGTTGCGCCGGCTCACCTCGGGGCTGAACTCGGTGCCGGCCAGCCGTGCCAGCACGCGGCCGTCGGGAAGGGTCTTGAGGCCCAGCAGCCGCGGTGCCGGCACCAGGCAGTTGCGGTGCAGGCGCACCAGTTGGTTAGGGTGGTCCTCCTCCAGCTGGCGCAGCGATTCCTCGATCAGCAGCTCGCCGCCGGCATGGCGCACGACCACGTATTTTTCCTCGGCGAGCAGGCACACCACCTCGGTCAGCGCGATGCGCACCTGCTGGCCGCGCAGCCGGCCGCGCAGGTAGCCGACCGGTTCGGCCGGCACCGCGGCCAGGCGCTGGCGGGCGCGCTGCAGGGCTTCGCGCAGGCGTTCCAGTCGCACCGGCTTGAGCAGGTAGTCGACCGCGCCCAGCTCGAAGGCGGTCAGTGCATGGTTTTCGTACGCCGTGCAGAACACCACCTGCGGACGCGCATGCCCGGCCAGCCGCGCGGCCAGCGCGGCACCGTCCAGGCCCGGCATGTTGATGTCCAGCAGCAGCAGGTCCGGCTGCGTTTCGCCGATGGCCGCCAGCGCGGCTTCGCCGTCGGCCACGCTGCCGGCGACCACCACCTCATCGCACTCGCCCAGCAGCGCGGCCAGGCGCGCGCGCGCCAGCGGTTCGTCGTCGACGATCAGCACGCGCATCAGGCGGACTCCGCCGGTGGCGGATCGAGCGGCAGGCGCAGGCGCACCACGAAACGGTCCGCGTCCGGCCCGGCGTCGACCGCGGCGCGCGCGCCATAGCGGTAGGCCACGCGCTGGCGCACGTTGGTCAGGCCGTGGCCGTGGCCGGGCGTGGTCGGCGCATTCGACAGCGGGTTGCTGATGTCGATCAGCAACGCGCGACCGTCCAGCGCGCCGCGCAGCACGATCTCGCCGCCCTCGCGGCGCGGCTGGATGCCGTGGCGCACGGCATTCTCCACCAGCGGCTGCAGCAGCAATCGCGGCAGCGGATAGTCCATCGGCAACCCGTCGAGTTCGCGGCGCACGCGCAGGCGCTCGCCCAGACGCAGCTGCTCGATGGCGAGGTAGCGTTCGACGAGCGCCAGCTCTTCGCCCAGCGTGCCGTCGCGGCTCCCCGACTGGCCGAGCGCGGCGCGGAACAATTCGCAAAGATCCTCGATGGTGCGCTCGGCCGCGGCCGGATCGACCCGCACCAGCGCGGCCACGGTGTTCATGCTGTTGAACAGGAAGTGCGGGCGGATGCGCGCCTGCAGCGCATCGACCTGCGCGTGCGCGACCGCGGCCAGCCGCGCCTGCCACTGCGCCAGCACGTAGAAGTAGCGCAGCATCGCCGCGCCGAGCAGCGCGGCGATCAGCAGGTTGTCGCGCACGAAGGCCATCGGCGCGCCATGCACCAGGTTCAGTTGCAGGGCCAGGTCCATCCAGCGGGCCAGCGCGCTGGCCAGCGCCACCACCAGCTCGATCAGCAGCCACACGCCGGCATAGGGCATCCAGCCGCCCAGCCGCTGCAGCCACGGCCGCGCGTAGCACAGCGCCAGGGCGATCAGCATCGACAGCCAGGTCACGAACAACATGCCCACGCTGTAACCGCGCCAGTCGCGCGTGTTGTCCGGCGCCAGCCACATCAATGTGACGGTGAGCGCACCGACCGCGAACAGCGCGGCGACCGCCGGCAGGCGGCAGAAGTCGGGCAGCGGCGTGGTGGGACGGGCGGGCTGGGCGCTCATGCGGATCAGTATGCCGGCATTTGCCGGTTCTCCCGCCATGGCGTGGGCGGGGAAATCCCCACGTGTGATGGGGTTCGGGGCGAGCGCCGTCCCTCAACCCAGCCCCTCCCGAAGGGAGAGGGAGCTAGCCGAGGCGATCGGTGAGCCAGTGGCGCAGGTCGGTGATTTCTTCGGCGCAGACCGAATGCGGCATGGGGTAAGTGTGCCAGTCGACCGTGTAGCCCAACCCGGCCAGCAACGTGCGCGAATCGAGGCCACGCTGCAGCACCACGATCGGGTCGGCGCTGCCATGGCCCCAGAAGATCGGCACCCGCGCGTTGGCGGTGCTGCGCTCGGGCGCCAGCGTGGCGCTGATCGGCAGGTAGGTGGAGAGCGCCACGATGCCGGCCAGCGGCTGCGCATGGCGCAACCCGGCGGCCAGTGCGATGGCGCCGCCCTGCGAGAAGCCGGCCAGCACGATTCGCTCGCTCGGCACGCCGCGCTCGTGCTCGCGCGCGATCAGCGCCTCCACGGCCCCGATCGCGCGGCGGATGCCCGCCTCGTCCTGCGGCGCGCGCGCGTCGAAACCGAAGATGTCGTACCAGGCGCGCATCGGCACGCCGCCGTTGACGCTGACCGGCTGCACCGGTGCGTGCGGGAACACGAACCGCAGCGCGGGCCAAGCGCTGTCCACCAGTTCCGGCACGATCGGCGTGAAGTCGTTGCCGTCGGCGCCCAACCCGTGCAGCCAGATCACGCTGTGACGTGGGTCCGGGCCGGTCTCGTGTTCGACGCTGGGGAGCAGGTTCATGGATGTTGCCGTGGTGTGCGCAAGTCGATCAGTGTCGCTTATGGATTGTGTGATCGCCAACCCGCGCGGCCTTCGCCGGGACTTGTGGCGCTTGCGGGACAGGCAGGCTTGGCTATGCTCGGGTGTTTTGCAACTGGCGGAGCGCTTCCATGCGTCGACTTTTCCTGGCGGGCCTGGCCGCCTTTACCGCGCTGCCGGCGCTGGCGGCGTCGCCCGCCGCGCCGCTGGATCTGGAAACGATCATGGCCAATCCCGACTGGATCGGGCAGGCGGTGGAGTCGCCCTACTGGAGCGCCGACGGGCAGGCGATCTACTACCAGCTCAAGCGTGACGGCAGCGAGGTGCGCGACCTGTACCGCGTGGATCCGGTGACCGGCCGCAGCGAGAAGCTCGATCCCGCCGGCGTGGCCAACGCCGACGGCCCGTCGGTGTACGACCGCACGCACCGCTATGCCGCGTTCGTGCGCCACGGCGACGTATTCCTGCGCACGCTGGCCGATGGGCGCACCGTGCAGGTGACACAGACGGTCGAGGACGAATCGGCGCCGCAGTTCTCCGCCGACAGCCGCGCGCTGCAGTACCGCTCCGGCGACGACTGGTACAGCTATGACCTGGCCCGCGGCGTCAGCACGCCGGTGGCGGTGCTGAAATTCGCCGATGACCCGGACGGGAAAAAGACCGACGCGCTGGAAGACGAACAGCTCGAACTCTTCTCCACGTTGCGCCAGCTCAAGGCCGACAAGGACGCCGAAAAGGCCAACGCCAAGGCGCTGGCCGCGGCCGACCCGGGCCGCGCGCCGCAGCCGTTCTGGCTGGGCGACAAGATCGTGGCGGTAGACACCGAGCTCTCGCCCGACGGGCGCTGGCTGCTGGTGGTCACGCGGCCAAAAGCCTATGAGGCGGGTCGCCAGCCCAAGCTCACCCATTACGTCACCGATTCGGGCTACGCCGAGGGTGAGGACACGCACGTCTACGTCGGCCACAACGAACCGGCGGCGCAGTCGCTCATGCTGCTGGACCTGCGCGAACACCAGCACTACGCCTTGCCGGTCGAGAACCTCCCAGGCATCAAGGACGACCCGCTCGCCGCGATCCGCGCGCAGACCGTCGCGGCCCTGACGAAGGCTGGCAAGGACGAGCAGGCCAAGGCGCTCAAGGCTCCCGACGTGCGCCCGGTGCGCATCGTCTCCAGTGCCGAGGACGGCGGTGGCGGCGGCATCGTGTGGAGCGCGGACGGCCGGAACCTCGCCATCCAGCTGCGCGCGATCGACAACAAGGACCGCTGGATCGCCAGCGTCGACTTCACGAACCACGCGCTGGTCAACCAGCAGCGCCTGCACGACGACGCCTGGATCAACTGGAACTTCAACGATTTCGGCTGGCTCAAGGACGGCCGCACCCTGTGGTACCTGTCCGAGGAGAGCGGCTGGTCGCAGCTATACGTCAAATCGCTGGACGGCAAGGCGAAGGCGCTGACGTCCGGCAAGTTCGAGGTCAGCCACCCGCAACTGTCGCCGGATGGCCAGTGGTTCTACCTGCGCACCAACCAGGTCGCGCCCTACAGCTATGACGTCTATCGCGTGCCGAGCGATGGTGGCGAACTCACTCGCGTCACGCGTTACCAGGGCATGGACGGGTTCGAGCTGTCGCCCGATGGCAGCCGCCTGGCAGTGCTGCATTCCTCGGCCTACGTGCTCGACCAGCTGGCCGTGCAGCCGGCCGCCGGCGGCACGCCGCGCGAGCTGACCCGCACGATGAAGAGCGCGTTCACCGCGCACGACTGGATCGCCCCGAAGATCGTCGAGGTGCCTTCCAGCCACGGCGCCGGCACCATCTACGCCAAGTACTACGGCCCCGCCAACGAGGAGGCCGACACCAGGCCCGCGGTGATCTTCGTGCACGGCGCCGGCTACACGCAGAACGTCATCGAGTCCTGGCCCTACTACTTCCGCGAGCAGATGTTCCACAACATGCTCGTGCAGAAGGGCTATGTGGTGCTGGACATGGACTACCGTGCCTCCGAAGGCTACGGCCGCGCCTGGCGCGACGCGATCTATCGCCAGATGGGCCATCCGGAGCTCGAAGATCTGCTCGACGGCAAGGCGTGGCTGGTGAAGCACCACCACGTGGACCCCAGGCGCGTGGGCATCTACGGCGGCAGCTACGGCGGCTTCATGACCGAGATGGCGCTCCTGCGCGCGCCGGGCGAGTTCGCCGCCGGCGCCGCGTTGCGCCCGGTCAGCGACTGGCGGCTGTACAACCACGAGTACACCGCCAACATCCTCAATTCGCCGGAGCTCGACCCGCACGCATACGCGATCAGCTCGCCGATCAACTTCGCCGACCAGCTGGCCGACCCGCTGCTGATCGAGCACGGACTGATCGACGACAACGTGCTGGCGGCCGATTCGATCCGCCTTTACCAGCGCTTCATCGAGCTGCACAAGAAGAACTTCTGGATGTCGCTCTACCCGATGGAGCGGCATGGCTTCGTCCATGCGGACTCGTGGTACGACGAATACCGGCGCATCGAGGAGTTGTTCGACACCTATGTCAAGCCGGTCAGGTAAAGCGCCGCAACGTCCGTCTCCCGGAGGGAGAGGGAGCGCGACGCCCAGACGCAACCTAGGGTGGGGCTTCGGCCCACCGGCACCTCGCGGGAAAGGTGGGCCGAAGCCCACCTTAGGTCAGGGCCAGGCCGCGATCAGCAGCAGCACGAAGCCGATCACCGCGATCAGCGCGTGCACCACCACCAGCCACTTGGGCAGCGGCAGCCGTTTCCAGTGGTAGCCCAGGTTCATCACGATGCCGCCGGCGGCCGCCAGCACGAACAGAAGCAGGGCGAGCTGCGCCAGTCCCGGCAGGCCCGTGGTGAAGTAGTCGTAGACCAGCAACGTGACGGCCGCGCCGGCGATGAAACCGTGCCCCATCGCCAGCCAGGTCGGCGGGTGCGGCTTGCCGGCGAAGCGGATGCCGGCCATCAGCAGGCCACCCAGTGCGGCCAGCGCCAGCAGCACCGCCGCGGTACGCATGCTCAACATCGGTTCCATGGGAGCGCTCCTTTGCGGGATAGCGCGACGATCGTCGATCCGGCTGCGTGATGCCGGTGTCAGCCGTTCAGGCCGGCAACGCCGCCTCGTCGACCCGTTCCACCAGGCGCGTGAAACAGGCCGCCGAGGCCGGGTCGGCCGGCACGAAGCAGAACACCGTGGCGCCGTCGGCCTGGCCATCGCGGATCGGCAGGCGTGTCGAATGCACGCAGAAATGGCCCAGCCGCGCGTCGTACAGCGGCAGCTCCAGAGCGGACAGAGGCGCGGTTTCCTGCTGCTCCCACAGGCCGGCGAACTCCGCGCTGGTCTGCACCAGCGTCTCGACCAGGTCGTCGAAGCGCGGATCGTCCGGGTGCGCGGCGTGGCTCATGCGGAAGATCGCCACCAGGTTGGCCGCGCTGCGCATGAAATGCGGCTGGTAGAGCACCCGCCGCGGTGGATGCATGAAGGCGTTCCAGACGTGGTTGCGTGAGAACGGTCCGCGCACCGCCTCGAAGTCGAACAGGAAATCGGCGTAGCGGTTGTAGGCGAGCAGGTCGAACAGCGGATCGAGCACGAAGGCCGGGCCCTGGTAGCGTTCGATCATGCCCAGGATGGGCGCCGGCACCTGGATCCGGGCGGGTGCCGGTTCGGGCCGCGTGAGCCCGGCCAGCGCGAACAGATAGGCCTCGTCGCTGGGCGACAGCGCCAGCGCGCGGGCAATGCGCGCCAGTGCGGCGGCCGAGACGTTGATCTGCCGTCCCTGCTCCAGCCACGTGTACCAGGTGAGACCCACGTCGGCGAGCGCGGCCACTTCCTCCCGACGGAGGCCGGGCGTCAGCCGACGCTGCCCGCGCGGCAGGCCGACCGCCTCGGGCGCCAGCGCCGCGCGCCGCGCGCGCAGGAAGGCCTTCAACTCGATGCGTTGCATGCGCGTGCTCATCGTGAGCCCCGGGAGAGGACGGGTGGTAGTGGGGGTACCAGCAGTATCGGCTGCCTGCCCATGGTAACCGCCGCCGGCTAACGTTGCGTGCCGGCGCACGCGCCTCGTGCGCGTCGCGGACATCCCCATCCGCCGGCCGCACCGGACGCTGTCACGTTGCTGCCTGTTGCCACGTCCTACGTGCGAAAGGTCAGCCCTTCGGTTCAAGCGCTCGACCGGGGCCGTCCCGACAATGCCCCACCCAAGGAGATCGGCATGTCGCTCATCACTCCGCCACCCGCCGCGCCCGACACCGACGCGCTCGTCGATTTCGTGGTGCATGCCCAACTCATGCTCGACCCGGCCACGCCCGAGCCGGTGCGCTGCCAGGCCGAGCCGCGACTGCTCGCGCTGCTGCCGACACTGCACGCGCTGGGCGTCTTCGAGCTGTTCACGATCCGCGATCCGGCGCTGGCCACGCTGGTGCGCGACGAACTGGCAGCGCGCCAGGCGCGCGCTGCCTGACTCTTGCCCGAACAAATGTCGCCGCCACGATATTTGCCTTGACAAATATTCTTACGGCAATAGAATGCGCGGCATGGAAAACGACTCGCTCGCTTACACCGCCCAGGAAAGCCTGGGCGTCCTGCTCGGCCTGGTCCGCTCGGAAATCGTGCGCGCGATGGAGGCGGAGCTGGCGGCACTGGGCGTGGAGCTGCGTTTCACCCAGTTCCTGATCCTCAAGCGGCTCGCCCGGCTGGGGCCGATGACCGCCTCGGAACTGGCCCGCGCGGTCGAGCTCGACGGCGGGGCCATGACCCGTCAGCTGGATCAGCTCGAAGGCAAGGGCTACCTGCGCCGCTGCCCGCACGAGCAGGACCGGCGCGCGCTGCGCATCGAGCTGACCGAACAGGGCAACGCGCTGTGGCAGCAGTTGACCGACTGCAACGAGCGCGTGCTGGAAGCGGCACAGCGCTCGCTCGGCGAAGCCGAGCGCAGGCACCTGCACGACTACCTGACGCGCGTGTTGCACGCGTTGCGCGACAAAGACTGACTCTCACCCGGAATCCCCACACATGCGTCTGCAACTCCTTGCGGCGGCCACCGCACTGACCCTCGTTCTGGCCGGTTGCGCCAGCAGCGGCGGCCTGCATCCGGACGGCAAACTGCTCGAACCGTCCACGCTGAAAGCCCAGCGCAGCCTGGGCGAAGCCACGCTCACGCCGGCCGCCTGGCCGGACCGGGCGTGGTGGAGCGGCCTGGGCGATGCGCAGCTGGATGCCCTGATCGGCGAAGCGCTGGCCGGCAATCCGGGCCTGGCCGCGGCCGACGCGCGTGCCCGCGCCGCGCAGGCCGCGGCCGGCCTCGCCGACGCGGCGCGCCAACCGCAACTGGGCCTGGGTGCCAGCGTGGCCGGCGCCAAGCCGCCGTCGGGCCTGCTCGGCGAGAACGCACATTTCTCGGTCGCCAAGTTCGGCTACCTCAGCTTCGATTGGGGCCTGGACCTGTGGGGCGGCCAGCGCGCCGCATGGGAAGCGGCGCTGGGCCAGGCGCGCGCCGCAGAAGTCGAGGCGCGCGCGGCGCGCATCGAGCTGTCGGGCAACGTCGCGCGCGCCTATGCGCAGCTGGGCTACGCGTTTGCCCAGCATGACCTGGCGCAGGACGAACTCGAGCGCGCCGGCAAGGCACGCGAACTGACTGCCCAGCGCGTCCGCGCCGGCCTCGACAGCCAGTTGCAGCTCAAGCAGGGCGATGCCGAAGTAGCCACCGCCGAACAGCAGCTGGCGGTCGCCCAGCGCGCCATCGACGCGGCCCGCTCGGCACTGTCGGTGCTGCTCGGCAAGGGTCCGGACCGTGGGCTGGACATCGCCCGCCCGCAGCCGCTGACGCCCGACGCCGTCGCGGTGCCGACCGACCTGCCAGTCGAGCTGGTCGGTCATCGCGCCGACCTGGTCGCCGCGCGCTGGCGCGTCGAGGCGGCCGGCCAGGACATCACCGCGGCCAAGACCGAGTTCCTGCCCAACGTGAAGCTGGGAGCCATGGCGGGCCTGCTCGCCATGGGCGGCAACCCGCTGCTCCGCGCCTCCTCGCTGTTCTATCAGGCGGGCCCGTCGCTCAGTCTGCCGATCTTCGACGGCGGCCGTCTGCGCGCGAACCTTTCGGCCAAGGATGCGCAGTACGACCTGGTCGTGGCGCAGTACAACCAGACCCTGGTCGGCGCGCTCAACGAGGTCGCCGACGATTACGCCGCGCAGCAGTCGCTGGCCACCCAGGTCGCGGCGCAACAGCGTGCGCTGGATGCCGCCAACGACGCCTGGCGCCTTGCCGAGCAGCGCTATCGCGCCGGCGTGGGCAGCTACCTGGAGGCGCTCAGCGTGCGCCAGCAGCTGCTCCTCGCCGAGCAGCGCATGGCCGCGCTCAAGGCGCAGCAGGTCGATCTTTCGGTGCAGCTGATCCAGGCCCTCGGCGGCGGCTACCGCCCCGAGTCGACGGCCGGCCAGCCCACCGCCGACCAGCCCACCGCATCCACCCCCTCCGCCCCCGCTCATTCCTAAGGCTTCTCCATGTCCACCCAGCCTGCTTCCCAACACAACGGCGCCACCCCTGCGCCGGCCGCGAAGAACAAGCGCGGTTTCCTGCTGCGCGCGCTCGGCGTGGTGGTGCTGCTCGCCCTGATCGGCTGGGGCCTGTGGTACTACTTCGACGGTCGCTGGTACGAAGGCACCGACGACGCCTACGTCAACGGCAACATCGTGCAGATCACCCCGCAGCTGCCCGGCACCGTGGTGTCGATCGGCGCCGACGACGGCGACCGCGTCAAGGCAGGCCAGACGCTGATCAAGCTGGACCCGAGCAACGCGCAGGTCGCACTGGCCGAGGCGAAGGCCAACCTCGCCAGCACCGTGCGCAAGGTGCGCGGCCTGTACAGCACCGTGACCGGTGCTCAGGCGGACGTCGCCGCGCGCAAGGTGGCGGTGCAGAAGGCCCGTGCCGACTACAACCGCCGCCGCGACCTGGCCAGGTCCGGTGCGATCTCGGCCGAGGAATTGGCGCACGCCCGCGACGAGATGACCGCCGCCGAAAGCGCGCTGAACGCGGCCACCCAGCAGTACCAGACCAGCAAGGTGCTGGTCGACGACACCGTGGTCGCCTCGCATCCGGACGTCCAGACGGCCGCGGCCCGGCTGCGCGCCGCCTACCTCGACGCGATGCGCACCACCATCGTGGCGCCGGTCGACGGCTACGTCGCCAAGCGCTCGGTGCAGCTGGGCCAGCGCGTGGCGCCGGGCACGCCGCTGATGGCCGTGGTGCCGCTCAACGCGGTGTGGATCGATGCCAATTTCAAGGAAACCCAGCTGACCGGCATGCGCATCGGCCAGCCGGTGGAAATCCACGCCGACGTGTATGGCGGGGACGTGACCTACAGGGGCATGGTGCAGAGCCTGGGCGTGGGCACCGGCAGCGCCTTCTCGCTGCTGCCGGCGCAGAACGCCACCGGCAACTGGATCAAGATCGTCCAGCGCGTGCCAGTGCGCGTGGTGTTCGCCGATCCGGGCCAGCTGGGCAAGCATCCGCTGCGGATCGGCCTGTCCACCGACGTGACGGTCAACCTGCACGACAAGCAGGGCCCGATGCTGGCGGTCGAGCCGCCGTCCAAGCCGGCCTTCAGCACCGATGTGTACGAGAAGCAGCTGCACAAGGCCGACGACCTGATCGCGCAGATCGTCCACGCGAACATGGCCGGCAGCGGCAAGTAATCCACCTGCAGGAGCGCCCCTTGAGCGCGACCGGATTTCGGTCGCGCCCAAGGCACTCCTGCAAGAGAGCGAATCCCTGCGATGACTACCCAATACCGTCCACCCAGCATGGCGCTCACCACGGTCGGCATTTCGCTGGCCACCTTCATGCAGGTGCTGGACACCACCATCGCCAACGTGTCGTTGCCGACCATCGCCGGCAACCTCGGCGTGAGCGTCAACCAGAGCACCTGGGTGATCACCTCCTTCGCCGTGAGCATGGCGATCTCGCTGCCGCTGACCGGCTTCCTCACCCGCCGCTTCGGCGAGGTGAAGCTGTTCATCTGGTCGACCCTGCTGTTCGCGCTGACCTCGTTCCTTTGCGGCGTGTCGCAGAGCATGGGCATGCTGATCGTGTTCCGCGCCATCCAGGGCGCGGTGGCCGGCCCGATGTACCCGATCACGCAGAGCCTGTTGATCTCGATCTATCCGGCGGCCAAGCGCGGCATGGCGCTCGCGCTGCTGGCGATGGTCACCGTGGTCGCGCCGATCGCCGGTCCGATCCTGGGCGGCTGGATCACCGACAACTATTCGTGGCCGTGGATCTTCTTCATCAACGTGCCGATCGGCATCTTCGCCAGCATGGTGGTGGGCAACCAGATGCGCGGGCGGGTGGACAGGACCGAGCGCCCGAAGATCGACTACGTGGGCCTGATCACCCTGATCATCGGCGTAGGCGCGTTGCAGGTCGTGCTGGACAAGGGCAACGACGAGGACTGGTTCAACTCCACCTTCATCATCGTTACCAGCATCGTTTCGGCGATCAGTATCGCGATCTTCCTGATCTGGGAACTGACCGACAAGGACCCGATCGTCGATCTCAAGCTGTTCCGCCACCGCAACTTCACCTACGGCACGATCGCGCTGGTCCTCGCCTACGCGGCGTTCTTCGCGATGAGCCTGCTGATGCCGCTGTGGCTGCAGCGGAACCTGGGCTACACCTCGACCTGGGCCGGTTTCGCCACCGCGCCGATCGGTGTGCTGCCGGTGCTGCTGACGTTCTTCGTGGGCAAGTTCGCGCCGAAATTCGACCTGCGCGCGGTGGCGTCCGTGGCTTTCATCGTGCTGGGCGTGACATGCTTCATGCGCTCGGACTTCTACATCGGCGTGGACTTCTACCACGTGGCGCTGGTGCAGCTGATCCAGGGCCTGGGCGTGGCATTGTTCTTCATGCCGATCCTGACCATCCTTCTGTCGGACCTGCAGCAGAACGAGATCGCCTCGGGCTCGGGCCTGGCGACCTTCCTGCGTACGCTGGGCGGCAGTTTCTCCGCGTCGATCACCACGCTGTTCTGGGAACGCCGCGCTGTGGCCCACCATGAGCAACTGGTCGAGCACATCACCGCGTACGATCCCGGCACGCGCGCGGCGATGGAGTCGATGGGCGATCCCCAGACTGCCGCTGCCATGATCAACCAGATGGCGACCCAGCAGGGTTACCAGATCTCCTTCAACGAGGTCTTCCACGTGCTGGGCTGGGTCTTCATCAGCCTGGTGCTGGTGATCTGGCTGACCCGGCCGCCGTTCCTCGCCAAGGCCGGACCGGCCGCCAGCGGCGGGCACTGAAAAGAAAGGCGCCTCGCGGGCGCCTTTCTCTTTATAGGGATGACAGCCGTCCGCGAATCCGGGCGGTGGGTGAAAGCCGCCTTCCGAACCGCTACGTCTCAGAGGTCGAAGCCGACGCCGACCAGCGCCATCGTCTCGCCGCGGTTGGGTCCGTTGAGCCCGCCGTTGGACACGTGCCGCAGCTGGAAACTCAGGTGTTCGCCCTGCCAGCCCAGCGTGCTGACGAACTGGTAATGGCTCGACAGCGCCTGGGTGGTGTGGTTGGTGCCGGCCAGCTGGAAGCTGAAGAACAGCGGGCGATACCAGGCATCGGGCGCGCCGTAGTGGAAGCGGGCGCCGGCCGCCAGCAGCGCCACCGAATGGCGGGTATCGAACTCGGCGTTGCGGTAGCGGCTCACGTCGCGATTGTCGATCCAGCCGGCGGAAATGTCCGGCGACCAGTCCAGCCGGCCGCTGCGTCCGATCGCGTGCGGCGCGAACGTCGCTTCGACGAACGCCGTGTTGGCGCCATGGTCGTCCATGTAGCTTCGCCCGCCCTGCACTTCCACGTGGGCGGCGGCCGCGGGCAGCGCGGCGAGGGTCAGGAGCAGCGTCAGCGCGCCGCGAAGACGCGAGGAGGCGGGGAGCATGTGGGAAACCCTTTCCTGGGGCAGGCAAGTTCGTGTACTGAATAGTTTATTTTATCCCGTCGTCGCCGGGTGAAGCGCGCCGTGCATGCTGGCGAACACTGTGTTGCACGGATCAGTCATAACGGTCGTGGCGATGGCGATGCCGAAGCCGAAGCCGGCCAGGACCCACTTGCGGGCGATGCCACCGACAGGCAGAAAGCGTTCGCCACAAGTGGTTTCCTGCTCGGGACACCGTTCAGGCGGTCTGCTGCTTGCCCAGTGCCTTGAGCCGCTTCTTCTCCTCACGACGCTGCCTGCGCGCGGCCTTGCGGATCTTGCGGTCGTGACCCCACAGGTAGATCGCCGGTGTGCTGAGCAGGGTCAACAGCTGCGAGACCAGCAGGCCGCCCACGATGGCGATGCCCAGCGGCTGGCGCATCTCCGAACCGATGCCGAAGCCGATCGCCAGAGGCAGCGCCGCGCCCATCGCCACCAGCGTGGTCATCGTGATCGGACGGAAGCGCACCAGCGCCGCTTCGCGGATCGCATCGGGCGGTGCCAGGTTGCGCTCGCGCTGGGCGACCAGTGCGAAGTCGACCATCAGGATCGCGTTTTTCTTGACGATACCGATCAGCATCAGGATCGCAATGATCGCCATCAGCGAGAGCTGGGTCTGCGTCACCAGCATGGCCAGGAACGCACCCATGCCCGCGGCCGGCAGCGTGGAAAGAATGGTCAGCGGATGGCCGAGGCTTTCGTAGAGGATGCCCAGCACGATGTACATCGCAACGATCGAGGCCAGCAGCAGGATGAAGCCGTTGGACTTGGCCTGCTGCAGGCGCTGGTTGGCGCCGGTGAAGTCGACCCGGAAGCCGTCGGGCAAGTGCACCGCGAAGGCGGCCTGCTCGACCAGTTTGACGCCACGCTGCTGGTCCACGCCCTTGGCAAGGTTGTAGGTGACCGTGGCCGCTTCCAGCTGGTTGTGGTGGCGGATGCGCATCGGCGCGATGTTGGGCTCGATCCGCGCCAGCGCGGAGAGCGGGATCATCTCGCCGCGACTGTTGCGCACGTGGATGTTGAGCAGCGACTGCGGGCTGATCGACTCGGCGCCGGCCGAGGTCAGCACCACCCGGTACTGGTTGATGTCCGAATAGATCACCGACACCGGGTTCTGCCCGAACGAGTTGTACAGCGCCGAGTCGATGTCGCCCATGCTCACGTGCAGGCGGCCGGCGGCTTCGCGGTCGACCTTGAGCATCTGCTGCTTGCCGGCCTGGTCGAAGTCACTGCCGACGTCGCGGAATTCCTTGTTCTCACGCAGTTGGCGGACCATCTGCAGCGTCCACGGCTGCAGGTCGCCGCCATTGTCGCTGACCAGCTGGAATTCGTACTGGCCGCCCTTGTCGCCACTGCCGCCACCGCCGAGGAACTGCGCGATGCTGAGCTCGACCTCGACGCCGGCAAGCTTGTCCAGCCGCTTGGAAAGGCGCTCGACCACTTCCTTGGCGCCGATGCGACGGTCGCCCGGCGCGTCGCCGCGCGGCTTCAGGTCCATGAACATCTGCGCCGAGTTGCCGACCGCGCCGCCGCCGCCGCCATCGCCACCGAGCATGGTGAGCATGTCCTCGACCGCCGGGTCTTCCTTGATGATCTTGGCCACCTGCAGCACGCGCTCGGTGAGCAGCTCCGGCGAAATGTTGGCATCGGCGGTGACCTGCGCCTGCAGCTGGCCGGTGTCCTCGTCGGGCATGAACGTGCCGCCGGCGGTCTTGCCTACGGCAATGCCGAGCAGCACGGTGAGCACCAGCAGGAGCAGCGGCTGCCAGCGCATCAGCCGGCGATGGTGCATCGCCCAGTCCAGCGCGCGCTCGTAGCGCTTCAGCAGCGCACGGTCGAAATTCTCCACCGCGCGCTCGATGCGCCCGGGCGGCGGCGGGTTGGCCGGTTCGGCGGTCAGCAGCCGGCCGCACAACGCGGGCGTGAGCGTCAGCGAGACGATCGCCGAGATCACCACCGCCGCGGTCAGGGTTACCGAGAACTCGCGCAGCAGCATCACCAGCATGTTGTTGCCGAACAGCAGCGGCGCGAAAACCGCCACCAGCGACAACGTGATCGACACCACCGTGAAGCCGATCTCGCGCACGCCGGTCAGCGCCGCCTGCAGCGGCGGCATGCCGTGTTCCATGTGGCGCACGATGTTCTCGATGACCACGATCGCATCGTCGACGACGAAGCCGATGCACAGGACCAGCGCGACCAGCGACAAGGTGTTGAGGGTGTAGCCGAGCGCCCACATCGCCACGAACGCGCCGGCCAGCGACAGCGGTACGCTCAACGTGGCGATCAGCGTCGGCCGCAGCCGGCGCAGGAATACCAGCATCACCAGCACCACCATCACGATCGAGATCAGCAGCGCGACCTCCACCTCGTGCAGCGCCGACTTGGTGGTCTGGGTGAGGTCGAACACCGCGTTCATCTGCAGGCTGGCCGGCAGCGAGGCGCGCAGCTGCGGCAGCTTGGCGCGGATCGCCTCCACCGTCGCCACCGCGTTGGCCTCCGGACGCTTGCTGATCTGCAGGCCGACCGTGCGCGCGCTGCCGCTGGCGTCGGCGAACCAGGCGCTCTGGTACTTGTCCTGCTGGCCGCCGTAGACGTGGGCGACGTCGGACAGGCGTACCGGCACGCCATGCTTCATGGCGATCAGCAAGTGGGCGAACTCATCCGGCGTCTGCAGGCCGTCGCTGGCGGTGACGGTCATCTGCGTGCGGCCGTCGCTCAGCGTGCCCTGCGGCGAGGTGACGTTGGCCGCGCGCAGGGCGTTGGCGACATCGTTGGAGGTCAGGCCCTTGGCTGCCAGCGCGTCGGTATCGAGCTCGATGCGCACCGCGTGCGGCGTGCCGCCGAACACCTGCACCTGCGCCACGCCCTGGATCTGCGAGACGGCGGGCTTGAGCAGCGTGTCGGCCAGGTCGAACAGCTGGTCCTGCGGCATGCCCGAGGAGGTCAGCGTAATGAACAGGATCGGGATCTGCGCCGTGTCGAACTTGAAATACTGCGGTGGTCCGGGCATGCCCGAGGGCAGGTCCGGCGCGGCCGCGTTGATCGCCGCCTGCACGTCGCGCGCGGCGCTGTCGGCGGTGCGGTCGAAGGTGAAGCGGACCATCACCGAGGCCTGCCCCTCGGTGGCGTTGCCGTACATCTCATCCACGCCCGGGATGCGGCCCAGGTGGCGCTCCAGGGGCGCCAGGATGGTGCTGGCCATGGTCTGCGCGCTGGCGCCAGGCTGGTTGGCCACCACGTAGACGCCGGGAAAATCGAGCGACGGCAATGCCGCCACGCCCAGCAGCAGGTAGGCCCACACGCCGGCGAGGGTGAGGCCAAGCGCCAGCAGCGAGGTGCCGATCGGGCGGCGGATCAGGGGGGCGAAGATGTTCACGGGGCGTCCGTACCGCGGGGAGGGCGCGCGGCAGGTGCCGCGCCGGGATGGCTAGCGTAGCGCGCTGCTGCCACGTGGTTCGTGGGCCAGAGGATGGGCAGGGTCATGCGGCACGTTATGCCGGGTGCTCGCGGCGGAGGATGTGCCTGAAGTCCGGCCCCTGCCGAAAGGCAGGGCCGGATGAGGCGGGTCCTTCCCCCGCCTGCGGAGGAAGATGCCCGACGGGCGGATGGGGCAGGCTCGCGGGAACCTCAACCCCCGGGCGTGTACCGCAGCGTCAGATACCAGCTGCGGCCTGGCTGGTTGAAGTAGTAGACGGTTTCGTAGTGCCGATCGAACGCGTTCGCCAGCCGTGCCTCGACCTGCCAGTCGTCCGCGAACGCGTAGCTCGCGCGCAGGTCGGTGGTCGTATAGCCACCCAGCCGGTGCCGGTTGGCCAGGTCGTCGTAGCGCGCGCCGGCGGCAAGTAGGGTGGCGCCCACGCCGAACGCGCCGAAGCGGCGGTCGAGCTCCAGCCGCGCGGTGCGCTCGGGACGGCGCGGCAGCAGGTGGCCATCATTGGCACCGCCATCGCGGTTCTCTGGCCGCTGCAGCGTCAGGTAGCCTTCAACCCGCCAGCCGGCGAGCGCCGTTCCGGCCTGGGCTTCCAGTCCGCGGATGCGCGCGCGGCTGATGTTGCGGGGGAAGTAATTGGCATCCAGCGAGATCAACTGGTCGATGGTGGTCTGGTAGGCGTTGAGCGCCCAGTGCCAGTCGCGCTGCTGCTGCGCCAGGCCGAGTTCGGCGCTGCGCGAGGTTTCCGGCTGCAGGTCCGGGTTGCCGCTGCCGTAGGGGTAGTAAAGGTCGTTGAAGGTCGGCGCGTGGAAGGCGCTGCCCCAGCT
This sequence comes from Frateuria edaphi, assembly GCF_021117405.1. Lineage (NCBI taxonomy): Bacteria > Pseudomonadati > Pseudomonadota > Gammaproteobacteria > Lysobacterales > Rhodanobacteraceae > Frateuria > Frateuria edaphi. The sequence goes on from NZ_CP088251.1 coordinate 3,706,685, forward strand.
GGCTGACAGCTTGAGGCCGTGGTCGAACGCGTAACCCCACGCCGCCGCGCCGGTGGTATGACCACCGAACTGCTGGTTGTCGTCGTGGCGAAGCGACAGCTGCATTTCGTGGCGACCGAAGTTGGCCTGGTATTGCACGTAGCCGCCGGTGTCGCTGCGGCTGTCGTCCAGGTAGCCGGTATCGCTGGACAGGTGCTCGCGCTGCCAGTCGACGCCCAGCGTCAGTAACTGGTTGTCCGCCAGGCTCAGGTCGTTCTGCCACGAGGCCTGGTTGCGGCGCGAGTTGCCGTAGCGCATGAACACGCCGTCGTTGTCGGTGTGCTGTTCGTCCAGGCTCTGACCGGCCGCCAGGGTGACCTTCCAGGAGGAAAGCGGATCGAAGCCCAACTGCGCGCCGGCGACCTGCTGGCGGTTGTGGTGCTGGTTGCCGTAGGGAGCGCCGTCGAACTCCGCGCGGCTGTCGCTGCGCAGCCAGGTCGCGGTCAGCTCCGTGCCGTTGTCCCAGCGGTAGCCGGCGTTGGCCAGGGCATTGCGGTTGCGGTAGGCATCGGCGTCCGGCTCGTCGGTGAAGCAGCCGGCGAAGACCGTGCCTGCACCCACGCGGCAGGCGTTGATGCCGCGGGTGTATTGGCTGCCGAGGCTCAGGTTGTACCAGGCGTGTTTGTCGCCGCCGGCCAGCCCGAGCTGCCCGTCGGCGTAGTCGCGACTGCCGGCGCCCAGCCGCAGCGATGGCGCCAGGCCGCCATCGCGCGTTCCGTGCCGGGTGAAGATCTGGATCACGCCGCCGATCGCGTCGGCGCCATACAGGCTCGAGCGTGGCCCGCGCACCACTTCGATGCGCTCGATCTGGTCCAGCGGCAGCTGGTCGAAGGCAGGAATGCCGGCGCTCACCGTCCCCACGCGCACGCCGTCGATCAACAGCAGCGTATGCGAGGAATTGGTGCCGCGCAGGAACAGCGAGCTTTGCTGGCCGAGTCCGCCAGCCTGGGCGAAGGTCACGCCGGGCAGGCCCTGGAGCAGGTCGATCAGCGAGACCGGCTGCAGCCGATCGATGTCCTCGCGGGTGATCACGCTGACCGACGACAGCGCATCGTCGACGGTGATCGCGGTGCGCGTGGCGGTGACGATGACCGGCGACAGCGCGACCGGATCCGAGGTGCCGGTCGCCAGCGCGGCGAACGAGCTGCCGCACAGGGCGACGGCAAGCAGTGTCTTCTTCATGGATGTGTGCGTTCCTTGGCCGCGCGCCCACGCACGGCCTCAAGCGTGGATGAGCTGGCGGCCGGAGGCAGGGGGAACGACGGGCAGGCGCGAGGCCACGCACGAGGTCCGGCCCGCCCACCGCAGGTCCACCAGGCAAATGCTTCGGGCCGGTCTCCGGGCTCGCGGGCGCAGGCTCTGTGCCTGCCGGACGGCGCCTTCCCATGCTTATGGGCACAGTGGCGTGGTGCCGTCCGTTCGACTCGCTTACCGTTGCGGGGGCAGCGCCGGCATTGTTGTGCATCGCACAACGCACCGGCTTCCCGTTTCATCCCGCCAGCTCTTGGGCCAACAGGGACACCCGAAACCAGGCAATAGTAGGAACTTCAGCCCACCGGTGCCAAGCCCGCATCGCTCTGGAATTGGGATGGGAACGCTAAAAAAAAGTTGACATACCGTTACGGCGGGCGCTACGTTCCAAGAGCAACTCATCGCTTTGCGTGATTGCGGATCAGACAAAGCCCTGATCGGGGGGGCGGGCGATAGTTCCAAGCCAGCCAACGGGAAGCGGGGCTTTCGTCGGGGTCATCTGGCGTGCCGTCTGTGGGCACGTGAGCTTTTATTGGACTCGTTTCGAGTCGATCTGGGGAGATCTGTTAATGAATAAGCGTTACCTTCAGCACGGGGCCCAGCCTCGTCGCAGCGCTCTTACCGTGGCTCTGGCCTTGGGTTTGGGCTTTACCGGCCTCGCCTATGGTCAGGCCACGACCGGCAGCATTTTCGGTAGTGCGCCGGTTGCCGCGGGTGAAACCGTGGTGATCACCGGTCAGTCGGGCATCGCGCGCACGGTGACGGTGGACGAGTCAGGTCGTTACAGCGCCAATTCGCTGCCGGTCGGTATGTATACGGTCACGCTGATGCGTGACGGCCAGACGGTCTCGACCCGGAACAACGTCACGGTCAAGGTCAGCACCGGCACGGATGTTTCCTTCGACGGCGCCCAGAATGCGCAGAACCTGGAAGGTCTCACCGTCACGGCCAACTCGCTGCCGTCGATCGACGTCACTGGCGTCGATTCGCGCACCGTGATCACCGCCCAGCAGCTTCGTCAGCTGCCGCTGGCGCGCAGCGCCGAAGCGATCGCGCTGCTGGCACCGACCGCAGTCCAGGGCTCGAGCTTCTTCACCGGCCCGACCGGCAACAGCCTGGTTTCGTTCGGCGGTTCCTCGGTGACCGAGAATGCCTACTACATCAACGGCATGAACGTTACCGATCCGCTCAATGGTCTTGGCGGCATCAACCTGCCCTACGGCTCGATCGACCAGGAAGAAGTGCTGACCGGCGGTTACGGCGCGGCATACGGTCGTTCCGATGGTGGCGTGATCAACCAGATCGGCAAGCGCGGTACCAACGAGTGGCACTTCGGCGCCCAGGCTCTGTACACGCCGGGCAGCCTGCGCTCGGATCCGCGCAACATCTACGTTCCGAGCAATGGCTCGCTCTACCAGTACCGCAACGACAACAAGACCTCCGAAATCGTCGAGAGCGCTTACGTTGGCGGCCCGATCATCCAGGATCGCCTGTACATGTTCGCCTCGGCCGAGGGTCATCGCACCAACGGCAAGAGCGTGGGCACGGCCGCAGGCGGCACCGAGACGGTCTACTCATACAACGATCCCAGCTGGTACGGCAAGATCGACTGGAACATCAATTCCAGCAACGTGCTCGAGCTGACCGGCGCGTCCACCAAGACCAGCTACAACGGCAACATCTACGGGTACGACAACGACACCCGCACGATGGGCGACTACCTGTATGCCGATACGCATACGAAGACCGCCGCTTCGATGTGGATCGCCAAGTACACCGGTTACCTCACTGACGATCTGACTGTTTCGGCACAGTTCGGCAAGCAGAACACCGACCTGTACACCCAGCTTCCGGCCGACTTCAACGCGGACCTGATCGCGGTGCTGAGCCCTGATCAGCAGAATCCTGCGTACTCCGGCGGCGGCGCGGGCATCGGCAACACGCAGACCGTACTCACGACCACCGATCCGGCGCACCAGACCAAGGGCACGAACTATCGCTTGGACGTCACCTACGTGTTGGGTGATCACACCCTCACGGCCGGTATCGACAACCAGCGTACGCAGGATCTGTCCGATGGTGACTACATCCCCACGAACGCAGGCTACGCGTGGGAATACAACAAGCTGAACGATCCCAGCGCTGACATCAGCGAGGGCCAGGTCGATTCGCCGTCCAACTACCCCGGTGGCGCGGATGGTTACTACGTCGCCCAGTACCGCTTCCGTACGGCCGCTTCGGTTCGCGTGGAACAGCGCGCCCAGTACGTCGAGGACGCGTGGCAGGTAAGCGACAACTGGCTGGTGAAGCTTGGTCTGCGCAACGACCAGTTCACCAACTTCAATAGCGACGGCCAGGCTTACATCCGCCAGACCACGCCGCAGTGGGCTCCTCGCGTGGGCTTCAGCTGGGACGTCAACGGTGATTCGACGTTCAAGATCTACGGTAACGCGGGCCGCTACTACCTCGCGCTCCCGACCAGCGTGGCTCTCCGTGGTGCCTCCGGTTCGTACTACACCCGCGTGTTCTACACCTACACGGGCATCGACCAGGCCACCGGTTATCCGACTGGTCTGACGCCGATCAACACCATCAACGGCGTCGGTGCCGAGTTCTCGGAAAACAACGAGTACGGTCAGGCGCCGGATCCGCGTACGGTCACCGCCACCTCGCTGAAGGCGCAGTACCAGGATGAATACATCCTGGGCTTCGACAAGCAGCTGAACTCGGCTTGGACCTATGGTGCGAAGGCGACTTATCGCAGCCTGAAGAACGAGATCGACGATACCTGCAATATCGAGCTCTTCACCGCGAAGGCCGAGTCGCTGGGTCTGGACACGGCGAACCTGCGTGGCTGCTACTTCTTCAACCCGGGTCGTGGCGCCACCTTCCAGGTGCCCGATGGCAACGGCGGCTACGGCGAGATGTCCTTCACGAAGGAAGAGCTGGGCTTCCCGCAGGCCAAGCGCAACTTCTACGCGCTGAACCTCTACCTCGACCATCCGTTCGATGGCACCTGGTGGGGCCGCGTCGACTACACCTACTCGAAGAGCTACGGCAACTCCGAAGGTCAGGTCCGTTCCGATATCGGCCAGTCCGACATCGCTGCAACGGTGGACTGGGACTACCCGTCGCTCATGGAGTACGCGGGCGGTCTGCTGCATAACGATCGCAAGCATCAGCTGAAGATCTATGGCGGCTACCAGTTCACTCCGGAGTGGAACGTCTCGGGCAACATCGCCGTGCTCTCGGGCGCGCCGTACAGCTGCCTTGACTTCTATGGCCCGGATGGCACTGCCCCGGCCTACGCTGGCCCGTACTACCACTGGTGCGCGGGTCAGCCTTCGCCCGCCGGTACCGCCGGTCGCCTGCCGTGGCAGAAGATCGCTTCGTTCAATGTCGAGTACCGTCCTGCGTTTGCTGATCACAAGCTGGCGTTCAATGCCAACGTCTACAACGTGTTCAACAGCCAGGAAACCACGTACCAGTACGAGTACAACACGTCCAGCTATGGCCGTCCGCGTGGCTTCACCACGCCGCGGTACGTCCGCTTCGGCGTGAGCTACGACTTCTAAGAAGTCGAGTGGTCGAGGTAAACGAGGCCGGGACGAAAGTCCCGGCCTTTTTTTTTGCAGCCCGGGAAGCGCGGCCTGATTTCGGCGAAAGCAACAGGCAGCGCCTTAATAGCCGAGCACGCGCTTGAATATTTGATACGGTTGTTCATGCCCTGGATGTACCCGCTTGTGGTTGCCAGGGCGATCAGCTTGAGATCGCTCTCGGCTGCCACTTGCCTTGGTGGCCACGCCAGGATCGTCAGTCGCTACAAGATGGAGGTCACCAGACTTGGGTTTTGAGGGGACTGTCGTCGGTAAGCCTGCCGAGATCAGGCGGATCAACAGCGGCTGCCCTGGATGACTTGGAGCTCGGTCGGCTCGTCCTTTACCGCGTGCCTGGTGGATGCGTACCGGGGCGATAACCTCGCCGGAGAAACAACCCTGGATCATTCGCGCACCATCAAGCGGACTGCGGAAGACTCGGCCGCTCCGAATGCGCGTGATTGTCAGGCGCCGCGTTGTTGCGCAATATCGGTCGTCGAGTGGCAATGCTCACTAACGCTCCGCAGCCCACGCTGCCGCGCAAGGAAACCGAGGAGGAGTCATGCGCTTCCACCGTCAGATGATTCTTGCGCAGCTGTTGTGGCTGCTCTGCGTCGCCAGCTGCGAAGCCTCCAACCCGTTCGGACCGGGATTGACCACGTTGTTCAAAGAGGCCCACTCGCAGAAGAGCGACTTGGCCAGGTATCAATACCTGTCACATGCGTTGCTCACGAGCCCGCCCGGGGAATACAGCTTCGCGCTGCAGTTGTATGCCTTTACCGAGAACGAGCTCGGCCTCTATAACGAAGCGTTGCGGGACTATCCGCTGCGCAGCGCGCCGATAGCCGGGTTGACGCTGCCCAGCCCCGCCGCGTGGCAACCGGCAGACGCCGCCGACGCTATCGCCGAAGCGGCCACCGGCCATCGCCTGGTAATGATCAACGAGGCCCACCATGACGCGCACACGAGACAGCTGACGCTACTGCTGCTTCCGAAACTACGAGCCGCCGGATTCAAGTATTTCGCCGCCGAGGCGCTGGGACCGGACGATGCCTTGGAGAAACGCGGCTATCCGACCTCTGCCAGCGGATCGGAGTATCTCCACGAGCCTCTATATGGCGAAATCATTCGCGAGGCCATACGCCTGGGCTATACGATCGTCCCCTACGACTCCTCGCAGCGCGACGTTCAGAAACGTGAGGAGGATCAGGCTCGAAACCTGTTTGATTCGATTTTTCGCAAGGATGCGTCAGCGCGAGTTTTCGTGCACGCAGGGTATGCCCATATCGACAAGAAAGAGGGGCGGTTGGGTAATGTGCGACCCATGGGGATGCTGCTCGGAAACATGATCGGAGAACAGCCTTTCTCAATCGACCAGACCCAATTCCGCGAACAATTTCCAAATATCGATCAGCAGTATCTGCAGCTTATCCGCACCTTTCGTCCGAAGGGACCTACGGTGCTCGTAAACAAAAATGGCGGGCGCATCTGGGCGGCGGCGCCAGCCCAATACGACGTCAGCGTTATCCTTCCCTCGGAGCGCAAATCCGCACTCGATAGCGGTTCGTTGCGAAGCCAGGTCATTATCCGGGACGCCAACCAGCCTTTTCCGATGACTGCGCACATAGTCAACACGCAGCGGCCGGACTGGATGGACCTTGGCGGGCAGCGGCGCCCGTACCCGATACGTACCCAGTTGTGCAAGGCGGTGATTCCTTGTGTCGTCGAGGCGCGTTATCAGGGGGAAAATGATCAGGCAATACCCGCGGACAGGTACGCTTTTATCCACCCGAATTCGGCTGCCGACTTGTATCTATTTCCCGGGCAATATCGACTTTCCGCCCGTGGCCCACAAGGCAAGTTACTGTCGGACCGGACAATTTCCGTGGACCGGTAAGCAAGCCCCTGCGGCCCGTGCGGCCGAGTCCGGTGGACGATACCTCTTGTGACAACCGCGTGAAGATTGGCTTGCTGCAATGCCCGTCTCACTGCTAAAGAGATGATAAAAAAAAGTTGACACGTCGTCGGACGCGGCGCTAGGTTGGGAATTGCAGTGGGTGGCTAAGTGGTTGAGGCTGGTGCGCTGTTTTGCCGGTTTCCAATTGCGCGTGAGTCCAGTTCTCTTTGTGCTTGCCTTTCGAGCCCGGAAACGGGCGATCTGGGGAGATCTCATAATGAACGAGCGACACATCACGCGGGGGGCCATGCCCCGCCGCACAACCCTGACGGTTGCGCTTGCCATGGGGTTGGGTTTCACCGGCTTTGCCTTCGGCCAAGCCACCACCGGCAGCATCTTCGGCACCGCGCCGGTCGCCGCCGGCGAAACGGTCCTGGTCCAGGGAGCCAACGGCGCCAGCCGCGAAGTCGCCGTGGACGAAAGCGGCCGCTATTCGGTCACCGTGCCCGTAGGTCGGTACACGGTCACGCTGCGCAAGGACGGGCAGGTGCTGGCGACCCAGGAGAACGTTGCCGTATCACCCGGCGGCGGTACGCAGGTGCCTTTCGCTGCTGCGACCGCGGAGAACGCGCAGAACCTGGGCACCGTGCAGGTGGTGGCCAGCGCGCTGCCCGCGATCGATGTAACAAGCGTCAACTCCAGCACCATCATCACCGCCGCAGACCTTGCCAAGCTTCCGGTCACGCGTAACGCGGAGTCGATTGCGTTGCTTGCTCCTGGCACGGTCAAAGGTAGCGGCTACTTCGCGAATGCCGTCGCGTTCGGCGGTTCCAGCGTGTCCGAGAACGCGTACTACGTGAACGGATACAACACGGGCGAGCCCTACCGCAATATCGGCGGTTTCCAGTTGCCCTACGGCGCGATCGACCAGCAGGAAACCTTGACCGGCGGCTACAGCGCTAAATACGGCCGCTCAGACGGCGGTGTCATCAACCAGATCGGCAAGCGAGGCACCAACGAGTGGCATTTCGGCGCCCAGGTGGTCTGGCAGCCGCGCTCTCTCCAGGCGAGCCCTCGCAACAACTATTACGGGAACCCCGCCGTACCGTCCGCGATCCCCAACGCCAACAGCGCCGACGGCCTGACCCATTATGAATTGGAAGATCCAAGCAAGCCGGGCACGCTGCACCAGTACCGCAACGACAACAAGGAATGGGAAACCGTCTACTCGGCTTACGTCGGCGGTCCGCTGATCCAGGACAAGCTGTTCATGTTCCTGGCTGGCGAGATCACGAGGAACCATTCGACCAACGTGGAAACGGATGACCTGGCCAAGGTCCAGTACAACCAGGACAGGAATACCAAGTTCTACGGAAAGCTGGATTGGAACATCACCGACAACAACGTCTTCGAGCTCACCGCGCTAAAGAACAACAATAACACCGGTGCCGGCCGCACCTACGATTTCAACTACGACACGCTGCAGTCCGGCGATTTCGTCACGACCAACGATGTAGTCAAGAACGATGCGACCTTCTACATCGGTCATTTCACGAGCTACATCACCGACAACGCGACGCTGAGCGTCCTGTACGGCAAGGCCGACTTCAAGGGCCCGACGATCTACGGTCGAGGCGCGGACAGCGGGCTGCCTTTCATCTCGCGCTCGTACAACCAGGACCCGGCGCTCAACGGCGGTACGCCCATCGTAAACGGCCAGACGAACGTCTCCTGGTTCTCCGATAACGCGAAAGATTCCACGCGCGGCCTGCGCATCGACTTCGACTACCGCCTGGGCGACCATGACCTGTCGGCAGGTATCGACAACATGCACTACGCGGCAAAGAACCGCGGCCAGAACCAGCAGAACCCGTTCAATCCGGACCTGAACTACTACTGGCGCTACTATCCGGGCTACGTTCAGAAGCGCGAGATCGGCTGGGAAACCAGCATGTCGATGTCGCAGAAGGCCTGGTACCTGCAGGATGCCTGGCAGGTGACCTCGAACGTGCTGCTGAACATCGGTCTTCGCAACGACCACTTCACGAACTTCAACGACGTGGGCGAAGCCTTCGTCGACGAGAAGAACCAGTGGGAGCCGCGCATCGGCGTCAGCTGGGACGTGAACGGCGATTCCTCGCTCAAGATCTATGGCAACGTCGGTCGCTACTACCTGGCGCTTCCCGACAACGCCGCCGAGCGCGCCGCGAACGCGTCCACATTCCTGACCACCACGTACTACTACACCGGCATCGATGAGAACGGCATACCGACGGGCCTGACCATTCGTACGCCCGAGACCTCGCCCGATGGCGAATACGGCGATCCGAAAGATCCGCAGCAGGTCACCGCGCGCAACCTGAAGCCGGAATACCTGGACGAGTACATCGCCGGCTTCGACATGCAGCTCAACGATGAGTGGACGTTCGGCGCCAAGGCGATGTGGCGCGACCTGAAAAGCGCCATCGACGACGAATGCTCGCCCAGCCGCATCGAGGACAAGATGCGCAGCCTGGGGCTGATCACGACGACGGAGGATTTCGATTCTGCCTCCGGTTACTACAACTCGCTGTATGGCTCTGCGTACTGCCGTCTGATCAACCCGGGCCAGACCAACAACATGCTCATCGTCGCGGACGATGGTGCGAGCAGCGTCCTCGTCCCGATGTCCAAGGAAGACTGGGGATACTCGCAAGGCGTCAAGCGCAAGGTTGGTTCCTTGAACCTGTACCTGGAGCACCCGTTCGACGGCAAGTGGCAGGCGCGCGTCGACTACACCTACACCCATGGTTTCGGCAATACCGAAGGCCAGGTACGCTCCGACTTCGGTCAGCAGGACGTGTCCAAGACCGAGGACTGGGATTCGGCCGAGTTGATGGATGGCCAGAACGGCGAGCTGATCAATGTGCGCAAGCACCAGATCCGCATCCGCGGCGCATACCAGATCAGTCCGGAATGGTTGATCTCCGGTACCCTGCTGGCCCAGTCTGGCGTGCCGAAGGAGTGCTTGGGCTACTACGGGCCGGATGGCGTCGGTGACCCGACCGGATACAACGCCGGCGGCAGCGGCAACTACCACTGGTGTCACGGCATCCGCATGCCCCCAGGTTCGACCGGGCATACACCCTGGACCAAGCCGCTAAACCTCGGCATCCACTACTCGCCGAGCTTCGCCGACCACAAGCTGGGCATCAACCTGGACATCTTCAACGTCTTCAACGAGCAGAAGGCGGCCCAGACCGACCCAGCGGGCGAGGCGGCTTACAACGGCGGCGTCGATGCCGATGGCAACACGGTTCCGGACATCGTCTACGTGAACAATTCCTACGGCGACGCGCTCTTCTACGAAGAGCCCCGGACCATTCGGCTTTCGGTAACCTACGACTACTGACGAACGCTGGTTGTGCTGCATAGAACCACCGGCCCTTGCGGCCGGTGGTTCTTTTTGAGACACCGGCACCCGCAGAAGAAGCACGGTTCTAAGACGACTGCGCGGCCCGTCCGTCCCCCGCGGCAGGCTGCGTGGCCAGTGCCATGCGCAGGGGCTCCAGCTGAGCGGCGTAATCACGCCACCTTCCCAGGTTGCGGGTATGGATCGATTCACGCACCTGCGCGCTGCTCGGCGTGGCGACCGGCGCCGTATTGCGCTCGGGTTGCAGGCAAGCCTCCTCCACGTCCAGACCGCAGTGGGCCAGGACCCGCTGGATGGTCGCGCCCGGGGCTTCCACGAGCTGGGCGTAAGGGACATCCAGCATCGCGCCAGGCAGGGCTGCGTGCCAGTGACGTGTCAGGCGCGCGTACTGTCCGTAATAGTGAGCCAGCGTTCCCAGATCGTAGCTGTGGGGCGAGATGTTGCCGAACATCGCCTTGAAGTTGGAAAAGCACGTATCCATCGGGTCGCGGACCATATGCAGGATCGGCGCATGTGGCAGCGCACGACGGATGAACGCAACCAATTGGATGTTTCCCGGCAGCTTGTCGATGTAGTAGCGCCGCCCACGCGCCCGCCACTGTGTCTGCCTGAGATAGCGCTGGCCCACCTGGCGAAGATCGATGTCGCCGATGCGGCCGACGACCTTGAGCAGGCTCCGGGCATTTGCGGGAAGGACGTCCGCGACCCAGTGAAGCTGCCGCCAGAAGTCGACAATCTCGCCCGCCGAAGCGACCTGCGAATGGCTGGACAGGATGCGGTCGAGCAGGGTGGTACCGGAGCGGGGCATGCCGACGATGAAAATCGGTGTCGGTCCACCAAAAGCAGGAGCTTCCGCGTGATGCGGATCGTCCCGCGGAAGCTTCAGGAGCGCATCGGTCAGCGCTTCCTCCGTTGCCGCGTCATACGGGTTCAGCCGGCTCATCAGCGCGTTGCATCGCGCGAGCGCTTCCCACGCCTCCTCGTGACGCCCCAGGTCGTCGAGGGTCTTGAAGACCGAGTACTCGAACTCGGCGCGCGCGAAAGCCGAAGCTGGATCCGACGGCGGGTCCGGCAGGGTGCCCAGTTGTTCGTACAGCCGCGCCAGGTGGTTCGACTCGACCGTCTGTCGCCGCAGATCGACGAGAACGGCGGCCGCATCACCAAACTGTGGCCACTGCTTCAGGCATTCCTCGAGCATCGCGCCAGCAGCTTCGGCTTGTCCGCTGAAATGGAGCAACATCGCATACAGGCGCCAGGAGTCGGGCGTCCGGATGCCGGCCTTCATCGCACGCTCGGCCATCTGGAGTGCTTCGGGTACATCCCCGATCATGAAGCGCAGATTCGCCTGCGTGGCCAGCAGGTCGGCCGGGGGGTCGGGTGCCTGCGCCAACAACTCCAGGCACGAACGTGCCGCCACGATTTCCCCCCGGGCGACCAGATACTGAACCAGGATGGCGATCAGAGGCGCATCCCTGGGCAGGCGACCGAGCGCCGCCAGCAATGGGCGGGTCGACGCTTGCATCCGGCCCTGGCGGAACAGTGCCTCCGAAAGCTGGATGCTCGAGGCAAGGTCATTCGGTGCCTGCTGCAGGACGGATTCCAGGATGGCCTGCGCGGCGACCCATTGCTCATTCTCGATGCAGGTCTTGGCACGTTGCCGAAGCGAAGCGAGCGAGCCGGGGCTGGCGGAGGTGGTCATGCAGCCATATTAGCCGGCCGTTCAGCGGGGCGGCGGCCGCCGAGCACGTGTCAATCGGTGTGCAGCTCGGCCACGAAATCGTAGATGTCGCCGCGATACCACGAGCTGGTGAATTCCACCACGCGACCGTCGTCCAGGAAGCTGCGCCGCTCGATGCTCAAGCCCGCGCTGCCGGGGGCCACGTGCAGCAGGCGGGCGTGCTGGGCGCTGAGCGAGACCGCGCGAAGTCGCTGCAGGGCGCGGCGGGGGCGGGCGTTGCGTTGTTCCAGCGCTTCGTAGAGCGAATCGCGCACCGCCATGGGATCGGGGAGCACGCTGGCGGGCACCACGCTGCGCTCGATCGCCAGCGGCTCGTCGCCCGCGTAGCGCACGCGATGCAATCGCACCACCGCGGCGCCGGGCGAAAGATTCATTGCCATTGCCTCCTCCGGCGTGACCTCGCCGATACCGCGCTCGAAGAACTCCGATCGCGGATTCAGGCCGCGCGCGCGCAGGTCCTCGGTGAAGCTGGTCAGCCGCGACATCGGCTTGACGATGCGCTCGGCGACGAAGGTGCCGGCGCCGTGGCGCTGGGTCAGTAGGCCTTCCTCGACCAGGCCAGCGATGGCCTTGCGCACGGTCACGCGCGAGAGGCCCAGCGCGTGGGAAAGATCGCGTTCGCTGGGCAACGCCTGGCCCGGCTCGATGTCACGGTGCTCGACCACGGTGCGGATCGCCCGGCGCAGCCGCAGGTAGGCCAGCGGCTGGCGCGTCTCGGGGCTGTCGCAGAGGCGGCGGTATTCGGCGGCGAGCGCGGTTTCCATGCCGGAACCATACCAATCTCACACCATTTGCGGCAAGCCGCCATGAAAACGTATGCATAGCGTCCACGCATGGCTGCGTAATCTGGTATTTCACTGGTACCATCCTCGGCGCCCAGGCGGGATGGCCCATTCCGTCTGCCCAACCCGCAATCGAGGTGAACCGTGACGGCTTCTCCCCCGCCCGTCGACCCGTTCGACCTGGTGATTTTTGGTGGCACCGGCGACCTGGCCCTGCGCAAGTTGCTGCCGGCGTTGTTCCACCGGTTCGTGGATGGCCAGCTGCCCGCCGCCAGCCGGATCATCGGCGTGGCGCGCGAAGCACTGGACGATGCCGGCTATCGCGGCCTGGTGCGCGACGTACTCGCCGACGGCGGCGCCGCGGACGAGCGCATCGATGCGTTCCTGCCGCTGCTGCACTACCTGCCGCTGGACGCGCGCAAGGACGAGGGCTGGGATGCGTTCGCCGCGCTGATCAACGAGCAGCCCGAGCACATCCGCGTGTTCTACCTCTCTACCTCGCCGGAATTGTTCGTCGACATCTGCAACCGGCTCGGCGCCAACGGCCTCAATGGACCCAATTCGCGCGTGGTGCTGGAAAAGCCGATCGGCCGCGACCTGGCCAGCGCAATGTGCATCATCGAGGCGGTCGGACGCGTGTTCTCCGAAGCGCAGACCTTCCGCATCGATCACTACCTCGGCAAGGAGACGGTGCAGAACCTGCTGGCGCTGCGCTTCGGCAACGCGCTGTTCGAGCCGCTGTGGAACGCCGGCCACATCGACCACGTGCAGATCACCGTGGCCGAGACGCTGGGGCTGGGTCGCCGCGCCGGCTACTACGACCGTGCCGGCGCACTGCGCGACATGGTGCAGAACCACATGCTGCAGCTGCTGTGCATGGTGGCGATGGAAGCGCCGGCCTCGCTCTCCCCCGACGCCGTGCGCGACGAGAAGCTCAAGGTGCTGCACGCGTTGAAGCCCATCGACATGCGCAACAGCGCGCAGCTCACCGTGCGCGGCCAGTACAAGGCCGGTGCGATCGATGGGGAGCGCGTCCCGGGCTACCTGGAGGAACTGGACGACGGCCAGTCCAACACCGAAACCTTCGTGGCGCTCAAGGCGGAGATCGCCAACTGGCGCTGGGCCGGCGTGCCGTTCTACCTGCGCACCGGCAAGCGGTTGTCCGCGCGGCTGTCGGAAATCGTGGTCGCCTTCAAGTCGGTGCCGCATTCGATCTTCGACGCCTCCGCCGGCCCGCTGGCGCACAACCGGCTGGTGCTGCGGCTGCAGCCCGACGAGGGCGTCAAGCTGTGGCTGACCATCAAGCACCCAGGCCCGGGCGGCCTGCGCCTGCGGCACGTGCCGCTGGACATGAGCTTCGCCGAAGCCTTCGGGGTGCAGCAGCCGGACGCCTACGAGCGCCTGCTGCTGGATGTGGTGCGCGGCAACCCCACGCTGTTCATGCGCCGCGACGAAGTCGAGGCCGCCTGGCGCTGGATCGATCCGATCCTGGGCGCCTGGGGCGCGGCCGGCGAGCCGCCGCGCCCGTATGCGGCCGGGAGCTGGGGGCCGAGTGCGGCGGTGGCGCTCATCGAGCGCGACGGGCGCACGTGGAACGAAGACAGCGAATAGCGCGAGGTTTCACCGGATGCTGGCAACGCGCTCCCGACACTGTCGAACCCTTTCTCCGCCAGTGTGCCCATGACGATCTTGAACAACGCCGACACCCACCATTTCGCGGACGGTCGTGCGCTCGCCACGGCACTGGCCGGGCGCGTGGCCGATCGCCTGCGCGCGGGGTTGCTCGAGCGCGACTTCGCATTGCTCGCCGTGTCCGGCGGACGCACGCCGCTACATTTCTTCGAGCTGCTGTCGCAGGCGCCGATGGACTGGTCGCGGGTGCAGGTGACCCTGGTCGACGAGCGCTGGGTGGACGAAAGCGATCCACGCTCCAACGCGCGCCTGGTGCGCGAGCACCTGCTGCAGCACGCCGCAGCCACGGCCCGCTTTGTGCCCTTGTACACCGGCGCCGCCACGCCGGAGGAAGGCCAAGCCGAGGCCGGCCGGCGCATCCATGCACTGCCGCTGCCGTTCGATGCGGTCGTGCTGGGCATGGGCCTGGACGGCCACACCGCCTCGTTCTTCCCGGGCGGCGACCAGCTCGAAGCGGCGCTGGATCCGAACCAACCCAGCGGCGTGCTGCCGATGCGCGCACCCGGCGCTGGCGAGCCACGCATCACTCTCACGCTGGCCACCCTGCTCCAGACCCGCCACCTGTTCCTGCACATCGAAGGCGAAGACAAGCGCGACGTGCTGGCCCAGGCCCGGTTGGGGCTGGGTGCGGCCGCGCATTATCCGGTGCGTACCGTGCTGGCGCGCTCGCCGGTGCCGGTCGCCGTCTACTGGTGTCCCTGACTGTCGTTTGATCGCCGACCCATGGCCGGCAACGCTTTGGAGTTCCTGCAATGAGTTCGCTGCATCCCGTCGTCGCCGAAGTCACCGCACGCCTCATCGAGCGCAGCCGCGGGAGCCGCGCGGCCTACCTCGCACGCATCGAGGCGGCCGCGGGAGGTGACGGCCCGCATCGCGCGCAACTGTCCTGCGGCAACCTCGCGCACGGCTTCGCTGGCTGCACCGGCACGGACAAGGCCGCGTTGCGCGAAGGCCGCGCGCCGAACATCGGCATCGTCACCGCCTACAACGACATGCTCTCGGCGCATCGGCCCTACGAGCGCTACCCGGCGCTGATCCGCGAACTCGCCCGCGAGTCCGGCGCCACGGCACAGGTCGCCGGCGGCGTGCCGGCGATGTGCGATGGCGTCACGCAGGGTCGCGCCGGCATGGAGCTGTCACTGTTCTCGCGCGACGTGATCGCCATGGCCACCGCCGTGGCGCTCTCGCACGACATGTTCGACGGCGCGCTCTACCTGGGGATATGCGACAAGATCGTGCCAGGCCTCCTGATCGGCGCGCTCAGCTTCGGCCACCTGCCCGGCGCGTTCGTGCCGTCGGGTCCGATGCCTAGCGGCATTCCCAACGAGCAGAAATCGAAAGTGCGCCAGGCCTACGCCGAGGGCAAGGCCTCGCGCGCGGAGTTGCTGGAAGTCGAAGCGGCTTCCTACCACAGCCCCGGCACCTGCACGTTCTACGGCACCGCCAACTCCAACCAGATGCTGATGGAGATCATGGGCCTGCAGCTGCCCGGATCCAGCTTCGTGGCGCCCGACACGCCACTGCGCGACGCGCTCACCCGCGCCGCGGTGCAGGCGGTGATTACCCATGCGGCGCCGGCCACGCGCCTGCCGCTGGGCCACATCGTCGACGAGCGCGCGATCGTCAACGGCGTGGTCGGCCTGCACGCCACCGGCGGTTCGACCAACCACCTGCTGCACCTGGTCGCGATGGCGCGTGCCGCCGGCATTGCGCTCAGCTGGGACGACTTCGACGCGCTCTCCTCGGTGGTGCCGCTGCTGGCACGCGTGTACCCGAACGGCTACGCCGACGTGAACCAGTTCCACGAGTCCGGCGGCATGGCCTTCCTGATCGACCAGCTGCTCGATGCCGGCCTCTTGCATGCGGACGTGCAGACGCTCGCCGGCAAGGGCCTGGCTGCCTATACCTGCGTGCCGGAGCTCGACGGCGCCGGACGGCTGGCGTGGCGGCCGGTCAGCAAGCAGAGCGCCAACCGCGGCGTGCTGCGCGGCGCGGAGGAGCCGTTCCGGCCCGATGGCGGCCTGCGCCTGCTCGACGGCAACCTGGGCCGTGCGGTCATCAAGGTGTCCGCCGTGCCGGAGGACCGCCTGCTGATCGAAGCCCCGGCCGTGGTGTTCGACGACCAGGACGCGGTCCGCGTCGCCTTCGAACGCGGCGAACTCAATCGCGACTTCGTGGCGGTCGTGCGCTTCCAGGGCCCACAGGCGATCGGCATGCCGGAACTGCACAAGCTCACGCCCACGCTCGCCGTGCTGCAGGATCGCGGCCATCGCATCGCGCTGGTCACCGACGGGCGCATGTCCGGCGCCTCCGGACGCGTGCCGGCGGCGATCCACGTCACGCCGGAAGCCGCCGCGGATGGGCCTCTGGCGCGCGTGCGCGAGGGCGACATGGTTCGCCTGGATTGTGTGAATGGACGTCTGGACGTCCTGGTCGATGCCGCCGAACTCGCTGCCCGCGCGCCCGCGGCGGGCAGCCAGGCCGCCCACCAGGCCGGCACCGGCCGCGAGCTGTTCGAGATGTTCCGCCGCAACGCCATGAACGCCGACCTCGGCGCTGGCGTGCTGTAACCCCGGTACCTTGCAGGAGTCCCCAGGTGGACTCCCGCAAGACGCCCTCACCGCAGGAAAACCCATGGCCTCGGATGCCTACCAGAACGAACTTGCCAGCCTCATGCGCCTCGCGCCGGTGATCCCGGTGGTCGTGATCGAGGACGCTCGCGCCGCCGTGCCGATGGCGCGTGCGCTGGTCGCCGGTGGCGTGCCAGCGATCGAGGTGACCCTTCGTACTCCCGCCGCGCTGGAAGCCGTGCGTGCGATTGCCGCCGAAGTCGAGGGCGCGGTGGTCGGCGTGGGTACGGTGCTGGGCGAGACCGACCTGCGCGCGGCGTACGAGGCCGGGGCCCGTTTCGCCGTATCGCCGGGAGTCACCCCGCGCTTGCTGGATGCGGCCGAGGACGTCCCGCTGGCCCTGCTCCCCGGCGCGGCCACCGCCAGCGAGGCGATGGGCTTGCTGGAACGCGGCTATCGCCACCTGAAATTCTTCCCGGCGGTACCGGCCGGCGGCGCCCGGCTGTTGGCTGCATGGGCCGGCCCGCTGCCGCAGCTGCGCTTCTGCCCGACCGGCGGCATCAGCGCGGCGAGCGCCGCCGAATTCCTCGCCCTGCCCAACGTGTTGTGCGTGGGCGGCTCGTGGCTCACCCCGGCGGACAAGCTCGCCACCGGCGACTGGGCCGGGGTCGAGGCCCTGGCGCGCGCCGCCGCAAACCTGCGGGCCTAGACTCTTTGCAGAACCCCGCTTGAGCGATGCTCTCGACCTTTGTTGGAGAGAACACATCGCCCACAGGTGGGCTTCTGCGGGCGGCTTACCGCCTTTCGGGCGCGAGGCCATCCAGTCGCGCCACCAGTGCCGCGTGCGCCGCCGCATCCACCGGCTTGTGCGTGACCGTGCCCGTGGCCGGGTAACGGCCGAGAAAATGGCCGTTCTTCCAGTCCCGCGCCGGCCGCACCGGCCGCGGCACGAAGCCCCCGCCGCAGTTGGGGCACACACCCTGCAGCACCTGTTCGACGCAGTCGTGGCAGAAGGTGCATTCGAACGAGCAGATGCGCGCGTCGGTCGACGAGGGCGGTAGCGGCTTGTCGCAGTGCTCGCAGGTCGGGCGAAGTTCGAGCATGGGAAGGCTCCGGTGGAGAGGCGTTCGTGGTGGGCCTGTGCGAACGGCAGACCGTAGATGGCGCGAGGGAAACCGCGCGTCCCCATTATTCTTCCGTCTTTGCCCAGGACTTCGCCATGCCCTTCCTCCTGGCCGCCGCGCTGTGCAGCGTGCTGGTCTCGGTACTGCTCAAGCTTGCGCGCCGGCTGGACGTCGACGTGGGCCAGGCGATCGCCTGGAATTACGTGGTGGCCGCCGCGGCGAGCGCGCTGGTGTTCGCGCCAGCGCCATCGACGTTGCGCGCCGCCACCGGCGCGTGGCCGGCGCTGGCGGGGCTGGGCCTGCTGCTGCCGACCATCTTCCTGGCGTTGGCCGGCTCGGTCCGCCACGCCGGCATCGTGCGCTCGGAAGTGGCGCAGCGGTTGTCGCTGCTGATCTCCCTGCTGGCGGCCTTCGTCCTGTTCGGCGAACCGCCGAGCGCCATCAAGGGCTGGGGCATTGCCGCGGGACTGGGGGCGCTGGTGAGCCTCGTGTGGCGGCCGGCCGGTGACGGCCAAGCGTCCGCTGGCGGCGGTCGCTGGACCTACCCGTTGCTGGTGTTCCTGGGCTTCGGCGTGATCGACGTGCTGTTCAAGCGCGTGGCTGGCGCGGGCGTGCCGCTGGGGGCGGCGCTGCTGGCGATGTTCTCGCTGGCGCTGCTGGTCTCGATCGTCCTGCAGGGATGGCGGCTGGCACGTGGCCGAGCGAACCTGGGCGCCCGCAGTCTCGCCGCGGGCCTGCTGCTTGGCTTGCTCAACTTCGGCAACATCCTGTTCTACCTGCGCGCGCACCAGGCGTTGCCGGGGCGGCCGGCGCTGGTGTTCGCGGGCATGAACCTGGGTGTCGTCGGGTTGGGCGCGCTGGCGGGGCTGCTGGTGTTCCGCGAGCGGCTCTCGCGCGTCAACCTCGCGGGCCTGGGCCTGGCCGTCGTGGCGATTGCCCTGCTGGCGCGGGGCTGAGAGTGACTTCTGGGGTATGAAGAGGCCGCCGGGCGCGCCTATGCTGGCCGCTTCCGTGTGCTCCGTGAGGTCGTTCGATGCGCAAGCTTCCCCTCGTCGCGGCGCTGACCGCGCTGCTGATCGTTCCCGCTGCCTTCGCCGCCGACAAGGACAAGGCACCCGACGAGACCAAACCCGATGCAGCGCTGGCCAAGCCGCGCAGCGCCGAGAGCACCGGTTCGGTGACCGTCGAGGGCAAGCGTGTCGACTACAAGGCGGTCGCCGGCACGCTGGTACTGCACGAGCACGGCGATCAGAGCGACGACCCGACCGTCAGCATGTTCTACGCCGCCTACTTCAAGCAGGGCGTGGATCCGTCACGACGCCCGATCACCTTCATCTATAACGGCGGCCCCGGCTCGGCCACCGTGTGGCTGCACATGGGCGCGTTCGGCCCCAGGCGCGTGGTCACCAGCGACGACAGCCACACACCGGCGGCGCCCTACGGCCTGGTCAACAACGACTACAGCCTGCTCGACGCCTCCGATCTGGTGTTCATCGACGCGCCCGGCGCCGGCTTCTCGCGCCTGATCGCCGACGAGAAGGACAAGTCCAAGCGCGACGAGCAGATGGACAAGCGCAAGAAGGCCGTCTACGGCGTCGACGGTGACGGCAAGGCCTTCGCGCAGTTCATCACCGAGTTCCTCTCCAAATACGGCCGCTGGAATTCGCCCAAGTACCTGTTCGGCGAGAGCTACGGCACGACCCGCTCGGCGGTGCTGGCCAACGACCTGGAGAACGAGGACAGCGTCGACTTGAACGGCGTGATCCTGCTCTCGCAGATCCTGTCGTTCGACACCAGCATCGACGGGCCCGAGTTCAACCCGGGCGTGGACCTGCCCTACGCGCTGGCGCTGCCGACCTTCGCCGCCACCGCCTACTACCACCACAAGCTGCCGCAGCCGCCGGCGCAACTGGAGCCGTTCCTGCGCGAGGTGGAACAGTACGCGCTGGGCGATTACGCCAGCGCGCTGATGCAGGGCGCGCACCTGGACGAGGCGCGCAAGCGCGCCGTGGCCGAGAAGCTGCACCAGTACACCGGCCTGCCCGTCGACTATCTGGTCAAGGCCGACCTGCGTGTCACCGGCGGCATGTTCGAGCACGAGCTGCAGTTCGATGGCGGATTCACCACCGGCCGCCTGGACAGCCGCTTCTCCGGTCCCGCGCTCGATCCGCTGGCCAAGGATTCCGAATACGACCCGCAGTCCTCGGCGATCAGCTCGGCCTACGTGTCGGCCTTCAACGACTACGTGCGCCGGCAGCTGAAATTCGGCGACGGCATGCAATACCGCCTGTTCGCCGACATCGATCACTGGGACTTCGCGCACAAGGCCCCGGGCGTGCACGGCGAGGCGCTGCAGCAGTCGACCAACGTGATGCCGGACCTGGCGATCGCGATGAAGACCAACCCGGACCTCAAGGTGTTCTTGAACGGCGGCTATTACGACCTGGCCACGCCCTACTTCGCGGCCGAATACGAAATGAGCCACCTGCCGATCCCGGCCTCGCTGCAGAAGAACATTTCCTACGCCTGGTACCCGTCCGGTCACATGGTCTATGCGCACGAGCAGTCGTTGAAGGAACTGCACGACAACGTGGCGAAGTTCATCGAGCAGACGGACAACGTGAAATAAGGCTCTCCTACGGGGAGGCATCCCGAGGTCGGGGGTACGGGCAAAGCCATCGAACGGATTGGCCTACCCTCACGCCGCCTTTCTCCTTCGTGGGAGAGGGGCTTTGGGTCGCGCGCTTGCTATGCTCCCGGCGCCCCCGAAGCCGGTGAAGCCCCCATGCGCGCCCTGATCGATCGCTACATCGACGCCTACAACCGCCTGGACGTGGACGGCATGCTGGCCACGCTGCATCCGCAGGTGACCTTCGAGAACGTCACCGCGGGCGTCACCACCGTGCGCACCCAGGGCATCGAGGAGTTTCGCCGGCTGGCGCAGAGCACGCTGCCGCTGTTCGCGCGGCGGCGGCAGACGGTCACCGGTTATGTCGAAAGCAACGGCGTGGCGCAAGTGGGTATCGCGTTCGAGGGCGTGTTCGCGCTGGACCTGCCCAATGGCGCCATGGCCGGGCAGACGATCGCGTTGAACGGGCGCAGCGAGTTTCGCGTGCACGACGGACTGCTGGTGCATATCGCCGATATCAGCGACTGAGGCGGGCGGTTGTTGCGCCGACGTCGCGCCACGCGCCGCCGGGTAGGGTGTCCTCAGCCCACCTTCTTACACCGCCAGTCCGATTCCCCGCGCCTCGCTGCCGGGCCGACGCAGCAGCGCGTTGCGCCAGCGCTGCTGGGTGGCGCCATCGGCCTCCAGCAGGAACTGCGGCTTGTTCGCCACCAGCGCAGCCACAGGCACGCCGTCCTCGTACAGCACGCGGGTACCAGCCAGCGCCGGCAGCTTGTCGCCAGCCAGCACGGTGCCGACCAGGTTGAGCGGATCGCTGCCGCTCACGCACACCAGCTGCTGCGTGGCCTCCCGCTGGCGCACCGCGCGCAGGGCACCGACCGCTTCGGGCAGCGCGAACTGCTCGCCGACCAGTCCCTCGACAAAGCGCCCGCCGCGGATCTCGCCGCGCGCTTCCAGTCGGTGGTACACGCGCAGCAATTCGCGCCAGGAAGGCAGCCACGGGGCTTCTCGTTCGAGCAGTTTCCAGAACACCACGCCGTAGCGGCGAAGCAGAACACGTGCAACGTGTTCCGCTTCATCCGAATCAAGCCGGCGCGAAGCGCTTCCTTGGCCTCCTCTCCCTTCCGGGGAGGAGATTGAGGTGAGAGGTCGATCTTGCGGGGAGTTTCCAACGAAGCCTCCCGTGCGCCCCGACCCCTCATCCGATCCCGCAGGGGCCGCCTTTTCCCCGGAAGGGAGAAGGGATGGGCGCGCCAGCGACCAGCGTCCCGCATCCTCGATCTCGCTCAACGCATGCCGCCGCGCGCGCCGGTGTGGACGCGAGTCGCGCTTGGCCGCGGGCAGAAGCAGTGCGCGCAGCCCGGCAAAGCTGTCGGCGGTGACCCGGCCCGCGGCGACCAGCTCGCCCAGCGCGTTCTCCAGTTCGGTGCGCAACAGGTGCGTGGCATCGAGCAGTTCGTCGAAGAACAGCGCGCCGTGGCTGGACAGTGCGTCGGCCACGGCCTGGGCGCGCGAGGAGAGCAGCTGGTCCTGCGGCTGCTCGCCCGCCGCCATAGACGTCCAGATGGCCATCTGCCGGCGTGGCAGCAGCACGATCGGCGTGGCGCGAACGGGGCCGGCGCTGCCGCCACCGGCACGCAGGCGGTTCCAGCCGAAGCGGCCGGCGCGGCACAGTTCGTCCAGCCAGCGGCTGGCGTAGTCGCCCACGCGCGAGGGCAGCACCTCGGTTTCCCAGGCGCCGGCGGCGGCTTCGTAGCCTTCGAGCTGGTGCAGGGTGGCGATCAGGCCGTCGGGGCCTTCCAGCCGCGTGTCGGGCGTCAGGTGCTGCCAGTCGGCGAAGAAGCGGATCAGGTCGCGGCGGCTGACCGGCTCGATCTCGCGGCGCAGGCGGCCGATGGTGTAGCGGTGGATGCGCGCGAGAAGATGGCGCTCGCACCACTCGATGGCCGGCGCGTCCGGGGTGAAGCGGCCCTGCATGACGTAGCCTTCCGACTGCAGGCGCAGCAGGGCCGGTTCGATATCGGCCGGATCGACGGCGAGCGAGGCGGCGATCGATGCGGGCGTAGTCGGACCCAGGCCGCCCAGGCGGCGGCGGACCAGTTCGAGCAGGGCGTCGTCGCGCGTCCAGGTCTGGGCGGCGTAGTCGGGCGGGGCGCTGATGGGCGGATGCCGCGGCGCGTCGGCGTGGATGGCCTGCCACAGGGGCAAGGCCTCCGCCGCGACCCACACGCCACTGTTCCTTCTCTCCTGCGGTGAGAAGGTGGCCCCGGCGGGGGCGGATGAGGGGTCGGGGTTCGCGGGGAGCTCCAGACGCGTCGCGCGATGGTGTCTGGCGAGCGCTCCCAGGCGCTCCTGCCAACCGGTGTTGGCGGCTACTTCGGCATCCGTGACAAACCCGAGCAGCGTGAGCGCCTCATGCATTTCGTCGCCGCTGCGCACCTGCGGCCAGGCCTCCTCGCGCACGGCGGCGATCGCCGCCGGATCGAGCCGGCCAAGGTCGTCGGCATCCTCGGCGTTCCAGCGGCGGTTCTGCACCGCCTGCGTGCGGCGCTCCTCCAGTGGCGCGTCGTCGAGATACGCGTACGGCGCGGCGGTGAGCACTTCGGAGGCGAGCGGGCTGGGACCGGTGAGGTCGCGTGCGACCACCGTGATCGCGCCGGCCTCGAAGCCGCGCAGGATGCGCAGCAAGCCGTCGACATCCATCGCCTCGCGCAGGCAGTCGTGCAGGGTCTGGTTGACCAGCGGGTGGTCGGGAATCTGCCGCTCGCCGACGATGTTCTCCAGGCAGGCGACCTGGTCGGGGAAGACGGTGGCGAGCAGGTCCTCGCTCTTCATGCGCTGGATCTGCGGCGGGGTCTTCTTGCCGCCGGTGTAGCGTGGCAGCGCCAGCGCGGTGACGGCATTCCAGCGCCAGCGCGCGGGGAACAGGGGCGCATCCAGCAGCGCCTGCACCAGCACGTGCTCGGCCGAGTTCGAATGCAGGTAACGGGAGACTTCCTCCAGCGGGAAGCTGTGGCTGGTCGAGAGCGACAGCACGATGGCGTCCTCGGTCGCCGCCGCCTGCAGTTCGAAGTTGAACTGGCGGCAGAAGCGCTTGCGCAGCGCCAGGCCCCAGGCGCGGTTGATGCGGCTGCCGAAGGGCGTGTGGATCACCAGCTGGGTGCCGCCCGATTCGTCGAAGAAGCGCTCGAACACGATCGTGTGCTGGGTCGGCAGCACGCCGAGCGCGACCTTGGCGCGGTGCAGATAGTCGGCCAGCTGCTGCGCGGCCGCCTCGCCCATGCCGAGCGTCGAGCGCAGCCACGCCAGTGCCGCGGCAATGCCGCCGGCGTCGAGGAGATGGGCGATCTCCTCGCGCAGGCGCGCCACGCCGAAGGAGAGTTCATCGCTGCGCCCTGGCGCTTCGCCCAGCCAGAACGGAATGCTCGGCGGCGCGCCGTGCGCGTCTTCCACGCGCAGGCGGTCGCGCTCCACGCGCAGGATGCGGTAGCTGGTATTGCCGAGCTGGAACACGTCGCCGGCCAGGCTCTCGACCGCGAAGTCCTCGTTGACCGAACCGATGATGGTGTTCTGCGGTTCCATCACCACCAGGTAATCGGCCGTGTCCGGGATGGTGCCGCCGGAAGTCACCGCGGTCAGCCGCGCGTTGCGGCGCGCACGCAGCTGGCGATGCACGGCATCGCGGTGGATGTACGCGGCGCGTGCGCCGCGGCGGGTGCTGAAGCCTTCGGCGAGCATGCGCACGATGGCATCGAACTGCTCGCGCGGCAGCTCGCGATAGGGATGCGCGCCCCGCACCAGCGCGTACAGCGCGTCCTCGTCCCATTCCTGGCTGGCCACCTCGGCGACGATCTGTTGCGCGAGTACGTCCAGCGGCTGCACCGGCTGCACCAGCGCATCGAGTTCGCCGCGGCGCACGCAGTCGAGCAGCGCGGCGCATTCGAGCAGGTCGTCGCGGCTGGTCGGGAACAATCGCGCCTTGGGGGTGCCGTTGACCGCGTGGCCGGAACGTCCGGCACGCTGCAGGAAGGCAGCGATCGAGCGCGGCGAGGCGAGCTGGCAGACCAGGTCCACATCGCCGATGTCGATGCCCAGCTCCAGCGATGCGGTGGCGACCAGCAGTTTCAGTTCGCCGCGCTTGAGGCGCTGCTCGGCGTCGAGTCGCAGTTCCTTGGCCAGGCTGCCGTGGTGTGCGGCCACCGCCTCCTTGCCCAACCGCTCGGCCAGGTGACGCGCGGCGCGCTCGGCCATGCGGCGGGTGTTGACGAAGACCAGCGTGGTGCGGTGCTCGCGGGCGAGCTGGGCGAGGCGGTCGTAGACGGTGCCCCAACTGTCGTTGGACATCACCGCTTCGAGCGCCACGGGCGGGACTTCGATGGCGAGATCGCGCGGGCGGGTGTGGCCCACATCCACAATCGCGCAGCGCGTTGCTTCCTTCTCCCCTTCAGGGAGAACGTGGCCCGAAGGGTCGGGTGAGGCAGCGCGCGCTCCGACCAGGAACCGCGCCACCTCTTCGATCGGCTTCTGTGTCGCCGACAACCCGATCCGCTGCAGCGGCCGCTGGCACAATGACTCCAGCCGCTCCAGCGACAAGGCCAGGTGCGTGCCACGCTTGGAATTGGCCAGCGCATGGATCTCGTCCACGATCACCGCGCGCGTGCTCTTGAGCATCTCCCGTCCGGACGCCGAGCCCAGCAGCACGTACAGCGATTCGGGCGTGGTGACCAGGATGTGCGGGCTCACCTTGCGCATCAGCGCGCGGGCGGCTTGCGGCGTGTCGCCGGTTCGCACGGCGGTGCGGATCGCCACGTCCGGCAATCCTTCCGCCTCGAGCTCGGCTCGAATGCCTTCCAGCGGTGCTTCGAGATTGATGTGGATGTCGTTGGACAGTGCTTTCAGCGGCGAGACGTAGACCACCCGTGTCTCGTCCGGCAACGCGCCGCCATTGGCCACGCCCTCGCGTACCAGCGCGTCGATGGCGGCGAGGAAGGCGGTCAGCGTCTTGCCCGAACCGGTCGGCGCGGCGACCAGCGTGTGGCGACCCGCGTGGATGTTCGGCCACGCGCCCACCTGCGCCGCGGTGGGCGCCGGGAAGCTGCGCTGGAACCAGCGCGCGACGGCAGGATGGAAGTGTTCGAGCGGCATGGCGGCCAGGGCGGGTGCGACGTTCCCGATGATATAGGGGCTCCCGTCTCATACTTCGAGCCTGTTCAGGGCGCTGCCGTCGGGCTAGCTTAAGGAACAGGCGAAGACGAGGCAGGCGCGTGGATGCACAGCGGCGGACAGGCAGTGAAGCGCTCGGCTGGCTGACCCTGGCCGACGGCCGGCAGCTGTGCACGCATGACTGGCCGCTGGCCGGCGCCCGCGCCGGCGTGCTGATCGTGCACGGGCTGGGCGAACACGCCGGCCGCTACGGTCCGCTGGCCGCGTGGTTCAACGCGCGCGGCTATGCGGTGCGCAGCTACGACCAGCGCGGGCATGGCCGCTCGCCTGGCCGGCGGGGCGCACTGTCGAGGCCGCTGGAATTGATCGACGACTTGGCCCAGGTGTACGGCGACTTCGCCGCCACTCTGCCCGAGCCGCCGCTGTTGTTGGGCCACAGCATGGGCGGGCTGGTCGCGCTCCGCGCGGTGCTCGACAAACGCGTGGCGCCGCCTGCCCTGGTGCTTTCCTCGCCGGCGCTGCGCGCCTGGACGCCCGCGTGGGAACAGGCGCTGGCGATAAGGCTCGCCCGGGTGCTGCCGAACCTGCCCCTGCGCAGCGGGCTGCCTTTCGAGGCGCTTTCACACGAGGCGGCGGTGGTCGCGGCCTACCGGGACGATCCGTTGCGCTCGGGCTGGATCACTCCGCGCCTGGCGCGCTTCATTTTCGAGAGCGGTCGGCATTGCGTCGACGTCGCCGCCACGCTGTCGGTACCCACGCTGCTGCTGGTGGCTGGCGCCGACCGGCTGGTCGATGCGCGCGGCAGCTACGCGTTCGCCGCCGCCGCGCGGGCCAGTGGGCACCTGACGGTGCACGTGTACGAGGACCTCTTCCACGAACTGTTCAACGAAGCCGAACCCGGGCGCGGTCTCGTGCTGGCTCAATTGGAAGCGTGGCTGGAGCAGTCCCCGTAGAAACGCCACCGGACGCGACCGCGGCTTTCCGGTCGCGTCCACGGAGAACCTATCCTGCGCGGTCCGCCATGCCGTCCTTCGAGGCGGGCTCGCAGGGCGCGTGTCCGCAGCCGCAGGGCCCATCGGCCGGCTCGTCGACTGTCTGGCGGCAATGTTCGGAGCAGTAGGTGTCGCCCACCGGCACGCTGCAGCGACAGGCCGGGTGGGCGCAGCGCTGGTGGGCCGTGGCGTTCATCGTCTCAACGCGTGCTGCTGCCCGAAGCCGGCATGTGCATCGAGCCGTTGTCGTCCATTGGCGTGGCGCCGGTGTGGTCCATCGCGCCATTGCGATGCATGCCACCGCCGGGGAGCTGCTCGGCCATCTGCAGGTGCATCTTCAGCGCCGGCAGCGTGGTGCTGGCGAACTGCTTGAGGTCCGGGTCGCTGCCGTTCGCGCTTTCCATGCCGAACAACTTGATGGCGTCGCGGTGGTCCTTGACCATCGCCTGCGCATAGGCCTGGTCGAAAGCGGTACCGCTGAGCGACTTCAGGTGATCGGCTTCCTGCTTTTGCATCGGCATCGGCTCGGTGGGCAGGGACACCTGTTTGCGCTGGGCGATGCTCATCAGCTGGTCGCCCGCCTTGGTATGGTCATCGATGATGCGCTGGGCCAGCTGCTTGACCTGGGCATTGCCGGACTTGTCCAGCGCGATGCGTCCGGCCTGGATCTCGGCCATGTTGGCGGCAGCGGCCTGGCGCATGAACACCGCATCGTGGCTGCCATCGCTCTGCATGCTGTGGGTCATGCGGTCGCTGCTGTCGTGGGCCGCGCCGTTCTGCGCGATCGCGCCGAACGACAGGCCGGCGACCAGCGCGGTGCCGAGCACCAGGCTGATGCGTCGTGCTGTCATGGTGTTCTCCTTCTGGATGGTTTGCGGCCCCCGGGTCTGGCAGGGGCGCGATCAATCGCCTTCCTCATCCTTCTGTTCCGTCCGGCCGGACTTGGTATCGCCGCGGCGGCCGTGGCTGGCCTCGCCGCCCTTGCGGCCGATCGCCGCCATGTGCTCGCGGTTGGCGCTCACCGCCTCGCCGCCTTTCTGGCCGGCCCGACGCGCTTCATCGGACGTGAATTGATGGGCATGGCCGCTGGCATGCGCCGCGCGACCACCCTCGCTGGCGATCTCGCGCTGGCGCTCCTCGTCCATGCTGGCGAAGCCGCGCTTGCTGGTGCTGCTGCCTGGGTTCTTGCTGGACATGTCGGTGCTCTCTTCATGCGTTCGGGGGACGTCGAGCAGTGGGGGCCCGACGGCGCGCCGCGTTGCGCGGCGACTGCCGTGTTGGTGGCAACATCCATGCCAGTCTGGAAGTGCGCCGAACGCCGCCGTTTCGCGGCCAACGTCGTCGACAGGACGGATGCTGTCGCGCCTGCTCGCAAGCGGTCGCGGCAAAACTACAAAGCCGCTTGGAAAAGTTGCCGGGACGGGCAGCTACGGGCGGTGACGGCGGTGTGGATGGGGGCTAGACGTTTGGCTCCGGCGGAACGAAATGCATCGCCCGTGAGCAGGCTCCCACGGGGAGCGCGCGGCTTTTTCTCAGGAGCCCACCCGTGGGCGATGCTCCGCGGCAGCTAGTTCAGGTCGGAACGACGAAGCGGGCGCGGCGGCTCGGCGAGCAGGCCACGGGCCAGTTCGGCGCAGCGCAGGCAGCCGCTGCCGATCTGGTTCAGCACGGCGAGCACGCCGGCGTGTTCCTTGCGCTCGAGCATCAGCGCGGCGAGATCCGTGCGCATCAGGATGACGTTGAGCGCGTTGTTGATCGCATCGACCACCGGCACCGGATCGGTGTTCTGTTCCTGTTCGGTCGATTCGCGCCGTTCGCGCTGCAGCAGGACCGCCAGCCAGGCACCGACGTGCGCCAGCGCGGCGCGTTCTTCCGCGTCGAGCATGCGCGGGCGGTAGAGCGCCAGGCCAAGCGCGGCTGCCGGTCGGCGCGCGCGGCGGCACGGCAGGGCGATCGCGCGCAGGCGTGCGCTGCCGTCGCGTTCGCGTGCATCGCTGCGCTCCACGGTGAGCGCCGAGCGCAGCGACTGCGTGGCCACCTGCCCGGCCAGCGCCCGCGCATCGCGGCGCGAAGGCGGTGGCGGTGGCAGCTGCCAGCAGTAGCGGCCCTGCCCGCTGGGCCGGTGCGGCGCCACCAGCAGGCAGACTTCGGCGTGCCATTGCAGGCTGACGTGTTGCAGCAGGCGGGTGATCGCTTCCTCGGCGGAGGAGGCGTCTAGCGCTTGCAACGTTGTCGGCAGCGGCAGGGGGATGGGGGTAATGGCTGAGCTTGCCGGTCGAGCGTTCATTTCATTCGCGGTCTTCGTGCTGGTAACGCGACAGCTTGTTGTAGATCGTCTTGAGGCTTACCCCCAACGCCTCGGCCGTTCGCGTCTTGTCGTTGTCGAAATGCGCAAGCGTGCGCAGGAGCATCTGTTTTTCCATTTCCTCGATGGTCATGCCGATGCGAAAGGGCATGCTGCCGTGGTCGTGCGCCTGGTGCAGCGGATGCTGCGGTGGCTGGGCGATGTGCATGTCCAGCTCTTCGCCGGACATCACCCAGGCGCGCTGCACGGCGTGCTTGAGTTCGCGCGCGTTGCCAGGCCAGTCGTAGGTGAACAGCCGGCGCACCGCGTCGGGGGCGAAGCGGCGCGCCGTGCCGTAGCGCTCGTTGAGCCGGTCCAGGAAGCGCTGGGCCAGCAGCGGGATGTCGCTGGCGTGTTCGCGCAATGGCGGCATCGCCAGCGGGAAATCCATCAGGCGGTAGTAGAGGTCGGCGCGCAGCACGCCATCGCGCACCGCCTGCAACGGATCGCGGTTGGTCGCGGCGATCACGCGCACGTCCACCGGCTTGCTGGCGCTGGCGCCGACGCGGGTGACGTCGCGCTCCTCCAGCACGCGCAGCAGGTGCGTCTGCAACTGCAGCGGCATCTCCGTGCATTCGTCCAGGAACAGCGTGCCGCCCTGCGCCTGCTCGAAGAAGCCGGCGTGGTCCTTGACCGCGCCGGTGAAGCTGCCGCGCTCGTGGCCGAACAGCTGGCTGGTGAGCAGGTCCGGTGCGATCGCGCCGCAGTTGACCGCGACGAAGCGACCGCTGCGCTCGCTGTACCGGTGCAACGCGCGCGCGGCCAGTTCCTTGCCGGTGCCGCTCTCGCCGTGGATCAGCACCGTCACGTCCAGCGGCGCGACGCGGCGGATCTTCTCGAACAGCTGTTGCATCACCGCGCTCGTGCCGATCAGCTCGCCGCAGCGCTCGCTCTCTTCCTGCGAGGCGGCGCGCAGCTTGGCCGCCGCGATCGCTTGGTCGAGCAGGCAGGTGAGCTGCGCGCCCTCGATCGGCTTGATCAGGTAATCCAGCACGGGCAATTGCAGCGCACGCACGGCGGTCTCCACCGAAGGATGTCCAGTGACCACGACCACCTGCCCGGTCTGTTGCGGGTCCAGGCGGTCGATCAGTTCCAGGCCGTTGCCATCGGGCAACGACAGGTCGAGCAACAAAAGATCGAACCGCCGTTCGGCCGTGAGCTTGAGCGCGTGCGCCAGGCTGGCGGCACCGGTGACGGTGCATTCTTTCGGTTCGGCAAAGGCGGTTACCACGTCTAGGAATTGAAGGTCGTCGTCAACGAGCAGGATGGAAGCA
Source organism: Frateuria edaphi (assembly GCF_021117405.1). Classification (NCBI taxonomy): domain Bacteria; kingdom Pseudomonadati; phylum Pseudomonadota; class Gammaproteobacteria; order Lysobacterales; family Rhodanobacteraceae; genus Frateuria; species Frateuria edaphi. Next base: position 3,737,188 of record NZ_CP088251.1, read on the forward strand.
GTCGTCGGCACAGGTTCACCGGGGAGGGGTCGGTGACCCCAAGCTGTCTCGTGGAGGAATCGGGGCGCGCCTGCGCGCCCGTGGATCCACGGCGACAGCTAGAACTGCGCAGCGCTTGGCAGGTCGGCGTGGACGAAACCGACGATGCCCCAAGCGAAGTGCAAGTAGCGTCGAAGAGATGTTCCCAGTTGTAAGGGTTGCCCGACACGCGTGTGGCGTATGCCGTACGCGCGTCTGCGCTTGTCGCGTTGCGCCCGTCTGCGTTGCCGTGCAGGCAGGTTTGTGCAGCGCGCGTCAATGTCGGCTGCGTCCGCCGATGTCGCCGTTGCCCTTGTCGGCGACGCCGCCCGAGGGAGCCGTACCGGCGGTCGCGCCACCGGACGATCCAGTGGCCGACGTACCGCCGGGCCCGCTGGCTGGCAAAGCTGTCGTGGCTTGCGCGCCGGTGTCCGTATCGCCGCGAGTCACGCGCAGATGGTTCTGGATGTCCTTCACGCCGCCCAGGTCGTCGATGATGTCCTCCGCGGCGTGTTTCATCCAGCGCGCGCGGACGGTCCCCTCGAGCGTGACCGTCCCCAGGTTCACCTTCACCTCGATATCGCTGGCGTCCAGGTCCGCGTCGGTCAGCCGCTCGCAGGCGAGCTCGCGCAGGCGTTCGTCGCTGCGTTCGTAACCGCGGGGCTGCGTGCCGCGGAACTGGCCGCGCTGGTCGCCTTCGTCGAACCAGTAGCGCTTGCCCTCCTGGCGGAAGCCGGCGCCACCGTAGGTATCGGTGCGCGCGTATTGACTGCCGAGCTCGCCACGACCGGATGACGCGCGGCTGCCTTCCGCACCGTAGCGCGGGCCCTCGTAGTCGTGTTCCTGCGTCCAGCTGGCGCGCATGCGATCGCTGCGCGCGTCGTCCTGCCGGTTGCCCTGGCCGTAGGCGCGATCGGCGTCGTAGCCGCTGTTGCTCTGGCCGTGGCGCGGCTCGTTCCGCCAGATGCCGGCGGAGCGGCCGTAGCCGTGGGCGCGGTGGCGGTCGTCCGCATTGCGATAGCCCTCCGCGAAGTGGCGTTCGGCATCGGTATCCAGGCCGTAGCGCGCATCGCCGCGCGCGTCGCGCGGACGTGCCCACAGCTCGTCATCCTCGCGATAGCCGCCACCGTAGCGCGCCGGCTGTTCGCTCCGGTCGGGCGCGCGACCGCCCTCGAAGTCGCGGCGCGGGTGTGCGGCCTGCCAGGGGCGTTCTTCGTCGCCGCCGTACGCGCGGACCTGCCGACCCGCTTCGTACGGATCGCGCAGGTTGCGTTCGCGGATCCGCTCTTCGCGGGTGCGATAGCGTGACCTTTCGTCGTCGTGTCGATCGTCGTCTCGGCTCATGGAACCTCCGGTGGGATGGGTGGGCGAAAAAATTGCAGCCTTCGTGTCAACTTTTGCTGTCAGTTCAACCAGCGGCAGAGCGGCGTGCCGGGTTCGCCGATGCGCGGCATGGGAATGCCGGGCTCGTGCGGGTCGATGGCCGGCATGTCCGGCTCGCGCGGCCTCGGCGCGCGTACCGGATCGCCCGGGTCGTAAGGCTGCGGCGGCGTGGGGTCGGGCGGCAGTGATTCGGGGTCACCGACCGGCTTGGACGGCACCATGCTGCCGGGCGGCGGCATGCGCGGCACGCGGATCGGATTGACCAGCGGCGGGCAGGGCAGGAACGCGTGCATGGGGATGCCTCGTGGAAGAGGGACATCACCCACCATTCAAGCCATGTGCCAATCCGGCGCGCGGGTGCCGGCGAGCCCGGCCGTGCACGCGGCACTGGCAGCTTTTACCGACCCCGGCAGTTTTTACAGGCGGGCGCCTGCCTGTTACGGAGAGCTTGCCTGCTTCAGCGGGCCGGGCAGCAGGTTGCGCATGCGCTGCACCAGTGCGTCGAACTCGAACGGCTTGGTCAACAGGTCGGTGTTGGCGTCGAGCGTCCAGTTATCGGGCATGGTCCCGGCGTACCCGGTCATGAAAAGCACTTTCATGTCCGGACGGTGGCGGCGGCCGACGTCGACCATCTGCATGCCGGTCAGGCCGGGCAGTCCGATGTCGGAAACGACCAGGTCGATGCGTTCGGTCGATTCGATGATGGCCAGGCCTGCGTGGCCGTCGCGCGCTTCGAGCACGCGGTAGCGCAGGTCGCGCAGCTTGCCGGCGATCAGGTCGCGCACCACGTCTTCGTCCTCCACCAGCAGGATGGTCTCGCCGGCGGCAGGCTCCCAGTGCTTGCCGGCGTTTCGATCGTCCAGCGCACGCACGCTGCGGCGCTCGCCGCTGGGCAGGTAGATCGACACGGTGGTGCCGTGGCCGGGCTCGCTGTCCAGCTCGATGGCGCCGCGCGACTGGCTGACGAAGCCATGGATCATCGACAGGCCCAGGCCGGTGCCGCGCCCCTTGGGCTTGGTGGTGAAGAACGGGTCGAAGGCCCGCGCGCGCACGTCGGGTGTCATGCCGATGCCGGTGTCGCTCACCTGCAGCAGCAACGTGGGCGCATCGCGCAGGCTGTGCGGGCGGCGCAGCGGGCCTTCGCCGGGCGGCACCGAGCCGGTGCGGATGGTCAGCTGGCCACCGTCGGGCATGGCGTCGCGCGCGTTGATGGCCAAGTTGAGGATCGCGCTTTCCAGCAGGTTCGGATCGCATAGCACCGGCACCAGCGCGGGCGCCAGTTCGAGCTTCAGCTCGATCCGCTCGCCCAGCGTGGCCGGCAGCAGCTCGGCGATCTGCGCGATCAGGTCGTTGAGGTTGACGCTCTTGGGCGCCAGCGGCTGGCGCCGCGCGAAGGCGAGCAGGCGATGGGTCAGCGTGGCCGCTCGCTTGGCCGAATCGAGCGCGTTGCCGAGGAACCGCTCCACGTCCTGGCGACCGGCGGCCAGGCGCATCTCGACCACTTCCAGCGATCCGATGATGCCCTGAAGCAGGTTGTTGAAGTCGTGCGCCATGCCGCCGGTGAGCTGGCCCAGCGCCTCGATCTTCTGCGACTGGAACAGCTGCGCGCGGGTTTCTTCCAGATGCCGTTCCGCTTCCATGCGTTCGGTGATGTCGCGGGTGATCTTGGCAAAGCCCAGCAACTGGCCGTCATTGTCGCGGATCGCGTCGATGGCGATCTCGGCCATGAAGCGCGAACCGTCCTTGCGGACCTGCCAGTCGACCACGTCGTAGCGGCCGCTCTCGCTGGCCACGGTCATCGCCGTCTGGGCCACCAACGGGTTGACGAAGAACTGCGTCAGCGGCCGGCCGATGATTTCCGTCGCGGTATAGCCCTTGATGCGTTCGGCGCCGGTGTTCCAGTCGGTGACGGTGCCGTGCGCGTCGAGCATGCAGATCGCGCAGTCGGTGACGCCGTCGACGAACAGGCGGAAGCGCCGCTCCACTTCGCGCAGGCGCTTTTCGGTGAGGCGCCGCTCGGTGATGTCGCGGGTGACCATGGCGAAGCCGAGCAGGTGACCCTGCTCGTCGCGCACCGCGTCGCACACCACGTGCGCCCAGAAGCGGCTGCCGTCGCGGCGCAGCCGCTCGGCTTCTTCCTGGAAGCGGCCGTGCGCGGCGGCCATGTGCAGGATCAGCTCCGGCCGCCCGCCCGCGCGCTCTTCCTCGGTATGCAGCTGGGCGAACGGGCGTCCGACGATGTCGGCGGCGCGATGGCCGTGGATCTGTTCGGCGCCGGCGTTCCAGCTACGGATGCGGCCCTGCGGATCGACCATGAAAATGGCGTAGTCCAGGATGGACTGCACCAGCAGCTGGTAGGAATTGGACCCGCTTGTTTCCACGCCACCGTCCTTGCACAGCAAGCACCGCGCCACGGCCGTCCATGACGGTGTCATCGGCATTCGTTCCCCGGGCAAAAGGTTTGCAGTCGCAGCACGACCGCCTTCCGGTTTGGCCGGCCTCGACCGAACCTACCTCAACTGGCTAGTGAGATAAACCGGGATAGGGCGGCCGGCCATCGTCGGCGACGGCGCAGGCGCGGGCATTCTTGGCGCGCGCATCGGCGATCGCCGCCAGCAGCGCCTTGCGGTCGTACGGCTTGGGAAGGAAGGTGGCGGTCGGACCCAGCCGTTCGCTGGACGCTTCCGGGTCGCCGGAAATCACCACCACGGCAGCGGTCGACCCGCGCCGGCGCAGCTCCTCGGCCATGCTGATGCCGTCCTGGCCGGCGCCGATGTTGACGTCAGTGACGATCACGTCGATCCCGGGCTGCTCGTCCATCAGGCGGATGCCGGAGCTGGCATCGCGCGCGGAGAGCACCTGATAACCGGCCGCGTCAAGGAGCAACGCCATGACTTCGCGCGTGTCCGAGTCGTCTTCCACCAGCAACACAAGGTTGTCCTTCGCCATGACACCTCCCACACACGCAAGCGCGGCTCGAACCGTGAATCCTGACCATACAGAAGTGATGGAAGCGTGCAGGCTAAAGCATTGCTGCGTCAAGCATTAAGCAGGCGATCTTAGGCCTGTGGTTCAAAAAATTTCACGGCCATTGCGGTAGCGCTCCTGTCGAGGTCGCTTGAACCTGCCGCGCCCTCGGGCAGGTGTGGTCAGCGGACTCCTCCCCGATGGCGGATGTCGCAAACCGTTGAACCAAAACGCAAAATATTGCGACGGCTACCACCCGATCTTCACCCCGATGACGCCGGCCCTTCACCGTCGCCTGCCTAGGCTCTCTTTTTCCCGTGAAGGCAAGGAGCGGCAGACGTGAACCACGATCCGGCACGCCGGGATTTCCTCAGGCTCGTCGGCGTGACGGTACCGGCCGGCATGGCGTTGTGCGCCTGCGGCGGCAGCGGCGCCGATGCGCAGGGCGGCCCGTCCAACGCCTTCTTCGCGGCCGGGGAGATGGATTTCATCCAGGCCGCCACCGCGCGGCTGATTCCCGCCGACGCGCTGGGCCCCGGTGCCGACAAGGCGGGCGTTCCCACCTTCCTCGACCTGCAGCTGGCCGGTCCCTACGGCCGCGCCGAGCGCTGGTACATGCAGGGCCCCTGGCCCAACGGCATCGATGGCCAGGGCTACCAGCTGCGCTTCACGCCCGCGCAGCTCTATCGCCAGGCGATCGCCGGCATCGACAAGCATTGCCAAGCGCAGTACCGCCAGCCGTTCGCCAAGCTCACGACCGACCAGCAGGACCAGGTGCTGCATGCGCTCGAAGACGGCAAGGTCGACCTGGGCGACGTGCCGTCGAAGACCTTTTTCAACCTGCTCTGGCAGAACACCCAGGAAGGCTTCCTCGCCGACCCCGCCTACGGCGGCAACCGCGACTTCGCCGGCTGGAAACTGATCGGCTTCCCGGGCCCGCGCTACAACTACGTGCGCGAGATCGGCGAATACGGCAAGCCCTACCCGCAGCCCTGCGTCAGCCTGATCGGCCGCGTGCCCGGCGCCGCGCTCGCCCATGCCGGGGAGGTTTCCTGATGGCGCGGCGGATGCCGCCGGTAGACGTGGTGCTGGTCGGCTTCGGCTGGACGGCTTCGATCATCGCGCAGGAACTGACCGACGCCGGCGTGCAGGTGCTCGCGCTGGAGCGCGGCGCCTGGCGCGACACCGTCCCCGACTTCGCCACCGACCACATCCAGGACGAGCTGCGCTATGCGGTGCGCAAGCAGATCTTCGAATCGCCCGAGCGCGAGTCGCTGACCTTCCGCAACAACGCCAGTCAGACCGCGCTGCCGATGCGCCACCTGGGCTCGTTCCTGCCGGCCGCGGGCGTGGGCGGCGCGGGCGTGCACTGGAACGGCCAGTGCTGGCGCTTCCTGCCACAGGACTTCCTGATACGCACACACACCGAGCAGCGCTACGGCAAAGGCTTCATTCCCGCGGACATGAACCTGCAGGACTGGGGCGTCACCTACGAGGAACTGGAACCGCACTACGACCGCTTCGAATACCTCTGCGGCGTCTCAGGCCAGGCCGGCAACGTCGGCGGCCAGCTGGTGGCCGGCGGCAACCCGTTCGAAGGTGCGCGGCAACGCGGCTATCCGCTGCCGCCGCTGGAGCGCAGTGCGTCCACCGTGCTGTTCGACAAGGCCGCGCGCGACGTGGGTTTCAAGCCATTCCCGTGCCCGGCGGCCAACGCCTCGCGGCCGTACCGCAACCCGCTGGGCGTGCAGATGGGCCAGTGCACCTACTGCGGGTACTGCGAGTGGTTCGGCTGCGGCAACTATTCCAAGGCCAGTCCGCAGACGACCATCCTCCCGGTCCTGCTGAAGAAGGACAACTTCCACTTCCGCACGCACTGCAACGTCACCCGCGTCAACACCGATTCGAGCGGCAAGCGCGCCACCGGCGTCACCTACGTCGATGTCGAGGGCAACCAGATCGAGCAGCCGGCGCAGATGGTGGTGCTGTGCGCCTTCGCCCAGCACAACGTGCACCTGCTGCTGCTTTCGAAGATCGGCCAGCCGTATGACCCTGTATCGAACACCGGCGTGGTCGGGCGCAACTACGCCTACCAGATCACGTCCTCGGTCGACGTGTTCCAGAAGGAGCGGCTCAATCCGTTCATGGGCGCCGGCGCGCTCGGCCAGGCGATCGACGAGTTCAACGGCGACAACTTCGACCACGGCCCGCACGGCTTCGTCGGTGGCGGCTACATCGCGCTGTGGAATACCGGCGGGCGGCCGATCCTGCAGCACTACCTGCCCCAGAACGCGCCCAAGTGGGGCGCGGGGTGGAAGAAGGCGATGCACGAGAACTACCTCACCGCCTGCTCCATCGCCACCCACGGCAGCGTGATGAGCTATCGCAACAGCTACCTGGACCTGGACCCGACCTGGCGCGACGTCTACGGCAACCCGCTGCTGCGCCTGACCTTCGACTTCCAGCCCAACGAGCTGAAGATGTCCGGCTTCCTCACCGACAAGGCCGCGCAGATCGGCCGCGCGATTCCCGGCGCCAGCATCCACGAGAAGAAGCGCCAGGGTCCGTACTCGATCGTGCCTTACCAGACCACGCACAACACCGGCGGCGCGGTGATGGGCGACGACCCGAAGACCTCGGTGGTCAACCGCTACCTGCAGAGCTGGGACGTGCCGAACCTGTGGGTGATGGGCGCGAGCGTGTTCCCGCAGAACGCCGGCTACAACCCGACCGGCACGGTCGGCGCGCTGACCTACTGGTCGGCCGAAGCGATGAAGCGGTACCTGAAGAACCCCGGCCCGCTGGTGACGGCATGAGCGCGGCACGTACCCGTTCCCTGCAAGCGGGGACCCTGCGCAGGAACCTGGCGCTCGCGGCCCTGTTCCTGCTCGCCCTGCTGTGCGCCGCCTGCAGCCATGACCGCGACGCGGGCGCACCCTCGGCGATCAAGCTCGGCGAGCGCATGAGCGCCGGCCCGTGGAGCGAGATCTCGCGCGGCCGCTACCTGGTCCGCGCCGGCGACTGCGAGGCCTGCCACACCGCACCCAACGGCACGCCGTTCGCCGGCGACCGCGCCATCCCCACGCCCTTCGGCACCATCTACTCCAGCAACATCACGCCGGACCCGGAAACCGGCATCGGCCGCTGGACCGACGAGGACTTCTATCGCGCCATGCACGAGGGCATCGACCGGGAAGGGAGTCATCTCTACCCGGCCTTCCCCTACCCCTGGTACACCAGGCTGAGCCGCGACGACGTACTGTCGATCAAGGCCTATCTCGACACGCTGACGCCCGTGCGCCAGATCCATCGCCGCAACGCGTTGCCGTGGCCGCTCGACCAGCGCGCGCTGATGGCGATGTGGAACGGCATGTACTTCGACGACGGCACCTACCAGCCCGATCCCAAACGCTCGGCGCAATGGAACCGCGGCGCGTACCTGGTCAAGGGCCTTGGCCACTGCAGCGCCTGCCACGGTGACAAGAACCTCGCCGGCGCCACCGACATGGACGACCCGCCCACGGGCGGCTATGCCGAGAACGCCTATGCGCCGAGCCTGGCCGGTGGCGCGCGCGATGGGTTGGGCAGCTGGACCACGCAGGACATCGTGCAGTACCTGGGCACCGGCCGGAACAGCCGCACCTCGGCCGCCGGTCCCATGGCCGAAGTCGTCGAGCAGTCGACCCAGTACCTGAGCAAGCCGGACCTGGAAGCGATCGCGGTATACCTGAAGAGCCTGCCGGCACCCAAGGACACCTCGGTGGCCAAGGTCGACAAGAACACCCTCGATCGCGGCGCCGCGCTTTACGTGGACAACTGCGCGGGTTGCCACCTGAAGCAGGGCCAGGGCGAGATCGGCGCGTTCCCGCCGTTGCGGCAAAGCTCCGCCGTGCAGGCCGCGAGCGCCGACACGCTGATCGGCGTGATCCTCGACGGTGCACGCATTCCCAGGACTGCCGCCGAACCCACCGGCCTGGCGATGCAGGGCTTTGCCGACCACCTGAGCGACGCACAGATCGCCGACCTCACCACCTACATCCGCAACGCCTGGGGCAATCACGCCGGAGCCGTGGATGCGGACGACGTGGAAGACCTGCGAGAGACCTTGCGCGAATCGCCGTGACGCCGTGCTCCCGTCTTCCCGAGAGGAGAGGGTGGGGGCGAGCCGTTGGGCTCGCGGGAGTTTCAGGCGCTCTGCTCCCTCTCCCGCTCGGGGAGAGGAGGCGAAGGTTGGCGCTTCGCGCCTGCGCACTTAAAAAAACCCGCGCGCGCTTCACGCCACCCCTGCGATGGTTGCCATCGAACGCTCGCCGGAAAGGACCACCACGAGAGGGCGATGACCCAAATCTTCCATCCGCGCTTCGGCTTGTTCGTCAAGCTCACCCTGTTGGCCGTGCTGATCCTGGCCAGCGCCGCCGTGCTGGCTTGGCGCGGGCTGACCAACGGACCGCATCGCATCGGCGAGGCCGTGGAACAACCCGTCCCCTTCAGCCACAAGCACCATGTCGGCGACGACGGCATCGACTGCCGCTATTGCCACGACACGGTGGAGACCTCTGCTTTCGCCGGCATGCCGCCGATCTCCACCTGCATGACCTGCCACTCGCAGCTGTACACCGACCAGTCCGTGCTCCAGCCGGTGGTCGAAAGCTGGCGGCGCGGCATGGCATTGCACTGGAACCGCGTCCATCAGCTGCCCGACTTCGTCTACTTCAATCATTCCATCCACGTCGCCAAGGGCGTCGGCTGCGAGAGCTGCCATGGTCGTGTCGACCGCATGCCGCTGACGATGCGCACGAAATCGCTGTCGATGGAGTGGTGCCTGGACTGCCACCGCGCGCCGCAGAAATACCTGCGCCCGCGCGAGCAGGAATTTGCCATGGGGTGGCAGGCACGGGACCAGGAAAAACTCGGCCTGGCGTTGGTCAAGCGCTACCACATCGACACCCGCCGGCTGACGGACTGCTCGGTATGCCATCGATGAGCGCTCTTCCGGGAGGCCCCGCATCCGGCGCGCTCGACGCCCTGCGCACGCGCCTGGCCGACAGTCGCGGCCCGCACTACTGGCGCGCACTGGAGGAACTCCTCGAGCAACCCGCGTGGCGCAATCGCCTGCGCGAAGCCTTCCCGCAGCTCTCCCAGCTCGAACCCATGCTCGACCGCCGCGGCTTCCTCAAGCTGCTCGGCGCCTCGCTGGCACTGGCGGGCCTGGGCGCCTGCAGCCGTCCGCCGCAGGAAGAGATCGTGCCGTGGGTGCGCCGGCCCGACGGGATGCCGCCGGCGTTGCCGCGCTTCTACGCCAGCACGCTGGCCTGCGCCGGCGACGTGGCCGGCGTGCTGGTGGAAACCCACCAGGGGCGACCGACCAAGATCGAAGGCAATCCCGCACATCCGGCCAGCCTTGGCGCCACCACGCCGGCGATGCAGGCGGCCGTGCTGGAGCTGTGGGACCCGGACCGCTCGCAAAGCCCGGTCCACGACGGCGTGGCCGCCAGCTGGGACGCGTTCGGCGAGGAGGCCATCACGCTCGCGGCGCGCTTCGCCCGCGACGGTCGCGGCCTGCACGTGCTGAGCGGCCGGATCGATTCCCCCACACTGGCGGCGCAGCGCGAGACCTGGCTCAAACGCTTCCCCGGCGCGCGCTGGCATCAGTACGAAGCGGTCGACGAAGACAACGCGCTGGCTGGCGCGCGTCTGGCCTTCGGCGATCCATTGCGCCCGCGCTACCACTTCGACCGCGCGCAGGTGATTCTCGCGCTGGAGGCCGATTTCCTGGCCACCATGCCCGGCTCCCTGCGCCACGCACGCGACTTCACCACCGCCCGCGACCCGCAGTCGGTGGACTTCAGCCGCCTATACGTGATGGAAGCCTCGCCTTCGCTCACCGGCGCCAAGGCCGACCACCGCTGGGCGCTGGGTTCGGCGCACATCGGCATGGCCGCGCTGGAACTGGGCGAGCTGCTCGGCATGCCGGACGTGCACGCCACGCAGTCCAGCGGCCTGTCCGCCCGCCGCCTGCGCGCGCTGGCGCAGGACCTGGACGCGCAGCACGGCAGCTCGCTGGTGCTCGCCGGACGCACGCAGCCGCCGTGGGTGCACGCGCTCGCGCACCTGCTCAACGAGGCGCTCGGCAACGTCGGCCACACGGTCGAGTACTACGCGCCGCCCGAGCCGTGGGAGTCGTCGGCGCAGGGCCTGCGCGACCTCACCGCGGCGATGGCCGCCGGCCGCGTCGACACGCTGCTGATCCTCGAGGGCAACCCGGCCTACGCCACGCCCGCCGATGCCGGGTTCACCCGGCACCTGGCCAAGGTGCCGCACCGCATCCACTTGGGCCTCTACCGCGACGAAACCGCCCGTGCCTGCCACTGGCACCTGCCGCGCACGCATGCGCTGGAAAGCTGGTCGGACCTGCGCGCCGCCGACGGCACCGCCAGCGTGGTGCAGCCAGTGATCGCGCCGTTGTACGACAGCCGCAGCGCGCACGAATTGCTGGCGATGTTCATGGGCGACCTGCAAAGCCCGCGCACGCGCGTGCAGTCCACCTGGCAGGCCGACGCCGCGGCGTGGACGGCCATCCTGCAAGGCGGCGTCATTCCGCACAGCGCGCCGCCCGCGCAACAGCCGCGCGTGGACCGCGGCTTCCTCGCGCAGGTGGCGTCGCCGCCCGACGAGCCCGGCCTGGAACTGCTGTTCGCTCCCGATCCGACCGTGTGGGACGGCCGCTACGCCAACAATGGCTGGCTGCAGGAGCTGCCCAAGCCCCTCACCACGCTGACCTGGAGCAACGTCGCGCTGGTCAGCACCGAGCTCGCGCTCGCGCATGACCTGGCGAACGGCGACGCGCTGGAACTGCGCATCGACGGCCGCCACACCCAGGCGCCGGTGTGGGTGATGCCGGGACAGGCCGCACGCAGCGTCACCGTCTGCCTCGGCTACGGCCGCCGCCACGCCGGGCGCGTAGGCGGGGAGTTGGGCTTCGACGCCTATGCGTTGCGCAGCGCGGATGCGCCGTGGCGCTGCGACGGCCTGCGCGTCAACCGCACCGGCGCGAACTACGCGCTCGCCACCACCCAGCGCCACCACGCCATGGAAGGCCGCGCGCCCGTGCGCGTTGCCACGCTCGACGCCTACCGCGACGACCCTGCTTTTGCGCAGGAACGCACGCCGCCGCCCCCCAGCCTCTACCCCGATCGACCGCCCGGCGAATACGCCTGGGGCATGAGCGTCGACCTCAACGCCTGCATCGGCTGCGGCGCCTGCACCGTCGCCTGCCAGGCGGAGAACAACATTCCCGTGGTCGGCGCGGAGGAAGTCGGGCGCGGCCGCGAGATGCACTGGATCCGCATCGACCGCTACTACGAAGGCGACGCGCGCGCGCCACGCATTCACCACCAGCCGGTGCCGTGCATGCACTGCGAGCACGCGCCGTGCGAGGTGGTCTGCCCGGTCGGCGCGACCGTGCACGATGCGGAAGGCCTCAACGTGCAGGTCTACAACCGCTGCGTGGGCACGCGCTTCTGCTCCAACAACTGCCCCTACAAGGTGCGTCGCTTCAACTTCCTGCAGTACAGCGACCTCACCACCGAAACGCTGAAGGCGCAGCGCAACCCGGACGTCACCGTGCGCAACCGCGGCGTCATGGAGAAATGCACCTACTGCATCCAGCGCATCGAGACCGCGCACATCGCCGCCGACAAGGACGGCCGGCGCATCGCCGACGGTGAGGTGCTGACCGCCTGCCAGGCGGTATGTCCCACCCAGGCGATCGTCTTCGGCGACCAGCAGGACAGCGCCAGCGCGGTCAGCCGGCAGAAGGCCTCGCCGCGCCGCTACACGCTGCTGGAGGAGCTCAACACCCGCCCGCGCACGACCTACCTCGCCGCGATCCGCAACCCGCACCCGGCGTTGGAGGATGACGCATGAGCTTGCTTGGCGTGCCTCACGCTCGCCTCGGCTCCTCTCCCTTTCCCCGGGTGGGAGAGGGAGCGGTATCGGTGGCGCGGGGGGCATCGGCATGACCACGCCGCTGCTCGCTCCGTGCGAAACCCACGCGTCGATCACCGACAAGGTCAGCGCCATCGTGCTCGAGCGCCCCACCGGCCGACTGTGGATGCTCGCCTTCGCGCTCTCCTTCGTGCTCACCGCCTGGCTGGGCGTCGGCATCGTGTGGCTGCTGGTGAAGGGCGTGGGCATCTGGGGCCTGGATATCCCGGTAGCGTGGTCCTTCGCCATCGCCGACTACGTGTGGTGGATCGCCATCGGCATGGCCGGCACCTTCATCTCCGGCGGCCTGTACCTGGCGCGCCAGGGCTGGCGCAACGCGCTCAACCGCTACGCCGAGGCGATGACCGTGTGCGCCGTGTCGGTGTCGGGCATCTTCCCGATCCTGCACCTGGGCCGGCCGTGGTTCTTCTACTGGCTCGCGCCTTACCCCGATCGCATGGGCGTGTGGCCGCAGTGGAAGAGCTCCCTGTTCTGGGATTTCTCGGCGATCGTCGCCTACCTGATCGTCTCGGTGCTCTACTTCTACGTCGGCCTGATCCCCGACCTGGCCACCTTGCGCGACCGCGCCACCACGCGCGGCAAGCAGGTGTTCTACGGGCTTCTCGCAGCCGGCTGGCGCGGCGAGGCGCGGCACTGGCAGCGGTTCGAGACGCTCAACCTGCTGCTCGCCGCGATGGCGGTGCCGCTGGTGTTCTCGGTGCACTCGATGGTGGCGCTGGATTTCTCCGAGGGGCTGCTGCCGGGCTGGCACTCGACGATCTTCCCGCCGTTTTTCGTCGCCGGTGCCCTGTTCTCCGGTTTTGCCATGGTGCTGGTGCTGGGCATTCCGCTGCGGCGCTTCTTTGCCCTGGGCGATTTCATCACCGAGCGGCACATCGCCAACCTGGCCAGGCTGATGCTGGCGGCGGGCCTGTTCGTCGACTACAGCTACGCCTCGGAGCTGTTCAACGCGTTCTACAGCGGCGACCGCTACGAGATCGCGCACGCCATGGCCGAGCTCACCGGCGCCTACGCCTGGGTGTACTGGACGATCATCGGCTGCAACGTGGTGGCGATCCAGGCGATCTGGTTCGAGCGCGTGCGGCGCAGCCACGCGGCGCTGTTCGTGATCGCGCTGCTGGTGCTCATCGGCATGTGGTTCGAGCGCTTTCTGCTCATCGTCAGCAGCCTGTACCACGACTTCCTGCCCTCGAGCTGGGGCATGTTCTATCCGACCGTGTGGGACATCGCCTTCCTGGCGGGGTCGATCGGATTGTTCTTCCTGTTGTTCCTGCTGTTCGTGCGGTTGCTCCCGCTGTTGCCGATGTTCGAACTGCGCAAGCTGCGCGCGCGACTCGAACGGGAGGGCGCATGAGTACGCTGCACGAGCAGGGATGGCTGGCCCGCTTCGACCATGCCGAGGCACTGCTGATGGCGGTGCGCGAACTGCGCGGCCGCGGCTACACGCAGCTGGAGGCCTACACGCCCTACCCGGTCGAAGGCCTCGCCCAGGCGCTGGGGCCGATGCGCAACCGCATCCCGCCGCTGGTGCTGCTCGGTGGCCTGGTCGGCGGTTTCGGCACGCTGCTGCTGGAGTGGTACGCCTCGGTGATCGACTACCCGATCAACGTCGGCGGCCGGCCGGACGCCAGCTGGCCGGCCTTCATGCCGGCCGCATTGGAGATGACCATCCTGTTCGCCGCGCTGTTTGGCGTCGTCGGCCTGTTCTTCGCCAACGGCCTGCCGCGGCTCAACCACCCGCTGTTCGACGTGCCGTGCTTCGAGGCGGCCAGCCGCGACGGCTTCTTCTTGTGGCTGCGTGCGGACGACCCGTGCTTCGACGCGACCCTGGCACACGACGATCTCGCGCGGCTGGCGCCGCTGGCGATCGAGAGGGTAGGGCGATGAAGCGCTACCGGCTTTTTCCCCGCAGGAGCGCTCCTGGACGCGACCGCGATGTCGCGGTGGCGCCCAGGGCTGCTTCTGCAACGAAAGCCGCGCTTCTGCTTGTCCTATCGCTCCTGGGCGGCTGCGAGCAGTCCATGCACGACATGTACGCGCAGCCCAAGTACAAACCGCTCGAACCCAGTCCCCTCTTCGCCGACGGCAACAGCGCCCGCACGCCGCCGCCGGGCAGCGTGCCGATGGCGCAGGGGGCGGGGGCCGATACCGCGAGCGGCCGCCGCGGGCAGATGACGTTGGCGCCCGATCCCGGCCCGGCGCTGCCATTGGATGCGCAGGGCCGCAGCCTCGCGCAAGGGGACGTCGACGAGCGCCGCTACGCCAACCCGCTGCCGGTAACCATGACGCTGCTCGAACGCGGGCAGCAGCGCTTCGACATCTACTGCGCCCCCTGCCACGGTCGCTCGGGCAACGGCGACGGCATGATCGCCCGGCGCGGCTTCCCCGCGCCGCCGAGTTACCACACCGACCGCCTGCGCAACGCGCCGGACAGCCATTTCTACCAGGTCATCAGCGACGGCTACGGCGTGATGTATCCGTATGCCGATCGCATCAGTCCGCACGACCGCTGGGCGATCGTGGCCTACATCCGTGCGCTGCAGCTCTCCCAGCACGCCCCGCGCGACCGGCTCACGCCACAGGACCTGGCGCGCCTGCCGGCGGAGGCGCGCCGATGAGCCGCCGATGGCCCAGGGTGTCGCGCGGCGAAGGCATCGCGGCGGTGGCCGGCGTCCTCGCGCTGGTCGGTTGCCTGCTGCTGGGGCTGCACGCGCCTCGCGCGGTGTTGCTGTCCTATCTCTTTGCCTGGCTGTTCTGGCTGGCGCCGGCGCTGGGCAGCGTGGGCCTGCTGCTGATCCATGCACTGACCGGCGGCGACTGGGGCTTCGCGCTGCGTCCTGCCTTGCTGGCGGCCAGCCGCCGCCTGCCGCTGATGGCCGTGCTGCTGCTGCCGGTGCTGATCGGCGTGGCGGTGCTCTTTCCCTGGGCCGACGCGCAGGCGGCCGATCCAAACCTCGACCACCAGCGTTGGTGGCTCGATGTGCCGTTCTTCCTCGTGCGCGCGGTGGTCGTGTTCGCCTTGTGGCTGTGGCTGGCGCACGGTATCCGACGGCGGCTGGCCACGCCCGCGGCTGGCCGCTTCGCCGCCGGGGGCCTGGTCCTCTACGCGCTGACCGTGTCGGTGGCGGCGATCGACTGGGTGGCATCGCTGGTGCCGCGCTGGCACTCGACCACGCTCGGCATCCTGGTCGGCACGGCGCAACTGTTGGCCGCGGCCGGGCTGGCCGTGTGGATCAGCGTGACGCGCCGCGACGCCGCCGCACCATCCTGGACGGCCAGACGGCTGAACGACCTCGGCAGCGTGCTGATGGTGCTGGTGCTGGCCTGGGGCTACCTGGCCTTCATGGACTACCTCACGGCATGGATCGCCGACCTCCCGTCCGAAACGGTGTGGTACCTGCCCAGGGTGAAGACCGCCTGGCGCTGGCTCGGGGCGTTCCTGGTGCTGTTCCACCTGGCGCTGCCGTTCGCCGTGCTGCTCTCGCGCAACGCCAAGCAGCGCGTGGCCTGGCTGGCCGGCGTGGCGCTGTGGCTGTTCCTCGCCCAGGTCGGCTATGTCGCCTGGCTGGTGCTGCCCGGCCTGCGCGACCACGCGCTGGCCTGGAGCGACCCGCTGGCGTGGATCGGCATCGGCGGGCTCTGGTGGCTGGGCTACGGCGCGCAGCGGCGCGTGGCGCTGGAGGTCAGGCCATGAGCCGTGAACCCGATTCGCACGAGTCCTACCTGGTGGCGGCCGGCGTGCTGCACTGGGCGGCGGCGATCCTGGCGCTCAGCCTGCTCGCGATCGTGCTGCTGGTCTACGCGTGGGCGCGGCCGGTGCTGACCGCGGGCGAGCCGCCGGCCCAGCCGATTCCCCCACAGCCACGGTTGCAACCCGATCCGGCCGCCGACATCGCCGCCGAGCGCGCGCTGCAGCGTTCGCGTCTGGACGGCTATATGTGGGCGGACAAGGCGCACACGGTGGCGCGGATTCCCATCAGGCGAGCCATGGCGATGGTCGCGGCGGGGCAGGATGGGCCGGTGCCGGCTTCCTCCACGGAGCGTCCGCGATGACGTCGATCCCTTGCAGGAGTGCCGCTTGTGCGCGACCGCGCGGCCCGATCGTGCCTGGCGGCCGCGCACGAGGTGCACTCTTGCGGTTGGCCATGCTCTTCCTTCTGTGGATGCCCGTGGCGTGGGCCACGCAGGCGCCGCCACCACCCCCCGATCTCGCCCAGCGCGCCGGCTTCGACCAGCGCCTGGGCGCCCATGTCCCCCTTGACGCGCGCTTCCAGGACGCTGACGGCAGGTCCGTCGACCTGCGCACGCTCGCCCGGGGCAAGCCGCTGCTGCTCGCGCTGGGCTACTACCGCTGCCCCAACCTTTGCGACGTGGTGCTGAACGGCATGGCGCACACACTGTCCAGGCTCGACCTGCAGCCCGGCCGCGATTTCGAGGTGGCCTTCGTCAGCATCGATCCGGCCGAAACGCCGGCGGACGCACGCCAGGCGCAGGCGATGCTCGCGCGGATGCACGCGGATGCCCACGTGCGGCACTGGCACTTCCTTACTGGCGACCCGGACAGCATCGCCGCGCTCTCGCATTCCATCGGCTTCCGCTACTTCTACGACGACCACCTGCACCAGTACGCCCACGCCGCCGGCCTGGTGGCGATCACGCCGGATGGCACGGTCGCGCAGTACTTCTTCGGCGTGTCCTGGCCGCCGGCTTCGTTGCGGCTGGCGCTGGTCAGCGCCTCGCGCGGGCAGCTGGGCACGCTGATCGACCAGCTGGTGCTGTTGTGCTGCGGTTACGACCCGGCCACCGGCCGCTACAGCCTGGCGATCGGCCGCACCATGCAGGTGCTGGGCGTGGCCTTCGCGCTGGCACTGGCCGGCTGGCTGGCCTGGCTGAAGGCGAGGGGGCGCGCATGATGCTGCCGCAGGCGTCCTCCTTCGCGCCGAACGTCGACCATCTGTTCGACGCGTTGCTGCTGTTGTGCGCCCTGGTGGTCGTCGGCGTATTCACGCTGATGATCGTGTTCTGCGTGAAGTACCGCCACGGCACCGACGCGGTGCGCACGCCGGCGCATCAGCACCTTGGCGTGGAACTGACCTGGACGCTGGTGCCCTTCTTCCTGTTCATGGGCATCTTCGGCTGGAGCGTGCATTTGTGGATCCGCATGCGCACGCCACCGAAGGACGCCCAGCCGGTCTACGTGGTCGCCAAGCAGTGGATGTGGAAGGTGCAGCATCCTGGCGGCCAGCGCGAGATCGACCAGCTGCACGTGCCGGTAGGCCAGCCGATCCGCCTGGTGATGACCTCGCAGGACGTGATCCACAGCTTCTACGTGCCTGCCTTCCGCGTGAAGCAGGACGTGTTGCCGGGACGCTACACGCAGCTGTGGTTCACCGCGACCGAAGCGGGCACTTACCACCTCTTCTGTGCCGAGTTCTGCGGCACCGACCACTCGCGCATGCGGGGGCGCGTCGTCGTGATGGCGCCCTCCGACTACGCGCGCTGGCTGCATGCGCACCAGGGCACCGGCCTGGCCGCGCAAGGCGCGGACCTGTTCCGGCAGCTCGGCTGCAGCGGCTGCCACGATCCGCAGTCGGGCGTGCACGCGCCCGACCTCTACGACCTCTACGGCCGCACCGTGCCGCTGGCCGACGGTTCACAGGTGCTGGCCGACGAGCGCTACCTGCACGACGCGATCCTGCTGCCGAAGAAGCAGGTCGCCGCCGGCTACGCGCCGATCATGCCCAGCTTCGAGGGCCGCATCGGCGAGGAGGACGTGCTGGCCCTGGTGGCGTACCTGAAGACCCGCACCCACGCGGCGGAGGACACCGATGAGCACCGTTGAGCTGCCGACGCCGCGCAGTTACCTGGAGGAAGGCTTCGGTTTGCGATCGTGGCTGACGACCCACGACCACAAGCGCATCGCCGTCCTGTACGGCATCGGCATCACCTTCTTCTTCTTCCTCGGCGGCCTCGCCGCCGCGCTGATCCGCTGGGAGCTGGTCACGCCCGCCGGCGACCTGCTGAGCGCGGAAACCTACAACAAGGCGTTCACCTTCCACGGCGTGGTGATGGTCTGGTTCTTCCTGATCCCCTCGATCCCCGCCACGCTGGGCAACTTCCTGCTGCCGCTGATGATCGGCGCGCGCGACGTGGCCTTCCCGCGGCTGAACCTCTTCAGCTGGTACCTGTACATGGGCGGCGGCGTGTTCACCCTGGCCTGCCTGCTGCTGGGCGGCGTGGACACCGGCTGGACCTTCTACACGCCCTTCTCGACGATGTTCTCCAACTCGCACGTGATGATGGCGGTGGCCGGCGTGTTCATCGTGGGCTTCTCCTCGATCTTCACCGGCCTCAACTTCATCGTCACCGTGCACACGCTGCGGGCGCCGGGCATGACCTGGATGCGGCTGCCGCTGTTCGTGTGGTCGATGTACGCGGTGGCGCTGGTCATGATCCTGGCCACGCCCGTGCTGGCGATGACGCTGGCGCTGATCGGACTGGAGCGGTTGTTCGGCGTCGGCATCTTCGATCCGGCGCTGGGCGGCGATCCAGTGCTGTTCCAGCACTTCTTCTGGTTCTACTCGCACCCGGCCGTGTACATCATGATCCTGCCCGGCATGGGCCTGGTCAGCGAACTGATCACCCACGGCGCGCGCCGGCGCATCTTCGGCTACAGGTTCATGGTCTACGCGATCATCGGCATCGCGGTGGTCGGCTTCCTGGTGTGGGGGCACCACATGTTCGTGGCGGGGCAGTCGATGTACGCGAGCATCGTGTTCTCGATCCTCTCCTTCATCATCGCGGTGCCCTCGGCGATCAAGGTCTTCAACTGGACCGCCACGCTGTACAAGGGCGACATCAGCTTCGACGCGCCGATGCTCTACGCACTGGGCTTCGTCGGGCTGTTCATGCTGGGCGGGCTGACCGGCCTGTTCCTGGCGGCCACCGCGCTGGACGTGAACCTCACCGACACCTACTTCGTGGTGGCGCACTTCCACTACATCATGGTCGGCGGCGCGGTGATGGCCTACCTGGGCGGCATCCACTACTGGTGGCCCAAGATCACCGGGCGGATGTATTCGGAGGCGTGGGCGCGCTTCGCCGCGATCCTGATGTTCTTCGGCTTCAACCTCACCTTCTTCCCGCAGTACATCCTCGGCTGGGAAGGCATGCCGCGGCGCTATCACGAGTACCTGCCGCAGTTCCAGGTCTGGAACGTGCTGTCTTCGGCCGGCGCGACGATCCTCGGTGTGGCCTACCTGATGCCGCTGCTCTATCTCGCCTGGTCGCTGCGCCACGGCGAACGGGCCGGTTCGAATCCATGGGACGCGACCGGACTGGAATGGCAGACCAGCTCGCCGCCCCCGCCGCACAACTTCGACGAAACCCCGCTCGTCACCGAAGGCCCCTACGCCTACCGCCGATGAACGCCCGACTCCATCCCGTACCCGAACAGTTCGACGACCCCGTGCAGCAGCGCGAGGCCGCGACGCTGGGCATGTGGGCATTCCTGGCCACCGAGATCCTGTTCTTCGGCGTGCTGTTCGCCGGCTACACGCTGTGCCGCGTGCGCTTCCCCGAAGCCTTCGCCGAAGCCAGCCGGCACACCGACATGCTGCTGGGCACGATCGAGACCGCCGTGCTGCTGACCAGCAGCTGCGCGGTGGCGCTGTCGGTGCGCGAGGTACAGCTGGGCGGCCGCCGGCTGGCCACGGCGTTGCTGGGCCTCACCGCGCTGCTGGGCATCGGCTTCCTGGTAATGCACGGCTTCGAGTACGCCGCCGAGTACCAGGAAGGATTGATCCCGGGCATCCGCTACACCCAGCAGGGCGTGTACGCGCACGGCATGGCGATCTTCTATTGCCTGTACTACTTCATCACCGGCTTCCACAGCATCCACGTGGCCATCGGCGTGGTGCTGATGGGCGTGATGGCCTGGCGCACCTGGCATGGCGCCTACGATGCCGACTACCACACGCCGCTGGAACTGACCGCGCTGTACTGGCATCTGGTCGACATCGTGTGGATCTTCGTCTATCCGGTGATCTACCTGGTCGGGAGGGCCGGATGAACGCGCGTCCGCGACGCACCCACCGCAGCGGCCCGCGGCCCCCCACGCTGGGCAGCAACCTGTGGACGCTGCTCGCCCTGCTGGTGCTGCTGGGACTGAGCGCCGGCAGCGCGCTGCTCGAGCTCGGACCCTTCAACACCGTGGCCAACCTGGGCATCGCGGTGGCCAAGGCCTTGCTGGTGCTGACCATCTTCATGCGCCTGAAAACCGACAACGCGCTGCTGCGAATCGTCGCCGGCGTCGGGTTTGCGTGGCTGGCGGTGATGATCGCGCTGTCGCTGGCCGACGTGCTGACCCGCACCCCGCTGCTGGCGCCCTGGTAGGAGGCGTGGCATGGATTCTGCTTTTCCACGCGCAGGGGCGATTCATCGGCATGCTGGCACCATCGTGGCAGGCATCGTGACCCCCGCCTCCGCGACTGGTCCTGTCATCGTTCCGCCCATGAGCACGCCGCCCGAAACCCTGTCA
This sequence comes from Frateuria edaphi, assembly GCF_021117405.1. Classification (NCBI taxonomy): domain Bacteria; kingdom Pseudomonadati; phylum Pseudomonadota; class Gammaproteobacteria; order Lysobacterales; family Rhodanobacteraceae; genus Frateuria; species Frateuria edaphi. Next base: position 3,758,102 of record NZ_CP088251.1, read on the forward strand.
TTCCCGCCGCTGTCCGCGTTCGGCGGTTTTCGCGAGGCGGCGCAGGCCTGCCTGTCGATGCTGCGCGAGCGAACCGGCGTCGGCGCCTGGTATTTCACCCGCGTCCAGGGCGAGGACTGGCTGGTGCTGGCGGCGTCCGACGACTGCTTCGGCGTGCGCAGCGGCGACGCCCTCAAGTGGGCGGACTCGATCTGCTCGCGAATGGTGCGCGGCGGCCCCTGCGTGGTGCCCGACGTCAGCGCCCACGCGCCGTACGCCGCCGCGCCGATCGCCAGCCGCGGCATCGCCGCGTACCTGGGCGTGCCCGTGCATCTGGACCATGGCGCGATCGGCACCCTGTGCGGCATCGATCCGCAGCCGGTATCGGTGGACGTGGAGCGCTGGCTGCCGATCGTGCAGCTGTGCGCGCAGATGCTCGCCACGCTCTGGTGCCACGACGTCGATCTGAAGGAAACCCGCCGCCGCGCCGAGCGCGCCGAGCTGGAAGCGATGACCGACCCGATGACCGGCATCTTCAACCGCCGCGGCTGGCGCGAACTGCTCGCGCTGGAGGAGCAGCGCTGCCGCGACGAACACACCACCGCCGGCGTGGTGGTGGTCGACCTGGATCGCCTCAAGCAGACCAACGACAGCCAGGGCCATGCCGCGGGTGACGAGCTCATCCAGCGCGCCGCGACAGAAATCACCCGTGCCGTGCGCGCGGTGGACGTGGTGGCGCGTCTGGGCGGCGACGAGTTCGTGGTGCTGATCCTGGACGTGGGCCCCACCGAACTGGCACGCCAGGCTGCCCGCATCGAACAGGCGCTGCGCTCCGCCGGCGTCGCCGCCACGCTCGGCTACAGCTGGCGCGGTCCCGAACGCGACCTGGGCGAGGCCTACCGCGAGGCGGACCTGCTGATGCTCGACGCCAAGCGCGGCCGGCACCGCCTTTCGTAGGGCGGGCTTCGGCCATGTGGCCACGTCCGCCGCGGTGGGATGAAACCCACCCTACGGGTGCCGCGGAAGCGTCAGTCCCCGGTCGCCATCGGCGCCTTGCCGCGACGGCTCGGCAGCATCGACGCCAGCACGCCGTCGCGGCGGATCAGCCCGTGGTACAGCCCCGCGCTCATATGCGCCACGAAGGTCAGGAACAGCAGCCAGGCGAGGTAGCGGTGCGCTTCGCGCAGCCAGGCGAACAACGCGGCGTTCTCCGGCAGGATCGCCGGCAGCCGCAGCGCGTCGCCCAGCATCACCGGGTAGCCGCCGGCCGACAGCATCCCCCAGCCGAGCAGCGGCAGCGCCAGCATCAGCGCGTACAGCAGCCAGTGCGAGGCCAGCGCCGCGAGCCGTTGCCAGAGCGGGAGATCCGCCGGCAGCGGCGGGGGACGATGGCGCAAGCGCAACGCCAGGCGCGCGATCGCCAGCAGCAGGATCGCGATGCCCAGCGGCTTGTGGATCGCCAGCAACCAGCCGTGCTTTTGCGACACGGTGGCGACCATGCCGGCGCCGATGAACAGCATCGCCACGATCATCGTGGCCATCGTCCAGTGCAGCAGCCGCGCGATCGGATGGAAGGTGGTCGGCGTGTTCATCGGGTGGCCTCCGCGGTAGGACGCGCGCTGCCGGGCAGGTGCGCCTCCTCGGCGGTACGGCGCAGGTAGGAGTCGGCATACGCGGCCGAGCGCGCGGCCAGCAGGGGATCGGCCGAAGGCTCGATGCCGGCCGGCAGCACCGTCGGGTCGTAGTTGACGTCGCGGCATGCGCCGCTGTCCTGCGCCTGCATGCGCTCGATCACCAGCGTGCCGGCGTCGACCGCGGGGCGGTCGGCCGGCCAGACGCGCGCGGCGTCGTCGACGGGGTCATTGGACGCGGCGAAGGTCAGTCGCAAGGTCCATCGCTGCGGTCCCCGGGCTAGGCGCTGATCCAGGTCGCGGGCGAGGTAGTCGGGATCGCCGGCCGGTCCCGGGCGCCCATCGGCGGCCAGCGGCACCATCGCCCAGCGCACCGCGCGACGATGTCCTTGCGCATCGACCACATAGAACGCATTGATGCTGTCGTAGCGCTCGGTCACGTAGCTGGCCGACGGCTTCGCGTGTTTCGCCCAGGCGCGGAACGCGGCGGTTTCCGGGTGCGCGGCGAAGAACGCGGCGAGCCTCGCCGGATCGGGCTTGCCGGTGGCCGGATCGGGCCGGCCCGCCAGTGCCTGTTCGTAGAACGCCTGCGGCGTGGACACCGGGAACACCGGCATCGCGTTCATGCCGGTGCGCCATTGCTCGCCGTCCGGCGGGTTGAAGCGCAGCGCCATGCTGCGGATCGGCACGCTGCCGTCGGGCGCGTACGGGTTCCCGCCGGGAATGGCGAAGCGGCCGACCACCGGGGTGCGGCCGCGCGCGAACACCGCCGCGGTCGAATACGCGCTCGCCGCGCCGTTGCCCTCGAACCATCCGGCCACGCACACGCCCTTGGCGTGGTTGCGGCGGTAGCCCGGGTGCAGGCCGGCGTTGTCCTGCAGGGTATCGACCAGGCTCTGCGGGGTGAGCCGATGCGGTGCCAGCCAGCCGCCGACGTAACCGAACGCGGCCACGGTGACGGCCGCCAAGCCGCCAATCAGCGCCCAAGGCGCGGCCTGTCTGAAACGGATCTTCATGGAGGATGCTCCCGGCCCTCGGCCGTGTGGTGATGGCACGCTGGACGCACGGGCGGACGATTTATTCCCACGCGGTGGAATAATCCACGCGCCGCCGCGTCTATCGGCCAAGCCCTCACGCCGGAGTCCGGCCATGCCCGTCCACCCGCTCGACGATGCCCTGCGCGAACTGCTGCCGCGGTTGCGGCGCTTCGCGCTGTGGCTGACGCGTGACCTGTCCAGCGCCGACGACCTGGTCCAGGCCACGCTCGAGCGCGCACTCTCGCGCTGGTCCAGCCGGCGCGAGGACGCCTCGCTGCGCAGCTGGCTGTTCGCGATCCTGTACCGGCAGTTCCTCGACGGTCGCCGTCGCGCGCAGCGCCACGCCTGGCTGCTCGGCCGCCTGCGCGCGGAGGATGAGCCGCAGGCGCCCTCGGCCGAGCGCGAGGCCATCGCGCAATCGATGCTCGAAGCGTTTGGACGGCTGAACCCGGAACAGCGCAGCCTGCTGCTGTGGGTCACCGTGGAGGGCCTGAGCTACCAGGAAGTCGCGCAGATCCTCGACGTACCCGTCGGCACCGTGATGTCGCGCCTGTCGCGCGCGCGTGCCGCGTTGCGCCGTCTCGGCGAAGGCGAATCCACCACTCCCTCCCTGCGGGTGCTCAAATGAACGAACCCAGCGAACACGACATCCACGCGTACGTCGATGGCCGCCTCGAGGGCGAGCGCCGCGCCGCCGTGGAGCTTTACCTCGCCCGGCATCCGGAGCGTGCCGCGCAAGTGCAGGCGTGGCAGCACGACGCCCAGCAACTGCGCGCCGCGCTTGCCGGGATCGGGTCGCTGCCGGCCAACCCGGCACTGGACCCGGCCGCGATCCGCGCACGCCGGCAGCGCCGCCGCGTGTCGCGGCTCGCGCTGGCCGCCTCGTTGCTGCTGTGCGTCGGCATCGGTGGCCTGGGCGGTTGGCAGGTGCGCGGCTGGGAGGTCGCCCGCGCGATGCCGCCGATGGGCGACGCGCTTGCGGCCTATCGCATGCTCGCGCTCGAACCCGGCGCCAGGCCGGACCTGGTGCCGCGACACCCGGGCGATCTGCAGGCCTGGCTGGACCGGCATTTCGAGCGCGGCGTGCCGCTGCCGGACCTGCGCGCGGCCGGCTTCCGGCCGGTCGGCGGCCGCCTGTTCGCCACCGAACAGGGAACGGCCGCGATGGTGCTCTACCAGGACGCGGCCGGCCACGCGATCAGCTTCTACGTGCGACCGCCCGGTCCGCGCCGCTACCTGCTTCCGCGCGGCGAGCGCGTCGACGATGGCCTGCTCGCCCAGTACGGCTCGGGCAATGGCTACAACTACGCGATGGTCAGCCGCGCCGCGGGCAGCGACGCCCGGATCGCCGCCCGCGCCTTGAAACCACTTATCTGACGCCAGTCGTGAACGGGCGCTGGCAACCGCGCCCCATCGTCGGCCGAAGCGCACGCGTCGCGCTGGTCAGGGACGACGCAAACAGCCCCGCGGCTGGCTTCCGCCCGCCCCCGGGCCGCCACAAAACCCGGCGATAATGCGCCCGCACCTCAAGGAAAGGGGATCGTCATGTGGCAAGTGTCGGTGGCGCGCAGGTCGCGCCAGGTCGGGTTGTGTCTGGGTTTGCTGGCGCTGGCGTTGCTGGGCGGTTGCAACCGCTCCTCGCAGGACAGGCCGGCGCTGCAGGGCGCGCCCGCCGGTAGCGCCAGCGCGCATGCGCCGGCCGGCAAGGCGGCGTTCGCGCTGGCCTCGGCCGGTGCCGACCTGCGCGACACGCGCACCGCGCTGGTGCTGCGCTTCAACGCCCCGCTGGCGGCGGCGCAGCCGTTCGACCGCGAGCTGGCGGTCACCGGCGGCAACGGCGAGCCGATCAGCGGTAGCTGGAGCCTGGACGACGACGGCAAGACGCTGCGCTTCCCCTTCGTACAGCCCAACACCCACTATGCCGTGCTGCTGCACGCCGGCCTGCTCGCCGCCGACGGCCGCACGCTCGGGCGCGAGCTCAAGCGCGACATTTACTCCGGCAGCGTGCCGCCCGCGGTCGGCTTCGCCTCGCACGGCAGCGTGCTGCCCGCGGTCGGCTTCGCCTCGCACGGCAGCGTGCTGCCCGCGCGGGGCAGCCGCGGCCTGCCGCTGGTATCGGTCAACGTGCACGACGCCGACGTGGAGTTCTTCCGCGTGCACGACGATGCGCTGTCGGACCTCTACTGCGCCTACCCGGCGAACAAGCACCGCGACGGCTACGAGCTCGACCACGAGATCAACAGCTGGGACACCTGCGAGCACGGCGACCGCGTCAAGCGGCCGATCACCGACATGGCCGACTCGGTCTACGCCAACCACTACACGCTGGGCGGCGACGACAACGAACGCACCGTGACCTACCTGCCGGTGCAGCGCGTGCGCGAACTGCAGCGGCCGGGCGTGTACATGGCGGTGGTCAAGCAAGGCGGCACCTTCAAGGGCAACTACGACAGCGCGATCTTCTTCGTCAGCGACCTCGGGCTGCACCTTCGCATGTACCGCGACAACGCGCTGCTGCACGTGGCCTCGCTGCGCGACGGTTCGCCGGTGGAGGGCGTGGCCATCGAGATCGATGGACCGGACGGGCAGGCGCGGCTCAAGGCGACCACCGACGGCGACGGCAACGCGCTGATCGCCTACAAGCTCGATCCGTCGGACGTATTGATCGCGCGCCACGGTGACGACGTTTCGGTACTGCCGTTCAACCGCCCCGCGCTGGACATTTCCAACTTCGACGTGATCGGCCGCAGGCAGGCGCCGTTCGAGGTATACGCCTGGTCCGGCCGCGACCTCTACCGGCCGGGCGAGACGCTGCGCGTGTCGGCGCTGCTGCGCGACTACGACGGCAAGCCGATGAAGGCGCAGTCGCTGTTTGTGCGCCTGAAACAGCCCGATGGCCGCACGCTCGCCGACCAGCAACTGACGCCTTCGAACCTCAACTACTACGCGCTTTCCGAGACGATCCCGGCCGATGCGCCGACCGGTTTGTGGCAACTGGAATTCCGCCTGGACCCGGCGGCGAAGGAGGCGGTCGAGGCCTTCCCGTTCCACGTCGAGGAGTTCCTGCCCGAGCGCCTGAAACTCAGCCTGGACAGCCCGCAGGCGCGGCTGGTGCCGGACGAGCCGCTCAAGCTCGAGGTCGCTTCCAGTTACCTCTACGGCGCGCCAGCCGACGGCAACCGCGTGACCGCCAAGTTGCTGGTGGCGCCGGAAGTGCATCCGCTGGACAACCTCAAGGACACCTTCTTCGGCGACCCCACACTGGACCTGCCCCGAAACGCCGACGACGTGCTCGACGCCAGGCTCGACGCGCAGGGCAAGCTCGCCCAGCCGATCGCGTTGCCGGATGACGTCAAGCCGGTCGCGCCGCTCGCCGTCACGCTCTCGGGCAGCGTCTACGAGACCGGCGGCCGGGCCGTCACCCGCCTGCTCAAGCGCGTGTACTGGCCGGCGCCGCAACTGGTCGGCGTGCGTCCGCTGTTCGACCCCAAGCAGGGCGCCGAGAGCGAAGGCCAGGCGGGCTTCGAGATCCTGCGCGCCGACGTCGACGGCAAGCTCGTCGCCGGCCATCACCTGAAGGTGCGGCTGCAGCGCGAACTGCGCGACTTCTACTGGCTGTACGAGCATGGCGACGGCTGGACCTCCGACGCGCACCAGCAGCTGCAGCTGATCGAGGAGAAGGACCTCGACTTGGCCGCGGGGCAGCGCGTGCACGTCGACTTCCCGGTGGAGTGGGGCGGTTACCGGCTGGAGGTGTACGACCCGGAAACGCAGCTCACTACGGTGTTTCCGTTCTTCGCCGGCTGGAGCTGGGAGGACGAGAACCTCGGCAAGGAGGCGCGCCCGGACAAGGTCAAGCTGCAACTCGACAAGGCGCGCTACCGCGCGGGTGACACCATGAAGGTGACGGTGACGCCACCGCATGACGGCCCAGGCCTGCTGCTGGTCGAGTCCGACCACCTGCTCTACGTGCGCGACATCGACGCCAAGGCCGGCAGCACCTTCGAGGTCCCGGTCACCCAGGACTGGGAGCGCCACGACGTCTACGTCTCGGCACTGGTGTTCCGCGGCGGCGAGGCGCAGGAACACACCACGCCCGCCCGCGCGCTCGGCGTCGAGCACGTCGCGATGGAGCGCAACGACCGGCGCATTCCCCTCACGCTGATTGCGCCCGCACTGATGCGCCCGGGCAAGCCGCTCGAGGTGACCGTGCAGGCGAAGAACCTGGCCAACACGCGCGCCTACGTCACGTTGTCGGCGGTCGACCAGGGCGTGATCAACATCACCAACTATCCGGTGCCCGACGCCTGGGCCTGGATGTTCGCCAAGCGCGCCCTGAGCGTGGACGCCTACGATCTCTACAGCCGCATCATCGAGGCGATGGACGGCGCCGAGGCCAAGCTGCGCTACGGCGGCGACATGAGCGGCCCGGCGCTGCCGCATGCGGCGCGGCTGAATCCCAAGGTGCAGATCGTCGACCTGTTCGCCGCACCGGTCGCCTTCGATGCCCAGGGCAAGGCGACGCTGCGCGTGCAGGTGCCCGACTTCAACGGCAGCCTGCGCCTGGCCGCCCTGGCCTGGAGCGCCGACCGCTTCGGCAACGCCGAGGGCGCGGTCACCGTGCGTGCGCCGCTGGTGGTCGAGCCGAGCACGCCGCGGGTGATGGCCGCCGGCGACAAGGCGCGCATCAGCCTGGACTTGAAGAACCTCTCCGGGCATGACGGCACGGCGAAGGTGGTGGTCAAGGGCACCGGCCCGATCACCATCGCCAACGCCAGCCGCGAGGTGGCCCTCAAGGACGGTGCCGGCACCATGCTCACCATGCCGGTGACGGCGAGCGCCGGCGCGGCTGCGGCCAAGCTCGACATCCACGCCACGCTCGGCGACTTCACGGTCGACCGCCACTTCGAGTTCGCCGTGCGTCCGGCCTGGCCCGAACAACAGACGACCGTGCCGCTGGCGATCGAGGCGGGCAAGCCCGCGCACCTGGATGCCGGCGCCGCCGCCGGGCTACTCCCGCCAACCGTGCGCGCCCAACTCACCCTGGGCACGCTGCCGCCGCTGCCTTACGGCTCCGCGTTGCGCGACCTGCTGCGCTATCCCTACGGCTGCATCGAACAGACCACCAGCAAGGGCTACGCCGCGCTGGTGCTCGACCCGGCCACCGCCACGGCACTGGGGCTGTCCACCAGCGAGGCGACCCGTCGCGCCGCCGTCGACAGTGCCCTGGCGCGCATCGCCTCGTTTCAGGCCAGCAATGGCCACTTCAGCTTCTGGGGTGGTACCAGCCCGATCGAAACCTTCATGACGCCGTACGTGGTCGACTTCATGCTCGACGCGCGCGAGGAAGGCTTCGCCGTGCCGCAGGAGGTGCTGCAGAAATCGCTGCAGCGCCTCAGCGACGACCTGCTCGGCGGCGGCCACGCCTACTACAGCTACGAGCACCACGACCACCTGCGCATCGCCGACGAGGCCTACTCCGGCTTCGTGCTGGCCCGCGTCAACCGCGCGCCGCTGGGCACGCTGCGCGCGATCTTCGACCACGACCGCGACAAGCTGATCGGCCCGCTGCCGCTGGTGCACTTGGGGTTGGCGCTCAAGCTGATGGGCGACACCGAGCGCGCGCAGAAGGCGGTCGACGAAGCCTTCGCCTGGGACAAGGAGCGTCCCTGGTACGTTGGCGACTACGGCTCGGACCTGCGCGACCTGGCGCTGATGGTCGCGCTCACCCATCGCTACGGGATGAGTAAACCCGCCTACGACGCCAAGCTGATCGACTGGGCACGCAACGCTACCGCGCGTGACCACGCCAACAAGCAGGAGGTGCCGTACTACCATTGGTCGTGGTCCTACCTCTCCACCCAGGAGCAGGTGGCGATCGCCCGCGTGGCGCGGGCCTTCGACGCCGGCAGCGGCGCGCCGCTGGCGGTCACCCTCGCGATCGGCGGCAAGAGCGAGGCCGCGCCCGCCGACAAGCGCCTGTGGACGCGCGAACTCACGCTGGCCGAGTTGAAGGAAGGCATCAGCGTGCAGCCGGCCGGCACGGCCACCGTGTTCGCCACGCTGGACGTCGCCGGCATCCCGCAGCAGCCGCCCGCCGCCGATGACCGCCAGGTCGACGTGCGCCGCGGCTACTTCACCACCGACGGCCAGCCGTGGACCGGCGACACGCTGAAGGAAGGCGACACGCTCATCGCCGAACTCACCCTGGAAGCGCGCACCGACATGCCCGACGCACTGGTCACCGACCTGCTGCCCGGCGGCCTGGAAGTGGAGAACCTCAACTTGGGCGGCGCGCAGCAGTGGGAGGGCGTCGTCGTCGATGGCATCGACATGCAGCAGCACACCGGCGCCGCCGACCTGGTGCACGAGGAGTACCGCGACGACCGCTACGCCGCCGCCCTCCACCTGCGCCGCGGCGACGCCGCCCACGTGTTCTACCTGGTCCGCGCGGTCACGCCTGGCACATACACCGTCCCGCCGCCGCTGGCGGAGGACATGTATCGGCCGGCCCTGCGGGGCATCGGCAAGTCGGTGCCGGCGAAGATCACGGTGGTCGAGCCCTGATCCTGGGAACCATCACGACGGACGGCTTTGCTTTCTGCGGAAGCGAGGCCGACTCAGGGCGAAGTCGGAGCCGAGCGAATGCTTCGACTTCGCCCGCATGCGCGGAGCACTCACGGCATGAACGGTCTCACCAGGAATCGTTCGCCGCGAGCGTAGGCCGCAGGCCGAAGTCGAAGGGCAGTCTGCATGAGTGACAGCGTTTCAGCGCTCCGTCGGCCCAAGATGCAACGCTGGCTGCGCGCTACGGCTCTCGCCCTGGTCGCGCTCCTGCTCGCCGCGCTCATCCTTGATCGCCTGTTTCCCCTCCCGCTCCCGGCCCCCGACACCGGCAGCACCGTGGTGCTCGCCCGCGACGGCACGCCGCTACGCGCCTTCGCCGACAGCGACGGCGTGTGGCGCTATCCCACGACAACTGCCAAGGTCTCGCCGCTCTATCGCCAGGCGCTGCTCGCCTACGAGGACCGCTGGTTCTACCGCCACCCCGGCGTGAACCCTTACGCCTTGCTGCGCGGCGCGCTGCAGGGCGCGCTACACGGTCACGTCGTCTCAGGCGGCTCCACGCTGACGATGCAGGTGGCGCGCATCATCGAGCCGATCCCGCACAGCTTCGGAGGCAAGCTGCGCCAGATCTTCCGCGCGCTGCAGCTCGAAGCCCACCTCGACAAGACCCAGATCCTCGATCTCTACCTCGACAACGCACCCTTCGGCAGCACCATCGAAGGCGTCGAGGCCGCCTCGTGGGCGTACCTCGGCAAGAGCGCGAGCCGCCTGTCGCGCGCTGAGGCGGCCCTGCTCGCGGTGCTGCCGCAGGCGCCCAGCCGGCTGCGGCCGGACCGCCACCCGGAGGCGGCCCGCGCCGCGCGCGACAAGGTGCTTCGCCGGTTGCGCGACGAAGGCGTCTGGACGTCCGAACAGGTCAGTGACGCGGCGATCGAGCCGGTGGTCGCGCGCTCGCTGCGCGTGCCGCTCGCCGCCGCGCTGCTGGCCGAACGCCTGCACCGGCAGCAGCCGCGCGCGCGGCGCATCGTCACCACCATCGACGCCAACCTGCAGCGCGCCGCGGAGGACCACGTCGCCGGCTACCTTGCCCGGCTGCCCCCACGAAGTTCGGTCGCGGTGCTCGCGGTGGACAACGCCACGCTCGAAGCGCGCATCTACATCGGCACCGGCGAGTTCGCCGATCCGGAGCGCGCCGGCCACGTCGACATGGTGCGCGCGCCACGATCGCCAGGGTCCACGCTCAAGCCCTTCCTGTACGGCCTGGCGCTGGACGACGGGCTGGTCACATCCGAAAGCCTGCTGGTGGACGCGCCGCAGGACTTCGGCGGCTATCACCCGGGCAACTTCGACGAGGCTTTCAGCGGTCCGGTCAGCGTGAGCGAAGCTTTGCAGCGCTCGCTCAACGTGCCGGCGGTCGACATGCTCGATCGCGTCGGCCCCAACCGCTTCGTCGCGCGTCTGGCCAGCGGGGGCGTCGAGCTGCAGCTTCCCGACGGCGCACGGCCCAACCTGTCGATCATCCTCGGCGGCACCGCCACCAGGCTGGAAAACCTCGTCGGCGGCTACAGCGCGTTCGCCAACGCCGGCATCGCCGGCGCCCCGCGCTACACGCCGGACCAGCCTGCCCGCCCGCGGCGCCTGCTCTCGCCTGGCGCCGCCTGGATCATCCGCGACATCCTGGCCAGCAACCCTGCCGACGTCGAAGGCGCGCCGATGGAAGGCACCATCGACCGGCACGCCACGGTTGCCTGGAAAACCGGCACCAGCTATGGCTACCGCGACGCCTGGGCGATCGGCGTGACCGACCGCTGGACCGTCGGCGTGTGGATCGGTCGCCCGGACGGCACGCCCTCGCCCGGCCAGTACGGCGCCGTCACCGCGCTGCCGCTGCTGTTCCAGCTCACCGACATGCTGCCCGCCCGCGGCGGCGTGCATGCGCCGCGACCGGCCAGCGTGCGCGCGGTCGACATCTGCTGGCCCCTGGGCGAACCTGCCGAGCGCACCGCCGCCCCGCTGTGCCGCCAGCGGCGTTCCGCCTGGACCCTCGACGGCGCCCAGCCACCGACCTTTGCCGAACGCGACCCCGGC